>SMDP01000084.1:0-15579 GCA_012911965.1 Geitlerinema sp. P-1104
ACTGCGGCTAAAGCCGCACGAGTCGCGTTTCCGCCCCGGATTAAAATCACGGGGCTACCACGCTCCCGGACTCTTTCGTGTAACCTCCCTTTATCCTCCCAACGATCATGTGGTTAGCCTTGAAACGACGTTTTGCGAAACCCGCCCTAGACTTAGCCTCGTCCCAAGGCTACAAGATTCTAGCGGCCACTGGTGTGGCGAGTTTTGTCTTGCTGGTGCGAGCCGTTGGACTCTTGCAAGGTGTTGAATGGGCCATGTCCGATCTGTTTTTGCGATCGCGCCCTGAACAAGAGTTGCATAACCGTCTGTTGGTTGTGGGAATTGACGAAGCCGATCTGCGTCAATTGGGATGGCCCATCCCCGATGCCGTTTTAGCTGATGTGATCCGCCGCTTAGACGAATCGAATCCTCGGGTGATTGGCTTAGATCTCTATCGGGATTTAGCCATGGAACCGGGCCATGAGGATCTAGTTGCCTTATTTGAGCAACAGGAGAACCTCATCGGCATTGAGAAACTTGAGCCTGATTACGAATCCCACGTATCGCCCCCGCAGGCCCTGAAAGAACGGGGGGCTGTGGGCTTTAATAATACGTTGGTTGATGCCGATGGGGTGGTTCGTCGGAGTTATCTGTTTTTGCGTGATCATGAGGAAACCTTGCACCGCAGCTTTGCCCTCAAGTTAGCCCTGATGTATTTAGAGCAGGAAAACATCACCCCAATCGCAGCACCCAGTGGTGAGATGCAATTGGGTGAAGTGGTCATTCCCCAATTTGAAGCCAATGCTGGCCCCTATGTACGAGCCGATGATCGTGGCTATCAGTTTATGGTCAACTATCGTGGCCGGGCAGATCTTATTCCCACCGTATCCTTACGAGAGGTCTTAAATGGGGAGGTGCCAGAGGAGGACATTCGCGATCGCGTCGTCTTGATTGGTTCGACAGCGGCGAGTCTGCGAGATGTCTTTATTACGCCTTATAGTCGCAGTCTCCTAGAAACCCAGACGGAGGTTCCGGGGGTGTTACTGCAAGCAGAGTTTGTGGGACAGATTCTCGATGCTGCCCTAGAAGGACGACGGTTTATATCCCTGTGGCCCACGCTGCTAGAGATTTTCTGGATTGTTCTCTGGGCCTGGGTGGGAGCGTTGATTAGTTGGCAGTTACAATCGGTACGGCGATCGCTGGCGGCCTTGGTGGTGGCTCTACTACTGCTGATGGGAACCGCCTATTGGGCCTATAGCCTCAATCTCTGGATTCCCGTGATTCCCCCGATTTTATCCCTCACAGGAGCCACCGCCATGGTGGTGAGTTACTTAGCCTATCTCAGTGACGAGTTACGCCGCTCTAAGGAATTTTTGCAAAGTATCATCAACACGATCCCCGATCCGATTTTCGTCAAAGATACCGAATTGCGATCTGTGGTTTTGAATCAGGCCTATAGCGAGCTGGTGGGATACCCTCTCAACACATTACTCAATCGCTCCGAATTTGAGATCTTCCCCCAGGAGCAAGCCCAAGCCTTCCGACAAGAAGATGAGAGTGTCTTACAAACAGGGTGCGATCGCGAGACGGAAGAAACCCTCACCGACGCTCAGGGCAACCTTCATATTTTAGCAACCAAGCGATCGCTACACTCTGATGGAGCGGGCAATCACTTTCTGATTGGGGTCATTCGGGATATCACGGAACGTAAGCTTCTCGAAGACCAACTTAAACAAGTTGCGGCTGAGCTGGCCCAGTCCAATGCGGCGTTAAAACAGGATGCCAACCATGATGAATTAACAGGACTGCCAAACCGAAAGCTTTTTCAAGAACGCCTCAAACAGTCCATTGAATGGGCAGAAGGCCATCAAAAACTGGTCGGTGTCATGTTCTTGGATCTCGATGGTTTCAAAGAAGTTAATGACACCCTCGGTCATGCCTCTGGAGATATCTTACTTCAGCATGTCGCCAAGCGTCTCAGTGGCAGTTTACGAGGAAGTGATACCGTTGCTCGCTTAGGAGGAGATGAGTTTACGGTCATTCTTCCCGGTATTCCCAGTATTGCCGATGCGGAACGAGTCGCTCAAAAAATCGTTAAAACCCTTTCAGAACCGTTTGAACTAGAGGAGGGAACCGTCTCGGTGACCACCAGTTTAGGAATTTGTCTGTATCCAACCCATGGACATCAGCTCGATGCCCTGATTCATTTGGCCGATGAAGCCATGTTTGACGCGAAGAAGCAAGGCAAAAACTGTTATTGTATTGCCCATATTAATCCAGAATGTCAACCCTAACTCACAGTTAACCCTCGGAAGCCGTCAGGGGTTGCGTTCCGCGCTGAGACGTTCCCGTCCCTCCAGGATTACCCAGATTAGTAGTAGGGAACTTCAAAATTTGAGGGGTCTCGGATAAAGCGTAAGGCTTCCTCCTCAAGACGGTGGATCAAAATTGGCTCCAGGCTTTTCTCCTGGCGTAAGGCACTCAAATAACCATCTAAGTAGAGCCTTAGATCATCAGTGCGATATCCCCGACTCCAGAGGGTCGTGAATCGGTCGGTCAGGGCTTGGTAATGCCGGATTGTCAGGGTATTTTGTAACATGGCTAAGCAGGGTAACAGGAGGAGTAATCGACGAGGGACAGGGAGGAAGCCTAGGGAGCTGCTCCCCACTTTTAGGGTAACAGAAAGTTCCCCGGCCTGTCCTTGACATGGATCACGGACTAGCGTGACGTAACAGGAGTTACAGAACCATGACAAAGCCTTTGCTAGGTTGGGGTTGATTCAAGTTTTCCACTGCTCAAAAACTACAGGGGTATAGTTTGTCGTGAGTTCTGTTTGCATTCAAATAGTTGAGGGAAACCCTCAACTTCGATCGCTCCTAGGTTGGCATCTTCAGCAAGCCGGATACAGCGTGTGTCAGTCCGCAGACCTCCGACACGCTCAAGATGTCTTCTTTCATCGTCAACCCACCTTAGCCATTGTAGATTCCGATCTACCCGATGGAGATGGGGTCGAATTTGCCCGTTGGCTCTATGAGCAACATCAATGTCTGGTGCTAATGCTTTCAGCACGCAGTAATGAAGCGGATGTAGTTACGGCCCTAAAGGCGGGTGCTGATGATTACATCTGTAAACCCTTTGGGATGCAGGAGTTTTTAGCGCGAGTCGAAGCCTTACTGCGCCGTCACCGGACCATGGCGCCTCCCGCCTATCTGGAGTATGGTGACATCAAAGTGGATATCGTGCAGCGCCGTGTCCGCTATCAAGACCAACCCATCGAACTGACACCCCAAGAGTTTAGCCTACTCTATGTTTTGGCTCAGGCAGGAGGCACTCCTCTGAGTCGTTCAGAATTATTACAACGAGCTTGGCCCGACGCCATTGATAACCCACGGACTATTGATACCCATGTGTTATCCCTGCGTAAGAAAATTGAACGAGATCCCCGCCAACCGAATTTAATTCAAACCGTTCGTAACGTCGGCTATCGATTTAACCTAACCGGGGCAGAATCTTCCCCACAACCGTTACCCACCCAAGACTTCCAGGAGGCTTATAAGGCCAACAGTCATAGCCTCAATGGCTTAAATCCCACCAGTCCTCTATCTGTGTCTGGCAAGGGAAAACGGGGTGTCGTTCCCCAGTCCTCTACTGTTAGCCATTCCGTCAGAGGGTAATGCAAGCTCGGAACGCTGTTCAATTCTCGCCAACATCCCATAAAATACTAAAACGGAAAGACGCGATCAATCACTGATCGCGTCTTTCGTCTGTTCCATGGCGTTGGTCCATGGCGTTGGCTGACGTTCGGGAGTCAGTGGCGATCGCAGATCCCGCTTATCGCCAAGCCATCGGGGGTGACTAGATGAGTTTGACGGCCCGCAGTCCTAGCAGTAACACGACAGCTAATGCGAATGCACCACCGACCATGAGCAGATATGCCACAACACCAGACATAAGGTTATCTCCTTTTTCATAAATACCTATTTGCCTTATTAAACCATGACGCAGTCCGTTATCCCTGTGAATTTGCCTCAAAACGCTTACGAGATCGCCTTGGCTTCCGATAGCCTCGATCGCCTGGGGGTCTGGATAAAATCCCTCAATTTAGGTCGTAAGGTGATGCTAGTGTCCAATCCTACAGTGTTTGGCTATTACGGTAAACGGGCAGTGGCCAGCTTAGAGAGTGCTGGCTTTGAGGTTCACCATTATCTCTTCCCCGATGGAGAAGAATACAAAACCCTAGACTCCGTCTCCGGCCTTTACAACGCCGCCTTAGAGGTAGGCTTAGAACGCAACTCCACCTTTGTCGCCCTCGGCGGCGGTGTCGTGGGAGACATGACCGGCTTTGCGGCGGCCACCTGGTTACGGGGAATTGGCTTTATCCAAGTTCCCACCACCCTACTGGCCATGGTTGATGCCTCCATTGGCGGCAAAACCGGGGTGAATCACCCCCAAGGCAAAAACCTCATCGGAGCCTTTTATCAACCCCGCCTCGTGCTGATTGACCCCATGGTTCTGGCAACCCTTCCTGAACGAGAGTTCCGAGCTGGGATTGCTGAAGTGATTAAATATGGAGTCATTTGGGATGCTGACTTATTCCGTCAGTTGGAAGCCGCTAAACGTTTAGCCAGTCCCCGTGATATCTCCAATCAACTCCTCCATGAAATCCTGATGCGATCGTGTCAGGCCAAAGCAGAAGTAGTCAGTCAAGACGAAAAAGAAGCCGGATTGCGAGCCATCCTCAACTATGGACATACCATCGGTCATGCTGTAGAAAGTTTAACCGGCTATACCGAACTCCTCCATGGGGAAGGAGTCGCCATTGGCATGATCGCCGCCAGCCGTTTAGCCCTAGCCCTCAACCTTTGGTCCGCCGACGACGACGCCCGGCAAGCCCAAGTCATTGCCAAGGCCGGACTTCCCACCACCATCCCCCCAGCCTTGGACATCGACGCCATTCTCGCCAAACTACAAACCGATAAGAAAGTCAAAGATGGACAAGTTCGCTTCGTCCTCCCCACCAGCATCGGCCATGCCATCGTCAGCGATCGCGTCCCCCCCGACCTCATCCAGAACACCCTGGCCAGCCTGCAAAAACAAACAGTTCAAACATGACCTGAAAAATAGCTAAAAGCACTTTAAAAAAGCTGTTTTTGCCCTAAGAGCGTCCTATTTTGACTGACTGCAATTTCAATAAAACCAGAAAAGAGGAGGGAAGCTTCTCCCTCCCCTCCTCGTCCTCTGTGTCTTCGGGCGACCACAAGGGTGCGCCCCTACGTGGTTCCCCTAAGACCGAGGTCCGCGGCCATAGACCATCGTATAGAACCGTAGGCGATCGCGCAGTTCATCGGTGAGGTCTTCGGCCTGATAACGCCATTCCCAGTTTCCTTGCGGAGAACTCGGAGCATTCATCCGGGCTTCCTCTCCCAATCCCAACAGATCCTGGAGCGGGAACACCGCCTGATTAGCATTGGTACTCAAGGCCAAACGAATCAAATCCCAATGGAACCCTTCACCACGGGTACAGCCAAGATAGTCCCAAACCCGTTGATTATCCTCCTCACTGCGGCTGTTATACCAGCCCATGGTGGTGTTGTTATCATGGGTTCCGGTATAGACCACAAAGTTATTCGACCCATAATTAAAGGGCAAATAGGGATTATCCCAACCCGAGTCAAAGGCAAAATGGAGGATTTTCATACCCGGAAAGCCAAAGGTATCCCGTAAGGCTTCCACTTCCGGGGTAATAATCCCCAAATCTTCGGCGACAATGGGCAGTTCTCCCAACTGCGCCTTAAGCTTTTCAAAAAACTCATAGCCAGGGGCTTCCACCCATTCCCCATTCATAGCCGTTGTATCCTCGCCGGGAACGGCCCAATAGGCTTCAAAGCCTCGGAAATGGTCAATGCGAATTAGATCCAGGCGATCGAGTACCGCGTGGAACCGTTGCATCCACCAGCGCAAATCCGTTTCCAGGAGCTTCTCCCAGTTATAAATCGGATTGCCCCAGAGTTGGCCCGTTTCACTGAAATAATCTGGGGGAACCCCAGCCATCAGCGAAGGTTTACCGGTTTCCTCATCCAAACAGAAGATCTCCCGATGGGCCCAGACATCTGAACTATCATGGGCGACATAGAAGGGGATATCGCCAAACATTTGCACCCGGCGATCATTGGCATATTTCTTGAGAGCTGACCATTGCTGGAAAAACTCATATTGTAGATACTTGCGGAAATCAATCTCCTCCGCCAGTTCATCCCGCCATTTATCTAACGTCGCTGGATCCCGTTTGGCAACCGGTTCATCCCATTCATGCCAACTGGCGTTATTAAAGACTTTCGCTTTCAGGGAGATAAAGAGGGCATAGTCATCGAGCCAATGGGCCTTGTCCTTGCAAAAGGCGACAAAGTTTTCCTGTTGGTCTGAGGAGGCGCGACTGCGTAAATTTTTGTAGGATTTCCGTAGCAGGTGAGTTTTCACCTGCTCCACCACATCAAAATCAACGCGATCGCCCCGAGATTCCAGGGCCCCCTCCAAATCCGCATCCGTCAGCAGGCCATCATCGCGCAACAACTCCAAACTGATTAACAGGGGATTGCCTGCCATCGCCGAATAGGACATATAAGGGGAATTGCCATATCCCGTCGGCCCGAGGGGGAGAATTTGCCATAACTGTTGACCACTCCCCTCCAGGAAATCTACGAAGCGATAGGCTTCTGGGCCTAAGTCGCCAATCCCAAAACGACCGGGTAGTGAGGTCGGGTGTAATAAAATTCCACTAGCTCTCGGAAATGGCATAATCGTTAACTGTCTTGGCGTTCAATAAAAAGTTCACTTGACTCTAACACGACCCCCCCGGGAAAACTGTCTTGATTTAGCCTTAATTTAAATTTGATGCCGGAATATCGTAACCCCGCCCCAACTGTCGATTTATTGATCGAACTGAGCGATCGCCCCCAACGGCCCCTCGTCCTGATTGAGCGGCTGAATCCCCCCTATGGCTGGGCGCTTCCGGGGGGATTTGTTGATTACGGGGAGTCCGTGGAAACAGCAGCGCGACGGGAGGCGAAAGAGGAAACCGGGTTAACGGTGGAACTGGTGGAACTGTTCCATGTCTACTCCAACCCCGATCGCGATCCCCGCAAGCATACCCTCAGTGTAGTCTTCCTAGCGACGGCCTGCGGAACCCCCCAGGCCGGGGATGATGCCAAACATCTTCACGTGTTCGGGCCTTGGGAGATTCCTGAAAATCTCTGTTTTGACCACGATCGCATCCTAGGGGACTATCTTAAATATCGCTTCCATCGGATACGTCCTCGCCTTGATTAAGCCAGGGTAACCTCAGGGGAGAGATACACATCCTGAATGGTGTTTAGGAGTTGAACTCCCTCACTTAGGGGTCGTTGGAAGGCTTTGCGGCCAGAAATCAACCCCGCACCTCCGGCTCGTTTGTTAATCACTGCTGTGCGAACGGCTTGGGCAAAGTCATTGTCTCCCGAAGCTCCCCCAGAGTTAATCAGGGGAATCCGTCCCGCATAGCAATTGAGGACCTGATAACGAGTTAAATCAATGGGATGCTCACTGCTTAGCTCGCGATAGACTCGCTCATCGGTGCGTCCGTATTTCTCCCCTGTGGCGTTGGCCACGGCCGGAAAGCCACCGTTGGACTGGGGCTGTTTCTGTTTGATAATATCCGCCTCCAGGGTGACCCCGAGATGATTGGCTTGACCCGTGAGGTCGGCAGCGGTGTGATAGTCTTGGTCTTGCTTAAAGACACCATGACGTAGATAACACCAGAGAATCGTGGCCATCCCCAATTCATGGGCCCGGGCGAAGGCCTGACCAATGTCGCGAATTTGTCGGGCCGATTCAGGAGAACCAAAATAAATCGTCGCGCCGACCGCTGTTGCGCCTAGGTTCCAGGCTTGTTCCACTTGCGCGAAGGGGATTTGGTCGTAGCGGTTGGGATAGGTCAGTAACTCGTTATGGTTGAGTTTGACAATAAAGGGGATGCGGTGAGCATAGCGACGGGAGACGATCCCTAAGCCGCCGACGGTGGTGGCGATCGCATTACACCCCCCTTCGATCGCCAGTTTAACTAGGTTCTCCGGGTCGAAGTAGGCCGGATTGGGGGCAAACGAGGCGGCGGCGGTATGCTCAATCCCTTGGTCAACAGGCAAGATGGACAGATAGCCGGTGTTGGCTAAGCGTCCGCTGCTAAACAACTGCTGTAAACTTCGCAAAACTTGGGGATTGCGATCGCTCTGGGCGAAGATCTCATCCACAATATGAGGGGAGGGATGATGTAATTGGTCCGAGGATAGCCGACAACGATGGGTTAATAGGTCTTCGGCTTCTGCACCGAGATACTGTTCGAGGGCGTAGGTGGTTCTTACGGCGGTAGTCATCAAAAATTCTCTGTAGTTCTACAAAAAGGGAGAATGGACAATGAATCATGACACCGAAAATATCCCTGGGTTTTGAGGGGAATCTCTCCAGTTGGCTTGTCCGCTCTCATTGATTTTCTATAAATAATTTCAGAGGCAACAACAGGATGCTGAACTGTTGTTAACCTTCAGGTCTTGACTACGATCCTAACAACCTCACACCCCAAGATTTCTCCATCGAGAGACAGACTTGCCGCCAGGTTTCTCAGAACAGCATCGGGCAAGTCTATCCATAGGAAGATAAGAGCCAGACCCTTATCCCTCCAGGGAAGGAGCTTGGCAAATCCAGACACAATCACGGGGGACGCTGCTGGTGTCTTTGAGCAACACCTGATAGTTGAGTTCCTGGAGAAACTTCTCCATAATCTCATTGGTCATGACGGAGAAAGCTGAGCCATGCCGTTTCCCCATTAAGTTAATGTCCAGTTCCTTGAGGAATTTCTTCCAGCCAAACTCACTCAGGACATTGGTATGGTGAAACACACAAAGGCGATCGCCCCTCAAGAGTCGCGGAATTTGTCGCAGATAGTTAAAAATATCCCTCGGTTCCACATGAACCAGGGTGTCATAGCAAAAACAGACATCAACGGAATGAGCCGCCAACGGCTCCAGACTGATCCCATCGAGTTTACAATACTCGACGCGCTCACTCCCTAAGCGGACTTGGGTCGCATCGAGCATCTTCTGGGAGATATCGGCACAGATTAAACGCTGGGCATATTTCAGCAATAAGGCGCTGGTTTTGCCCCCACCTACCCCAATTTCTAACACCACCTGGTCTGAGCGGATATAGGGAGCAATAAACTCCGTCTCAATCAGAGTTTCATACTCCGCTAAGGAGGCGGCAGCTCCCGCCCCTTGACCGGCCCACTCATCCCCGATATACTCCAGCTCGGGATGAATCGTTTGCCAAGCTTGGGCATAACAATCCCAAGCACCTTCGTAATCAATTCCTTCTTTTGGACTGTCCATGGAGAGTTGCGCGTAACGGTGATCAACTGCCCCGCTCTCAGAGTCGGAGTCTGACACACCCTAGCATAAGCTCTCAGGGAAGCGTCTGACCCTCGATCGCCCACGATGGTTGCGGCCCCTGTCCTGCTCTAATCCCCTAATCCTCCCGATGACTGCTTCGTCTAATCCTGATTTAGTTGCCGCGATTCGCGACCAGATTCTCCACAGCCCCGAAGGGCGACTGTCCTTTGCAGACTACATGGCGGCGGCGCTCTATCATCCTCAACAGGGCTATTATGCACGGGGGGCGAAGCTGGGAGCGAGTGGTGATTTTGTCACCTCCTCTTATTTAAGTGCTGATTTTGGGGAGTTGTTGGCAGAACAGGTGATTGAGATTTGGACGCTTCTGGGTTGTCCTCAGCACTTTGATTTGGTTGAAATGGGAGCCGGTCAAGGGATTTTAGCCGTCGATATTTTGCGTTATATCAACAAGAATAAACCAGATTTTTTCAGGGCAATTACCTATACAATCATCGAAAAATCCGCCGTATTGCGTCAGCAACAACAGCAGATTAAAGGAGCAAATTTATGCTGGAAAACTTGGGATGATATCGCTGAAAACTCCCTAGAGGGCTGTTTATTTTCCAATGAATTAGTCGATGCCTTTCCCGTGCATCGCCTGCAACGAGAACAGGGACAATGGCAGGAATGTTATGTGAGTTGGGATGAAGCGACCGGCTTTCAGGAGCAACTGGGGCCCCTCTCGACTCCCGCCTTAGCGGGGTATTTTGAACAGGTGGGGGTGAGCGATGAGGAGTTCCCCGAGGGGTATACCACCGAAGTTAATTTGGCGGCTTTATCTTGGTTGGAGACCCTAGCTCAGAAACTCAAACGGGGCTATGTGATTACCATTGATTATGGCTACGAGGCTCGGCATTACTATCATCCTCAGCGATCGCGCGGAACCCTACAATGCTATCGCCAGCATCGGCATCATGATGATCCCTATTGCTTTGTCGGGGAACAGGACATCACCGCCCATGTGGATTTTACCGCTCTGCAACGTCAGGGCGATCGCGCCGGTTTAGATTACGAAGGATTTACCCCCCAGGCCCTGTTCTTGATGGCCCTGGGATTGGGCGATCGCCTCGCCACCCTTGGTCAAGGAAACCAGCCCGCCACGGGAGCCGATATTGTCCGGGTGATGCAGCGTCGAGAGGTATTACATGGGTTATGCGACCCTCAAGGTCTCGGTGGATTTGGGGTTTTAGTCCAATCGAAAGGACTCAAGGGCGATCGCCCCCCCCTAAAAGGACTCACCATTCCCAGAATGTCCTAGAATCAGAAAGGTCTATGCGTCAAATATCTCCAAACAGCCCATGATCGATCCGATGAATCCCTCCCTGCGTCAACTTCCCCGTCATGAACAAGCGGAGTTGATTCCAGCGAATAATGAAACCTCTCTCTTAGAATGGCTGCAAGCCACAGGACGACTAATTCCTCGGGATGAAGAGGAACGTACCGCTCGCAAAGAAGAACTCGAAGAATTGGGTCTGATTGGCGAAGATGATGATGGTTATACCGACAGTGACACAGATACCAGCAACGACGAGGAGGTTTAGCAACTCGGCGGGAGTGCGACTCGGCGTTACGGTTCCGCCTTACTGTGTCATGAGGAATAGTTGTGGATACTAAAGTATCAAGATCAGATAGAAGACCCCTGAGCGGAACCGCCCTCTCTTGGGGGTTAGCCCTACTTCTGGCCCTCGGGGCGATCGCCCTCGACAGTTATCGCGGCAACTGGCAGGCCCTGGGTCACTCACTCACCCTCCCCTGGCTACTCACCGCCATGGCCTCAGCTCAGATCGGCCGTTGGGGAGTCCCTCAGTTACGACAACTGAAGCTGAAACAGAGTATCCGTCAAGAAGGACCTCAGGCCCATTTAAAAAAGGCAGGAACCCCAACCATGGGGGGCATTCTCTTTGTTCCCTTAGCCGTGGCGATCGCCCTAATCTGGGCCTATCTAGCCCCCAGCATCACCGGGGAGTCCCTCCCCGCCCTCTGGGCCGTCTCGCTGCTCACCCTAGCCTACGGGTTTATTGGTTGGCTCGATGACTGGCAGGTGATTCGCCGTCGCTCCAATGACGGCATTTCCCCCCGAACCAAGCTTTCATTACAAATTGGCTTTGCCTTCCTCTTTTGTGCTTGGGCCAAACTCAACCCCGACTTTTCCACTCAAACCTCCATTGAGTTTCCCGGCGGCTGGCTATTACCCTTGGGGACCTTCTTTTGGATTGTCGCCGGCTTTGTGCTGACGGCTGAAAGTAATGCCACCAATCTCACCGATGGTTTAGACGGCTTAATGGGCGGAATCGGGGCGATCGCCTTCCTAGCCCTAGCCGCCATGGTCACCCCCGCCCATCCCAGTTTAGGACTCTTCTGCGCTTGCTTCAGTGGCGCCTGTTTAGGCTTTCTGGCCCACAACCGCAACCCCGCCAAAGTCTTTATGGGAGATACCGGCTCCCTCGCCCTTGGCGGGGCCTTAGCCAGTGTTGGCATCTTAGGGAATGTCCTCTTTGGCCTATTCCTCCTCAGCGGTGTCTTATTCGCCGAAACCCTCTCCGTCATCCTACAAGTCAGTTATTACAAAGCCACCAAAAATCCCGATGGAGTCGGCAAACGTCTGTTTAAAATGACACCCCTGCATCACCATTTTGAGTTATCAGGATGGTCAGAACTCCAAGTCGTCTCCCGCTTTTACGGAGTTAGTCTCATCCTAGCCCTACTCGCCCTGCTCCTGAACGCCTCATAAGGGCGACCACAAGGTTACACCCCTACTGCCTACTGCCTTCTTCCCCCCTGTGACAACCCCCCACCCCCGGCTTCACCTAGACCTGACCTTACTAGCCCTACAAGCCCTGCTGAACCTATCAAGTGAAGACCTTTGGGGAACCGTGGTAACCTTGGGACTAGAGCGCGACCTGAGCGATCGCCAGACTCTCGAACACCTACGCCAGGGACACCCCGCCCTAACGGGAAAACTGCCTCAGCAGCAACAGATGCAGATTCTAAGTCAGCTCATCTGCGCTCTAGCTCAGGAACATCAAGAGACGATTCGCCGGGCCATCGCCCTGTTAGAACAATATACTCAGCTTGAACGTCCAGCACGAGAAGCCGTCCTATTGTCTGAGTATTTACAACGGTTTAAGCAGGGCTACCTACAACGCTCTCTGGGAACCCTAAAGTTAACCCTAGTCGAGTCGTTGGCCCTGAAGTTGTTAGTGGATCTCGTGTTTTATAGTAGTCCCGAAGGCGATCGCCATTTGGCCTGGGGACTGGATGTCGGCTCTCCCTAAGAAGCCGTAATGCCCCATCGAAACGGGGGGTTGTTTCAACGATTTTATGAATGGAGGTAAGCGATGGCAGAGGGTCACTGGTCTGGACAGATTTGGTCAACACGGTTAGAACGCTCATATACTCCCCCCACCTGTCGCTTAACAGTGGTGGGACGGCGATCGCTCCTGTCGTCTCGCCAACGACCCCGGTTATCGAATCTGCGCTTTGAATTGGTGTTAGATGACCCCCGCCTCCCGAACGAAGAGCAGAAAGTGGTATCTGGGGATCAGGCGCAACTGTTCCATCTGAGTCAATCGGTGCGCGGCTATGTGCGGGAGTTCTTAAGTCAATCGACCCAACACTTAGAGGCTCTGTCATCCCCTCCCCAGTCCGCCTATGGGGGACGGGTGAAGCGGGGAACGGCCCAGCCTGGGGTAACCACCATCGCCGCCATCTCTCAACCCCGTGCTGCCACCTATATGGAACCCCAGGGCTTAGCTGCTCATAATTTAGTCCTAGGAACCCTGGCCACCCCAGACAGTGGCGCTGTGATTCGTTTGGGAACCCTACAACTGTTTGACGTTCTCTCCGCCCTAGAGAGTTTTCTGGCGGATTGGGAGTCTTGGCTTCAAGTTCACCGCGAGGGGGATGGTCTCCCGGCCTGGCTCAGTCCCCTAGTTGGGGTTGTGGCCACGGGGGGTTTAGTGGTCGCCTTAGCCCCCTTGGCGGAAAATCCCCCCGCTCAAGATTCCCCCTCTTCCCCCCCTTCAGTCCCTGTCGATAGTTGGGAGGCTCTACCGGAGGTCTTTAGCCAGACGGTGCTGGGTAGTCTAGCAGACCAATCCTTGGCCCAACCCGAGACGCTGCCAACCCCTCCCCCGCCGGCGATCGCCGAGTTACCGCCCCTAAGTCGTTCCAGCGCCCCGCCTCCAGAGCGGGTAACTCCCTTAGACATCGCCCCCCCCACTCAAACCCCACTCTCCGCTCCCCCCCCATCCTCAACCGAGACGCCAGTCACAGGGATGTCCTCTCCCAGCGGCTCTGAACCCCCGGATTTGTTGTTTGAACAACCCCTATCTGGGCCAGAAGCTGCTCCTTGGGTTGATTTCTCCCAAGTTCCTGAACCCGAACCCTTTGTTCCCCTGACACGACCGGCTCCTGTCGGGGAGGATCAAGAGACGGTGTTTGATGTAGTGCCTCAGGTGACGGAGGTACGCCGCTATTTTCAGCAACGCTGGACTCCTCCCGAGGGCTTAAATCAAAGTTTGGAATATACCTTAGTCTTAGATGAGTCGGGAACCCTGACCCAAGTCTCCCCCCTCGGGCGTTCAGCGGTTCAGTTCCAGGAGTACAGTCAGATTCCTGAACTGGGACACTCTCTCGCCTCTCCCCATGACAGTTCCCTACGGTTACGCCTGGTTCTGGGACAAGACGGGGATGTGAAGGTCTTTGGACAATAAAAATCCCGACGTTCTTACCTGGAACATCGGGACGGAGCTAACTGAGGTGACGTTGAGGATTAGTCTCGTTGAGCAGGTTCACAGACTAAACTATCAATCAGATCTTGGGCCACAGCAATGGGGCCGGCGAGGCGATCGCCAATGTCATTGATGACATTAGCCACATCCTGGGCATTCCCCCGCAATCTGAACCCATCAATATACAAATCCGGGTTGGGATAGTTTTGCAGAAACTGCAACAGAGAAATGCGACCATCATTGCTGACGGAGTTAATTAAAGCAGCCCGTAGAGACTGAATTTCAGCAACTCTGGCTCGATTATGAAAGACTTGTCCGAGTTGGAACAAGACATATTCCCCAGGTAGGGTGTAGGTCACATCATCGATGAACCGCAAGCTCACACCAAGCTCTTGAGTGAGGATGGCTTGGAGATCTTCCCCAGACAAATTCGATTGATTGGCGACGAACCGCAGAACTGAGGCATCGCGGGGAATCACGCCTGTCTCGGCGACTTCTTCTAACTGAGAAATGGGGATACTACGGTCGGCGGGCCCGTAAGTGACCACAAGCCGTTGAGCGGCGTTTGCACGGCCGAGTCCCAGCGTCGAAACCATTAGTCCGGCTCCCAGGCCACAAAGGGTTGCCCAAGATCGCCGAGGTATAGATGGTTTGCGGGCTGAAGTCGGCTTCGAGCCTAAACCATTTCGATTGAACATAACGACCTCTGAGGTTTAGTGGACAGGAGATTGGGCAAACTGTGAGTGAGAGGGTTCTAAGATTAAACCTGAGTCAGAGCGGTAGACCTGTAACTGGCTTCCTTCCATCTCAGGGTTGGAGGCGGATTCGCTCTGGGCAGGAAGATGGCTTTGACTACGGGGTTCGCAGACAAAGTCTTGCAGGAGGTCACGAATCACGTTTAAGGCCGGCTCGATTTGGTTGACAAACAAGTCCACATCGCGAACAACGCCTTGTAAACCTGTGGCATTGACCCGTACCACCCGATCAGGATAGGCTTCGAGCAAGGTTAGGAATGAGACAAATTCGTTGGTCTCATAGACGTTAATCAGGGCACTGCGTAAGGACTCGATATCATCGGTGTCGTCGGCACTGCTGATGACACGGTTGAGTTGCAACACCACGAACTCACCGGTGCTGCTGTTAAGGAAGTTGGAAATGTCTTGACGCAGACGGGAACTCAGCCGCACCTCTTGCGTTAGAGCCGTTTGTAGTACGTTGAGAACATCGGCGGCTGCGTCTTGCAGGATGTCCTCCTGGTCCACCAAGAGTTGTTCCAATTCGGGAAGGTCACCGGTACGCCCGAAGTTGATGATGTCGTCGAGGGTGACGGTAACTTCGTCTTGGTTGTAGCGGATGATGATGGTTTCGAGGGCTTCAGCGGGGGCGCTCCA
>SMDP01000084.1:16288-17547 GCA_012911965.1 Geitlerinema sp. P-1104
CAGTGTTGAGTCAGTCTGGGAGGGCGATCGCCCCGAGAGGCCTGGAATTAAAGCGTACAGCTATCAGGAAAAACTGCCATCCTCCCTTAGATAGAGATGAGCCAACTCATCGCCAACGTCTCAGGACTCTTTGACCTCTTGTCATTCCATTTTTTCAGAGGTTTGCGATATAACAAGTACGGGAGATATTGTCCCATTCGCTGCACGTCTCATCCAAGACTTAAGATTATGGAGTTTCTCCAAGACACCTTAGTGTTATCGCGGCTACAATTTGCCTTAACCGCGATTTTTCATATGCTTTGGCCCATCCTGACCACAGGAATGGCCATTTACCTGGTTATCGTCGAAGGACTCTGGTTACGAACCCGTAACCCCGACTATTACCACCATGCTCGGTTTTGGGCTAAACTCTACGTCCTCAACTTCGGCATTGGCGTCGCCAGTGGCGTTCCCATGGAATTTCAATTTGGAACCAACTGGGGTCCCTTTTCCGAAGCCGTCGGCGACTTCTTCGGCAGTATTCTCGGCTTTGAAGCCTCCATGGCCTTCATGCTAGAAGCCGGCTTCCTGGGAATTATGCTCTTTGGCTGGGAGCGAGTCCCTCCCCTCATGCACTACCTCTCGACGATTATGGTGGCCTTTGGGGCCAACCTCTCCACCTTCTGGATTCTCACCGCCAACTCCTGGATGCAAACCCCCGCCGGTGGAGAAGTCGTCGATGGGAAATTCGTCGTCAGCGACTACTTCCAAGCCATCTTCAACCCCTTTATGGTCAATAGTGTCGCCCATACCTTCCTGGCGACCTTAGAAACCTCCCTCTTTGTCATTGGCGGGATTAGTGCTTGGTACCTGCTGCGGGGACGACATCCGCAATTCTTCAACCGTTCCCTGAAAATCGCCCTAGCCGCGACCATCGCCGTGGCCCCCCTGCAAATTTATGTGGGTCACCTCAACGGCGAACAAGTCTACGAACGACAACCGACGAAACTCGCGGCCATGGAAGCCCAATGGGAGACCATTCCCGCCGGCCAAACCGCCTCCTGGAGTCTCCTGGCCCTGCCCAATGTCTCCGCTGAACGCAATGATTGGGAACTCTCGATTCCCAATGGTTTGGGCTATATCCTCGAACTGAAGCCAACCCTCTCGAAACCCGTTCTCGGCTTAAAAGAATGGCAACCCGAAGACCGTCCCTCCATGGTGGGACTGGTATACTACGCCTTCCGCATCATGGTGGGAGTGGGGTTCTTTTTCGCTGGCTT
>SMDP01000085.1 GCA_012911965.1 Geitlerinema sp. P-1104
ACAGGGAACAGGGAACAGGGAACAGGGAACAGGGAACAGGGAACAGGGAACAGGGAACAGGGAACAGGGAACAGGGGCAAGGGGCAAGGGGCAAGACAAAAGACGTGGGGGGTTCACGATCGCCTTCTGATGGTTCGTCGGTTGTGGGGGTTTGTTGGCCTAAATGCTTGTCGACGGTGCGCTTGGGTCAGCAATTAGGGACAATGGGAGAGGAGAACGCTTACCCGGCAACTGTTATGCTCAAATATGCTTATTTCCCTGGTTGTGTGGCCCAGGGGGCCTGTCGTGAACTGTATGATTCGACGGCAGCGTTAACGCAAGCTCTCGATATTGAACTCATTGAACTGAAACGGGCTGCCTGTTGCGGTTCGGGAACCTTCAAGGAAGAATCGGCCCTCCTCGAAGATACGGTGAATGCTCGCAATATTGCTCTGGCGGAGGAACTCAATCTGCCCTTACTCACCCATTGCAGTACCTGTCAGGGGGTGATTGGGCGTGTGGATGAACGCTTAAAAGCCGCTCAGAGCGATCGCCCGGAGTATGTTGAGCAAATCAATGGCCTCCTGAGTCAAGACCACTGTTCTCCCTACCAGGGGGCGACGGAGGTTAAACATCTGCTGTGGGCGATCGTGGGAGATTATGGTCTTGAGGCACTGCAACAGCGGGTTACACGCAAACTCAGTGGTCTTAAATGTGCGGCCTTCTATGGCTGCTACATCCTTCGCGCTCAGAGTCATCTCCCCTATGATGACCCCCATAACCCCCAGTCGATGGAAAATGTCTTTCGCACGGTGGGCGCAACCCCCATTGAGTATGGTGGACGCACTCAATGCTGTGGTTGGCCCCTCTCTAGTTACGCCACAGAACAGTCCTTTCAGATGGCGGGAACTCATTTACAAGCAGCTCTTGACGCAGGGGCAGATTGTATGGTAACGCCCTGCCCGCTCTGTCATCTCAATTTGGACTCCCGACAGCCGGATGTGGAAACCGTCATGGGCCGGAAACTTGGCTTACCGGTGCTACATTTGCCTCAACTGATTGCCCTGGCTCTTGGAATTGATCCCAAGGTGCTTGGATTAGATCGCCATATGGTGTCTACGCGCCCGGTGTTGGCAAAATTGGGGCTTTAATCTCCTATAAGACTGATGGGCTAAGGGCTGTAACCGTTTCCCTGTGGACTTCCGAAATGTCAAGTTTGTTAAAGTTTTGCTGCATTTTGTCATCCTAGCCCAAGTGACACGATAGACTAGCCCATAATCCAAAGGTCGCTGATTGACAGAATTTCTAATTTTGCCAGTCCGACAATAATCAAAAACCAGTCGCAGAGCATTCGTTTGGAGTAATCTTCAATGTCTCATTCGGTAAAAATCTATGACACCTGCATCGGATGCACTCAATGCGTCCGTGCTTGTCCCCTAGACGTGTTGGAAATGGTGCCTTGGGATGGCTGTAAAGCTGGCCAAATTGCTACCTCTCCCCGTACGGAAGACTGCATCGGCTGCAAACGTTGCGAAACGGCTTGCCCGACCGACTTCTTGAGCGTCCGAGTCTATCTTGGTGCGGAAACCACCCGCAGCATGGGTCTGGCTTATTAGAGAATATCCATTGAACGTCTGTTTAATGTGATCTTCGATTCGTCTATATGGGGGTGCGATCGCACCCCTTTTTTGCTGGGGATATGAGTGAGTTCCTTGAGATGATCCGGAGGAGCGAGTTAGTTGCCTGTCAAAAGGTCTCAAGTTTTGCTAAGTTCATAAGCCAGGTCTGGTTTATCAACGGGTTCGTCAGGAGTGAGCGTATATGTGTGGAATCGTCGGCTATATCGGAATGCAGCCCGCCAGCGAGATCTTGTTGGCTGGGTTGGAAAAACTGGAATATCGAGGCTATGACTCAGCGGGAATCGCTACGGTGAACGACCATCAGGTTCACTGTGTGCGGGCTAAAGGGAAACTCCACAACCTACGCCGTAAGCTCGACGGTGAGGAGAACCCGGCTCAAGTCGGGATTGGTCATACCCGTTGGGCCACTCATGGCAAACCCGAGGAATATAACGCTCATCCCCATATGGATGTCTCCGGGCGCATTGCGGTGGTGCAAAATGGCATTATCGAAAACTACCGGGAACTACGAGCAGATTTACAGGCTAAAGGCCATCTGTTTAAGTCCGACACAGATACCGAGGTCATTCCCCATCTGATTGCTGAATGTCTCAAGGTTCCTGAGCCAGCAGCCCCGGCGACCGTCACCTCCTCCCCGTTTCTCGAAGCTGTGCGCCAGGCGGTGAATCGCTTACAGGGGGCCTTTGCCATTGCGGTCATTCATGCCGATTACCCCGACGAACTGATTGTCGCTCGCCAACAAGCTCCCCTCTCCATTGGCTTTGGCCAGGGGGAGTTTTTCTGCGCCTCGGATACTCCGGCTCTCATTCCCCATACTCGGGCGGTTTTGACCTTAGACAATGGCGAAATGGGTAAACTCACCCCTCTGGGGGTAGAACTGTATAATTTTGAGGGCGATCGCCTCAAGAGAAGCCCCCGCACCCTCACCTGGAACCCCATTGTGGTGGAAAAACAGGGGTTCAAACATTTCATGCTCAAGGAAATCTACGAGCAGCCGGGAGTCGTGCGAGTCTGTTTAGAGGCCTATACCAACAGCACCTGGGAAGCGGGCCAAGGAACACCACCGGTTGATCTAGATTTAGACTTAAGTCTCTATCAAGACCTTGAACATATCCAAATCTTGGCCTGTGGAACCAGTTGGCACGCCGCGCTGGTGGGGAAATATCTACTGGAACAGTTGGCGGGGATTCCCACGATGGTTCAATACGCCTCGGAATTTCGCTATGCTCCCGCGCCGCTGATGGCTAATACGCTCGTGGTTGGGGTCACGCAATCGGGGGAAACGGCGGATACTTTGGCGGCGTTGGCTATGGAACAGGACCGACGGGCTGATTTGGAGCCACAATTTCGTCCCCGTCTGCTGGGGATTACCAATCGCCCGGAATCCTCTCTGGGGAATTTGGTGGACAATATCATCGATACTCATGCCGGAATTGAGATTGGGGTGGCGGCGACGAAGACTTTTGTGGCTCAGGTGATGGCGTTTTATGCCCTGGCCTTGGATTTGAGCTACCGTCGGCAAACTCTGCCTGAAGCCCGGATTGAGGAGATTTTATCGGGGTTACGACAACTTCCGGGGCAAATTGAGTTGGTGTTGGAGAGTCAGGAACGCTATATCGAAGAGTTGGCTCATGAGTTTGGGGAGACGCAAGATTTTATCTTCCTCGGCCGGGGCATTAATTTCCCCATCGCCCTCGAAGGCGCGTTGAAACTTAAGGAAATTAGCTATATCCATGCTGAGGGCTATCCCGCTGGGGAGATGAAACATGGGCCCATTGCGCTGTTGGATGCCAAAGTGCCGGTGGTGGCGATCGCCATGCCTGGTTCGGTTTACGATAAAGTCCTCTCCAATGCTCAGGAAGCTAAGGCCCGGGATGCTCGGCTGATTGGGGTCACTCCTATGGATGAGAAGGAGGCGGAGGAAACCTTTGATGATCTGCTCCCCGTTCCGGTGGTTGAAGAACTGCTCTCGCCGATTTT
The DNA here is from genome assembly GCA_012911965.1 of Geitlerinema sp. P-1104. Classification (GTDB taxonomy): domain Bacteria; phylum Cyanobacteriota; class Cyanobacteriia; order Cyanobacteriales; family Geitlerinemataceae; genus Sodalinema. The sequence continues at coordinate 3,600 of SMDP01000085.1, forward strand.
GGCGGTGATTCCGCTGCAATTGTTGGCCTATCACATTGCGGCTCGGCGGGGCTTGGATGTGGATCAACCCCGCAATTTGGCTAAGTCGGTCACGGTGGAGTAGTTGCCAGTTGAGTGATTTGGGCTGGTTTATGCCGGCTCAAATCACTCACCTGAACCGCTCAGACCGGCGCCAGCTTACGGGGGCGAATCTAACTCGCACCAACCTAATGGCGGCAGATCTGACGGATGCGGATTTGGAGGGAGTTCAGTTTGAGGAAACGGTGATGCCCGTGGCGATCGCCGTTAGTCGCTGGCTTGCACTTGTTGGCCCAGACGCGGTTCGGTTCCGTCGAGGAGGCGATCGATATTGGCTCGGTGGCGGATGAGGACGTAGGCGGTGGCGGCGATGGCAAACAGACAGAAGGGGAGGGGTTGGTGGGTGCCGATCATTAAAACGGAGATGGCGATCGCCGAGAGCATGGAACTGAGGGAGACGATGCGCGAGAGGGTGATAATGGTGATGAAAATCCCCAGGGTGGCTAAGCCGACTTGCCAGGACAGGGCCAACAAGACCCCCAAACTTGAGGCCACGGCTTTTCCGCCGTTGGCGAGGTTGGGATCTCGTCCTGGGCCGATAATTAGCCAGAGGGAGTTGGAATGGCCAAACAGGGCAGCGAGTCCAGCGAGGGTCATCATCCAGGGTTTCCAGATGTCTAGACCAACGCCTGGGGGAAAGAGTTGATAGATATCAGCCAGGTAATAGCCCCATCGAACTAGGCTAATGGCGGCGATCGCTTTGCAGACATCGGCGCAGAGGACGAATAATCCTGCCCCCTTGCCCACTACGCGCAAGACATTAGTCGCACCGGTGGAACCGGAGCCATAGTGACGAATATCAATATTTTTCAAATGATAGGTGACCCAATACCCCGTCGGGATTGAGCCAAACAGATAGGCCGCGATGAGCAGCAAGGTATTGAATCCCACCTCAAGAGCCATAGGTGACGGTCCGCGCGTGATGTCTGAGCCATTGTCTTTGGTATCTATGGTATCAGAAACGGGGATCGGCAATGGGATCGGCTGAGAATTTTAGCTGGGGTTGTGATCGGCGATAATCTGTTTGATGTGTTGGACAAAGCCCACATGATCCAGGATGGGTTTGGCGATGTAGCCATCAGCGCCACTGGCTTTGAGGAAGGCTTCGCGATCGCCCACCATAGCGTTGGCGGTCACGAGAATGACAGGAAGGTTGGCGGTTTCGGGATCGGCTTTGAGGAGTTGAGTGATGCGGATTCCATCGACGGACTCTCCCTGATAATGGCTGTTTTTTAGGGACACATCCATCAAGACGACGGAAACTTCCCCAGATCGCACGATGCTGAGAACTTCCTCAACGTCTTCACTGTGAATTGAGTCGAGTCCTCCCCGTCGCTTGAGAACTTTCTGAAACACCATCCAGTTGATGGGATCGTCTTCTACGACCAAAATGGTTGTCATGGTATTGTCCTTTTATAGAGATGTGCCCCGGTTTTCTCAGCTATTCCTCCCTTCGTCCCTAAAATCCGGATCTCTCAGCCTTGAGAATTGTTGCAGGCTCATCTGTCGACTGGCTGTGGTCAGATCTTGATCCCGATGGTCTGTTTGACTCTCCTCGGCCAGAGGTGAGCCTGAGGTTCGGTGCGATCGAAATTACAAGATGATGTGATGAATATCACGGTTAAATCTGATGGCGATCGCGAGACTTAAAGAGAAGATCGGACACTTTTGGACTGTAGCCGTCTATACAGAAATTCCATTTTATTGATGTTTACTTCAACAACGCCATCAGGTATAACCCTAAGCGAGTTAGCGGCTCGGGTTTGGCATTCTGGTAAAATTTCCAGCCAAGACCGTCAAGTGTTGCGCTCGCTCTTTCTGAACCATCTCCCCTCTGAGGAGGAGATTGCGGCTGTGGATCGATTACTTCATGCGATTCGCCGAGGCTGGATCACCATGCTGGAGTAGTTCTGAGCCTCTAACATCCCTTTAACGGCTAACCCTCCTAGACTGCTCGTCTGATGCAGCTAATGGAGTTAGGTCAGGACTTGGGGCCTGGCTTTGGCCGATTCGGTCTGGGCCCGTTTTTGTGCGGCTAACAGATAGCGTTTCCAGAACACCCTTACGGTACTTGGGTTTACACCGACTAACTGAGCTAGAAGTTCATGGGGAATCCCCCGCATTTCTCGGTAGGAAAGCCACTGAGACAAGTGGCGCAGAATTAGGAAGGCCCGTCGAAATGATGACGGTTCGTTGAGGATGTCTTGAATATCAGCGATACTTCCCATGCGCTTTTGCAGGGCCTGCGATCGCTCCTGCTGGCTGTTGGGGGCATAAAAACGCACCTTCCCCGATACATGAATCCGGGTGCAGTCGATGTCGTAACAGCCTCCCACCAGGGATCCCGGTGGAATCCAGTCGCAGTAAAAGCCTTTCTGTAAAATTAGCCCCCCTTTGGAGTCTTCCGTTAGCGCCAGAATCTGACCACTTTTGAGCAAGGAAAGTGGCAGGCTGACGGCTAGGGCCCGCGTTGGCTGATTCGAGGTTTGAGGAGCGTCTTTTGGCATCCCAAGCTACCTGGGTTGGAGTGTAAGATCTACTTCTGTTCTACCCGATTGTGGCAGAAATAGCCACTGCATTTGTTTCTGTCAACCGTGAATTTACTCAAATTACACGATTCTAGCAAGCTTAGGGGGGTTATGTTAAGTCTGATCTCAAGGCCATACCCGGCTAAACGAGGGGAATCAGGACTCTCTGCTCGCGAGTCTAGGGTCGTTTAAAGATTTCGTGAAGATTTCATGTAGACGGCAATGGCTATCAATGCCAGGGATGATGGCCCTTGAGCCAACCTGCAACTGAGTCTGAAATGTTGGCGTTGGTTTTCTTTCGCGAAGGTTTGGAGATGACATCAAATCTAGCAGCGATTAGAAGGTGAACGGGCTTTAACTCTGAACAATGAGCGTTTTAGGCGTGGGAGCAGAGTCTGGAGCAACGAATCCAATCCCCGTCGTCTGGGGCGGTCTCAGCCTAAACAGAGGTCTTCCACAATGCTGATTTTGCCTCGGATCACAGCCCGTAACAAGCGGTCAATGGCACGACGTTCCATGTCATCTAGGGTGTCATCGAGAGTGGCGGCCAGTAAGCCATAGCGATCAGCAAGCGTCAGGTAACCCTGTTCCGCCGCTGAGGCTAGCATCGCCGGAATTGCACCAGGGATGAGTTGTAGTGAGGGTAACATGATCATTGTGGGGGGTATCCTTGACTATCTCTAGTATTGACGACATCTCTAAGTTCTGCGGTGATGACTCCCGCCAATTGATGGCGATCTTAAACACCGCCGGCGATGATATAACTTACAGAAATCCTGTGATATTCATCACAGCTATTTTGAGAATGACAATTTACCCTATAGGCTGGGGGTTTATATAGAAGCCTGATGGTGTAAAAGTACCTCAAGTTGAGACTCAGTAATTCGCCCTGCATTATAGAGACTATGGGCAATTTCAGAGATAGTTAAAACAGAATGAGCTTGGTATCCCTGTTGTTTTAGACGAGTTTTGACTCCCTTTTCATGGTCAATCAAAACGACAATATCTTGTACTTTCAAGCCAGCCGATTCCAGTTTTTGCGCTCCTTCAATTGCACTCTTACCACTAATTAAAATATCATCAACAACTACGACGGTTTCACCAGCATGAAACTCTCCTTCGATGAGACGGCGGGTTCCATGAGCTTTGACTTCTTTACGAGGAAAAATCATGGGATGATGTAACCGTAGGGAGAGACCGGTAGCGGTGGGTAGAGAGCCATAGGGAATCCCAGCAATGCGGTCAAAGACGAGATTTTCCAAAATCTCAGCATAGGCATTGAGAACTTGATGGAAGACCTGGGGATTAGAAATGATTTTGCGCAGGTCGATATAGTAGGCGAAGGTATCGCCCGAGGCTTGTACGTAGTCCCCGAATAGGATGCACTCAAGATCGAACAGTTGCAAAATCAAGTCCCGGTGAGGATGAGGTTCGGCAGACTGAGGAGCTGTCCAAAGTTGGCAACTGGCGGCGGTTTGACTGATTTCTTGGCGGACTTGGCTCACGCGATGGTTTAAGTTCTGTAATTTCTCGGCGAGATTCGTCTCCCGCAGCCAATCCTGGGGAACTGGGAGTAGAAGACCATTGCCACTGGCATCCAGGCCGGCTTTGAGGAAGGCCTCTAGGGGGGCGGTGTCTCCCCAAATGCTACGGGCCAGAAGCATCCGTTCTGGGGCTAAGGCCCGGATTTGTGCCAAACTTTCGGGGGTTGAGGTGCCGATTTCAAAGCCAAGCTGTTCTGGAGATCCCCAGGTTCGTGCTTCTTGGACTAGATGCTGGTAAAAGGGCAGTTGACCTTGGGGGTAGTCTTGGATGACACGGGCGGCGGGGTTGGAGGTGCGACAGACGATAAAACTGGCTTTGTCTCCATAGAGGAGGAAGGGGGCGATCGCATCTTGGCCCGCCAGGGGAGATAGGGTGACGGCATCTACGTGCCACTCTTGGAAGAGGGTGTGAGCGAAAGGGGTGGCGGTGTTGAGATCGCTATGTTTGGCATCGATGATAATGGGAAGATGGGAGGGGATATCCTGCAAGACCTGCCGCAATAGCTCGAATCCGGGCGCTCCTAGAGCTTGATAAAACCCTAAACTGGGCTTGTAGGCGCAGACATGGTCGGCGGTTTGCTCGATGATCGTCCGTAGCCAGTCCCCTAAGGCCTCAATGGAGTGATGTTGGCTCGATGGATCGCCTCCAGGCATCATTTCTGGATTGGGATCGATCCCGACCACGAGTAAACTACTGTTTTGGGCAATAGAACGGTTGAGTTTCTCAAAAAATCCAGTCATAGTTCGTTGCAATCGGCGAGAAATACAGGCACAGATGTTAACTGGAAACTTTATCAGCTTGGGCGATCGCCTGCGGCATCAGTTGCAGGGGGCGATCGCACACCTGAACAGTCCCCATCGGGTTTCTCTGAAGGGAACTCGGGGCGGCCTCCCGGTTGGGTATCGTTGTGCGATCGCCCTCAAGTTGGATCCTCGACAAGGGTTGGCGATCGCTGAAGACTTAGCCACGTCGTTAGATGCCTCCGATTATAGGGTCTCGGTGACTCCTCCTGGGTTACTGGATATCTCCATCCGCGATCGGGTTTTGGCTGAGTGGTTACAAACCTGGGCCGATGGAACGGTGCGTCAAGGAGCATCTCGTCGCTGTCGAAGCGATGACCCCGGATTGATTGAAATTCCCTTTGTGGTTCAATATGCCCATGCCCGTTGTCAGTCCCTGCTGCGGTTGGGGGAACGAGAGGGCTGGATTCGTCTGGAGAATGCCGGAATTGTCGCCCCTCAGCCTCTGCCTTGGTTAGCCGATGAGGGACATCTCTGTGTCAGCCATCAGGCCGAAGCCCGGCTCATTGCTCATTGTGTCACCGTCGCTGATGCGATCGCCCTCACCCCGGAGCCGGATAGTCTCAAGTTACTGATGGGACTCAGTGCCGCCTTTGAGGAATTTTACCGCGATTGCCCGCCGGCTGAGCATTCCCCAGTCCGATTAGGGCTGTTATCGGTTACTGGAGCCTTATTATATTGGCTCCTGGAAGTGGGGCTGGGGGTGGAGGCTCTCTCGCAAATGTGACAAACTCTTGAAATTTTCGTAAAAAAGGGGTGACAAATTCGAAATCCTCGGTTATAGTAACCATTGTGTGAGGAGCGAACCAGTAAGAGCACCGAGACGAAACACGGCCAGTCGTCGGTGCTCTTTCTGATCTTTGGTTTTGTAGGGAAGAAGGGAACGGGGAACAGAAGGCAGTAGGGGCGTACCCTTGTGGTCGCCCTGGGCGTACCCTTGTGGTCGCCCTAGGCAGTAGGGGCGTACCCTTGTGGTCGCCCTGGGCGTACCCTTGTGGGCGACTCTCTTGGTTAGCCTGCTTAGTTCTCGGCCATGCGGTTTAAGACTTGTTCTGCCTCTTCCAGAGTCGTTTCTGAGACATTCTCCTGTTCAGCCAGCCAACTCATCGCCTCAGCTTGTCCTCGGTCGAGCGATCGCACAATCACCCCCCAGAACATTGCCTCTTGATTGGTGGGGTTGACGCGAACCATGGCTTCAATGCGTCGCCAGAGTCGATGGGTATCTGATGACAGCATCGAGACCACCTCAGACATTTCGCTACCTCCAAGGCCGTCTAGGATGGTGGTAGACTCATTCCAGCGGCCATCGAGCAATGCCGTTAATAGTTTCTGACTCGGACTGGCCCAGGACGCATCGGCTTGAGCGGAGAGAATTTCGGCATGGAAGGCAATCTTATCTAACTGGCTTTGAGCCTCTGATGTCCATTGACTGCCCCGTTCCTGTTTGAGAGAGCGCAAAATAGACTCAGCCTCGGACCATAAGCCATTACGAGCGAGCAGTAAGGCGTTTTGATAGGTCCGACTGTCTAAAGCGGGTTCGTTGAGGGAGAGGGGAACCAACTGCACAGGGTTCGGTAAGAAGTTGCGCGATCGCAGTTGATAGATGCCAAAATCTGGTTCTAGGCCGACGGTGCGATCGACCACAAACTCCGGTCGTCCTCCTCCGGTAAACTCTTGCCATTGGGGCAACTGTCCCGCTGGAGAAGTCCATTGCAGCATCAAACTAAGGCTATAACGACTGGGGTTGTAGTGATAGACCTGGCCATAACTGAGTCCCCCTTCTCCGGTGTCTCGTTCTCCAATGAGGTTAAACCAAAGTCCCTCAGCTGGGGCATTGTCCGTCAACGCTTGTAAGTGAGTCAGGGGTAGGGGACGGGTTGAGCCGGGGGGGAGGGATTTGGCGTTAACTAAGGGTGCGATGGCGTAAGATTCTGCTGGCCCGGTGACGGCAATTTCTGCGGTGAGATAGAACAATGAGGATTCTTCAGGGTTCCAGCCGGGGGAGACTCGTTGATAAATCTGTAGGGCCACAATCTCAAAACATTGCTTACCACAGGGGTCAGGACGTTTTTGCAAGATGGGTAGCAACACATCAGGTTCGACACTGGCCCCGGGGATTTCAATGGGTTCTGCGGGGGTGTAGCCGCTGTCTTCGATGCGATCGCGGATGTCGCTTAGGGTTTCTGGGCGATTGGAGGATTGAAAGCCAAGCTGAGTCCAGTCAGGAAGATTATCCGAGAGCCAGCGGGCGGAATCAGGGTCGACAATCAGTTTAGCCCCCAGCCACACTCCCCCGGTGATGCTGCCAAACGCACCTGCCCAGATGGCTGCTAAACTCGCTTGCAGCAGGATTTCTCTCCAGGGAAACCAAGACTTACGACGTGGTAGAGGTTGTCTCATAAGAAAGGCAAGAGGGGGAAGAAGGCAGCAGGCAACAGGCAACAGGGGGAAGAGGTAGGGGCGCACCCTGGTCACTGAGCGATATCGAAGTGGTGGTCGCCCAGCCGCACGTGGTGCGCCTGACAACTCATGGGAATCTCTATTACTGTCAACGATCAAGGCTCAAGCGTCAACTGGTTACTGTTTGTTTTCTGGAATTATAGACGGATTAAAATTACCACTTTTAATCTTTATGAAAACCGCCTAAAAATAACTTTGGCGAATTGATACCATTTTTTGAAATCCTTGCCAGACATAGAACACCGAGAGGGCAACCACAAGGGTTCGCCCCTACAGACTATGTCACACTTTTTGAAAAAGGGGATGAACTGTCCTAATTAAAGTGACTCTTTATGGAAAGAAAAAGGGGGCGATCGCACGATCGCCCCTTATCGGTTCCAATCGGGCTAACTCGTCTGGCTTAAACTGAACCGCCAGCGGCTTGAAACCGGGCCCGAGCGCGTTTTAGGGCTTGTTTGGCTTGGATTTGCTCCTGTTTAGGACCATCGGCCGCCTTGGCGACTCGTTCCTTAGCTTCCTCATAGGCCGTGCGAGCTTTCTCTAAATCAATATCAGCGCCTCGCTCGGCTCCGTTGACTAAGATGGTGACTAAATCATTGTCCACCTCAGCAAAGCCACCCATCAGGGCAATGGGAACCCACTCTTTACCCGGACGAACCCGCATTACACCCGTATCCAGGGCGCTTAACAGAGGTGCGTGACCTCCCAAAATACCTAATTGTCCCGTGGTACTCGGCAGAATCACCTCATCGGCCTCTGCTTCCCAGACCGTCTTGTCTGGAGCAATGACACGAACTTGTAAACTCATAATCCTTTAATCTTCTCTGACAGTGAATCAAGGGGTAGCCCCAAAGAACTACCCCACAACAGTCTTAGTCCGGCAAATCCTAGGATTCAGCCTTCATTTTCTCAGCCTTAGCTTTGGCTTCGTTGATGTCACCCACCAAATAGAAGGCTTGCTCAGGCAGGTCATCGAGTTCACCGTTGAGGATCATTTGGAACCCTTTAATGGTGTCTTCGAGTTTGACATATTTGCCAGGCGCACCGGTGAAGATTTCTGCCACAAAGAAGGGTTGAGACAAGAAACGTTCGATTTTCCGAGCGCGGGCCACCGTCTGACGGTCATCTTCGGACAACTCATCGAGACCGAGAATCGCGATAATGTCTTGCAGTTCTTTGTAACGTTGCAGCGTCGATTGAACCGAGCGAGCCGTATCGTAATGTTCCTGACCCACAATTTCGGGTTGTAACATCGTCGAGGTGGAGTCGAGGGGGTCAACCGCCGGATAAATCCCTTTGGAGGCTAAGGCACGAGAGAGTACCGTGGTGGCATCCAAGTGAGCAAAGGTGGTCGCGGGAGCGGGGTCAGTCAAGTCATCGGCAGGGACGTAGACCGCCTGAATCGAAGTAATCGATCCTTCTTTAGTGGAGGTAATCCGTTCTTGCAGTTCACCCATTTCCGTCCCCAGAGTGGGCTGATATCCCACCGCAGAGGGCATCCGTCCTAGAAGTGCGGACACCTCAGAACCGGCTTGCACGAAGCGGAAGATGTTGTCGATGAACAGCAGCACGTCTAATTTGGAGACATCGCGGAAGTATTCTGCCATGGTCAGCGCCGACAGGCCCACCCGCATCCGCGCACCGGGGGGTTCATTCATTTGACCGTACACCAGGGCAACCTTGGAGTTTTCAAAGTTGTCTTTGTCAATCACCCCAGAATCGAGCATCTCGTTGTAGAGGTCATTCCCTTCACGGGTGCGTTCACCCACACCGCCAAACACAGACACACCGCCGTGAGCTTTGGCGATGTTGTTAATCAGTTCCATGATGATGACGGTTTTACCGACACCCGCACCACCAAACAGGCCCACTTTACCGCCACGACGGTAGGGAGCTAGCAGGTCAACCACTTTAATTCCCGTTTCTTGAATGGAGGGTTTAGTTTCCAGTTCCGTCAGTTCGGGGGCACTGCGGTGGATGGGAGAGGTTTCGCCAGTGGTGACGTCACCTTGTTCGTCCACGGTTTCGCCGAGAACGTTGAAAATTCGTCCGAGAGTCACTTTACCGACGGGAACGCTGATGGCGGCACCCGTGTCGACCACTTCCATGCCACGAACCAACCCATCGGTGGAACTCATGGAGACGGCGCGAACTTGGTTATCACCGAGGAGTTGTTGCACTTCGCAGGTGATGGAGACTTCTTCTCCAGCTTGGTTTTTAGTGCTAACTTTGAGGGCGTTATAGATGCTGGGCATCTTACCCGTGGGGAATTTGGCATCGATGACGGGACCGATGATCTGGGTAATGTAGCCCGTATTGGTTTTTTGTGCCGTGCTGACCATGCTTGTCTCTATTTAATGTAAATCGTCTATCAATTTGGAAGGGTGGCTATTACTTCGAGTTCAAATATGCCACCCTCAAGCCTACCACCTTTGTTGGACACAGGGAACAGGAGAAGGAGGCAAGAGGCAAGAGGCAACAGGCAATAGGGCGGTAGGGTGTGTTCGGGCATCGATTCGGGTTGGACTTGGACGATTGGCTTCAAACTTGCCCGAACGCACCGCTTGGGCAATCGGCCCCTAATCGGGGTTAGGTGGCGCCGCCGCCTAGGATGATGAGACTGATGAGGGTGCCGCTGTTCCAGAGGCCGTGCATGAGCATGGCGGCTAGGAGGTTGCGCGATCGCGTGTAGGTGATGCCTAAGACAATCCCGAGGGTGGCTAGGGGCAGAACTTCGGAGACGCTGAGGTGGGCGACGGCGAAGATGAGGGAACTTAGGAGAATCGCCCCCCAGACGGGGATATACCGGGTTAGGGAGGGGAGTAGGAAGCCTCGGAAGATGAGTTCTTCAAAGATGGGGGCGAGCACTGAGGCGGTTAGGAAAAGGCAGATGATGGCGACCCAGTCTTGGCCTTCTAGGACAATTTCTAAGATGGGATTGCTGCCTCCTTTGCCATCCCAAATTTCTTGGTTAATTAGGGAGATGCCCAAAACGAGGGGAACTGCTGCAATATAGCCGCCAAAGCCCCAGCCGAGTCCGGGGAGTAGCCGGAAACGAAACCAGTTTTCTCTCAGGGGAAAATAGGGGGTTAGCGACCGGTATAGGACTCCTAAAGCGGCGGCGGCTGAGAGAAGGTAACTTAGGAAGATGGAAATGGCTTGCCAACGGGTTGTGCTTAAGTCTGCGTCTAGGTTGACCAGTTTATAGAACAGAGGAAAGATGATTCCGGCACTTAAGGCTTGTCCGATGAAGAATACGAGAAAAAAGCCGACAACAATGACTTGGGCGATGGTTTCCCAGCCCCAATCTAATTCCCAGATGTTGCTTTGATTTTTGGCTAGAATTGCTGTTTCTCCTTTGAAGAACCACTGACCTAATAAGAATAAAAGCAGAAGGGTTCCTAGGAGTAAGGTGACTCCAGAAATCAAGGTCAATATGACCAGTCTAATGAGGGTTTGTTGCGCTGTTTCTTGTTCCTGGGCTTGCAAGGCAGCGAGGGCGTCATCCTCTTGTTGGACTCGATAGAGTTGGGACAGGGCGCGATCGCGGAACCATCCTGAGAAGGTGTTGTTGAGGAGGGCTTCGGCATTGTCAGGCTCTGGAGGGGATTGGTTCCAGAGGTCAATGAGGATGGTGGCTGTGCGGGCTTGGGTGTTATCGGTGATGCTGTCGGAGGTCTCTAGGAGGTTACGCCAGAGGCTGAAGGCTTCCTCGGGGCGATCGCCCTGGGCGAGTAAAATCCCCAGACGCAGTTCTAAGGTGGATTTTAGGTCTTGGGCCTGCCGAATTGTTCCGTCGAGTTGATTCAACTCAGGTAAGCCGTTGACGGGAGAGTCGGAGAGGAGAAGCTGTTGTTGTTGATTGTCGTCTAAGGTGCGTCGAACGGAGTTGAGGGCATCGCGATATTGGGCGATCGCCGTCTCATAGACATCTTCCCCAATGATTCCCCCCGGTAGGCCATTCATATCCCATTCTGGCGGGGGTTCCCATTCTGCCGCTTGTAGGGATAAATTGGTTTGGGCTAAGTCGAGGCGACTTTGAATTTGGGGCTGTTGCCAACTGCTGACGAGGGCTAAGGCCACCATGACGGTGGTTAAAGCTGAGAGGATCAGGAGGATAAGTTGTCTAGGGGACATAGCAAGGGACGATAGAGTGAGGAAACAGGCTAAGGATAAATCTCCTCAACTAGCCTACCAAGATCCCTCCCATCCCTGTTGTTTCAGCTTGAGTGGTTATGCCTCGACTCCCGATATTGACATTTGATCGCGGAACGCTGCTACTGCATCCGCCACCTCGGGCCAAAGGCTGGATTCAGTTCGCCACCTGGGATGATCGCGTCGAGAAGTTTCGCATTCGGGGGATGGATTATCGCCCGCTGGTGGAAAGTCTCTGGGCGGAAGGGGTGCAGTTTGAGGATCAGGCCCGGGGCTTTCTTCCTCTGGAGTTGGACTGTCGTTTATCCTTGAAACCCTATCCTCACCAAGAGGAGGCGTTGGCGGCCTGGAAACAGGCGGGACGCTGTGGGGTGGTGGTGTTACCGACGGCGGCGGGAAAAACCTATTTGGCCCAACTCTGTTTACAGGAAACCCCTCGCAGTACGTTGATTGTGGTGCCGACGTTGGATTTGATGCACCAATGGTATGCGAATCTCAAGAATGCCTTTCCCAATGCCGATATTGGCTTGTTGGGGGGCGGTTCTCGCGATCGCAGTGCCATTTTAGTGGCGACGTATAATAGTGCGGCAATTCATGCTGAAGGCTTGGGACATCTCTACGGAACTTTAATTTTTGATGAATGTCACCATCTCCCCAGTGACTTTTTTCGGGTAATTGCCGAATATGCGATCGCCCCCTATCGCCTGGGGTTAACGGCGACTCCTGAACGCAGCGATGGGAAACATGAGGATTTAAGCCATCTCATTGGCGCACAAGTTTATCGCCGCAGCCCCGAAGATTTAGCCGGAAACGCTCTGGCGGACCATCGAGTCGAACAGATTAAAGTGCAACTGTCCCCCGAGGAACGCGATCGCTATCAGCATCTCATCAACTGTCGTAATGAGTTTTTAGAACGGTCCCGGATTAGTCTCAGTAGTCTCCAGGGATGGCAAACCTTCATTAAAGCCAGTGCGGGGTCAACAGAAGGACGACGGGCCATGAAGGCGCACCATGAAGCCAAGGCGATCGCCCTGGGAACCGACGCAAAACTGAGAGTTTTAGAAGATCTCCTAGCCCAACATTACCCCGAACCGATCCTGATTTTCACCAACGACAACGCCACCGTGTACCGCATTTCCCAAAACTTGCTCATTCCCGCCATCACCCACCAAACCCCCGTTAAAGAACGTCACGAGGTGCTATCTCGTTTCCGCCAGGGGGACTATCGCACCCTGGTGGCCTCCCATGTTCTCAACGAAGGGGTGGATGTTCCCGAGGCCCGAGTCGCGATTCTCCTATCGGGGAGTGGGTCCAACCGGGAATATATCCAACGACTGGGGCGAGTCTTGCGGCGCGGGAATGACCCTGGGAAGCAGGCAATTCTCTACGAGGTCATTTCTGAAGACACCAGTGAAGAACGCACCTCTAAGCGTCGCCGAGGGCAGTCTCCAGACCGCAACGCCAAGCCGCGTCCCCGTCCTTTAACGGTCGTCTCGAAGCCTGATGATCCGATTCCCTTCTACGATCGCCCTTCTCGTCGGTCCCAACCCCGCGCCGCTGAGGAGGGTTCTAGCTATAACAGCGATGAGGAGGATTGACATCCTCTCCACGCATAATCTTTGATTTGCGTGGAGATTCCCTGGGTCGCCCCAAAGATTTCCTGCTTCAACAGGTGCCAGCTAGACTGGGTGACCCCCGCCCCCGCCGCATCCCCTCCACAGGCAATTTCAACCACCCGTTGCCCACGGGCAGCGATGACTTGTCCACTGGCCACATCACGGGGTTTGATGGACCCGCAGTTGTGGCAATGATGGATTCGGGTTGAAAGGTCTTTGCGAACCTCTGCCCCGCAATCCGGACACTCTTGAGACGTGCCTCGCGCATCAACTTTGCCGTAATACACATCACGTTTGAAGCCTACCCATGGCAAGATTTGATTGGTAAACTGCCCTAACCCCGCGTCTAGCGTATGCTTGCCCAACATCCCCTTAGCCATGATGCGGACGTCCAAATCTTCCACAAAAATCATCCCAGCACTATCACAGAGATGATGGGCCAGCTTAAACTGCCAGTCTTTTCGTGTGTTGGCAATGCGTTGATGGACTCTCGAAATTTTCTTCTGGAGCTTCAGCTTCGGCTTTCCCCTCAATCTACGCGCCCTACACCACCAGCCAAATCAAAGATTATGGCTGGAGTACTGGTCGGTTCTTGATAGGGGTGGGATAACTATGATCGCCCCAACAGATTCGGCAGTCTAAAGCCCTGAAAACCACCGTTTAAGGTGTCTTTAAAGGCGCGATTGAGATTGTCCACATAGGTAAACAACACCGGAACCACCAATAACGTCAACATG
>SMDP01000086.1 GCA_012911965.1 Geitlerinema sp. P-1104
AGGCATTAGCCACAAATACTGCAAACCCATTCACAGAAAGGATGGTTACGCCTATGCTTGAAACATTGACGGGGACTAAAGTCCCCCTGTCGCGTTTCCTCCCCGGTCTAAAGACACGGGGCTTCCACGCGAGCAAGAGGTTTACGTGAACCGGTCACAACTAGAACAAGCCAAACAACCCCAACGGTGAGCTGTCGTAAAACGTCTCACCGTTGGGGTTTAACCGGGTTTGGGCGGAGATAGGACGGGAGGACAAGGGCGGCCCTCCCGCAAGAAATTTGGCAAAAAGCCAGGAAATGGTAACAAGGACTACTTCCCTATCTCCCTAGCCTTGTTTAAATGATCGTGGAAATGAGGCAAACAGAGGGGGTAAGCTGCTACCTAGTCGTTTTCCCAGGTTTCGGGACCGACGAGATCGCCAATGCGATCGCGTAGGAGGTAGTCATACTTCTCAAGTTCAATCTCGACGGAAGCCCAATGGCGAGCCGGGATATGGACACAAAGGGTATAGATCGGTTGCTGCCGACTCACGGATCCCTTCTGCACCAAATGGCGGGCTTCCTCTTCAATGGTTTCAATACTGTACCGAGTGGTTGTCGTGAGAGTCATAATATATCCCTGTGATAAGCGCGTGAACTGAACTGTAGACTGTAGATAGATGTGGGAGCTGAGTTGAGTCGGACCGCGAGGATCACGACTCGCTTAAATCTAAGATTGAGTTAAGGTATGCCAACCGGATCCGGATAGTGAATGTCAGAAGCTGTAGTCTTCTATACAGACAAGCGGGGATCCTTTAGGTAGGGACAACTCAATTATACTCAAGTCTAATGAATTTTCATTAAGTTGGTCATCGTCCTAGACGTTGAGTGCTCCGGGATCGTTGGGAGTGGTCTTCCTGTACGCCATCCTAACAAATCTGAACCTAATGGTTTGTACACAGTCCAAAGCCAGCGAATCTAGGCCAAAGGGGTCAGACATGACCAGTCCAGCCGCGAATCGGGAAATAACTGATTAAGAGCGATCTCTTGGGCTGCTGCCATTTGTCCAAAGGAAAAGGTGTATGGAACAGATGTAGGGATCTGGCGCAAGAATCGTTTGAGACTATATGGACTACCATAAATGGCGATCGCCCTCAAGTCGCCATCTCTTAATAATTTGTTAAGCCATTCTTCAGTCAGGTTTGCCAGGGCCGCACTGCTTCCGAAGGGGTTACCGCGAATAAAAACTTGCACAATTGTAGCCTGGGAAACCATCGCCCCACTGGGGTGGCGATCGCCGTGCAGATCGAGCAAATAAGGCTGATATCCCTGCTGTTTGGGGATAGCGATGGCGGGGGAGTGGTGGTCGAGATAGCGGCTACGCAGCCAGTCATCCACAATCACCAGATTATACCCCTGTTCCACCGCTGCCACCGGTCCCGGTCGAGCCTGGCCCGAACCCTGGAGAATGCGATCGCCCAGGGCCCGAGCCTCACGACGGCCCACTTGGGCTAAATCAGGCAACGCCGACGCCGTCGAAGCCTTCAGCTTGTCTTTAGCTTTGGCAATCCGTCGCACTGACTCTAGGATGCGATCGCGGCTAATTCGCCCCGACTGCACCGCCTCACACACCGCCTCAATCCCTCCCGTTAGATCCTGGGGCATCAAGACAATATCATTGCCCGCCTCCACCGCTAACACCGCCGCCTCTCGGGCATCATACTGATTGGCGATCGCCCCCATCACCAAAGCATCCGTCACCACCAATCCCTCAAATCCCAAGTTCCCCCGCAACTGCTGCCGCAAAATCCCAGGAGAGAGCGTCACCGGGGCCTGTTCATCCCAGAGCGGAACCTGCACATGAGCCGTCATCACCGCATCCACCCCAGCGGCGATCGCCCCCCGAAAGGGTAACAACTCCACCTCATCCAGGCGTTGAGCATCATGAGCCAATCGGGGCAACTGCCAATGGGAATCCACACTCGTATCCCCATGGCCCGGAAAATGTTTCGCCGTCGTCAACACCGGCTGAGTTTGAGTTCCCTCAATAAACGCCGTCGCCAAAGCCGTCACAATCTCCGGTTTGTCACTAAACGATCGCACATTAATCACCGGATTCTCAGGATTATTATTAACATCCACGACTGGGGCTAAAATCCAATTCAATCCCGCCGCCACCGCTTCCGAGGCTAACCATTGCCCCATCTCCCGGGCCAACCCTTCCGCCTCAGCCCAATTCTCCTGGGCCATCTCCCCCAAGGCCATCGGCGGCGGAAACCAGGTAGCTCCCGTAAAGCGTTGCCCCACCCCCTCCTCAATATCAGCACAGAGGAGCAGGGGAATCTCGGCCCAACCTTGCAATTGCTCCGTTCTCAGCCGTAACTCACTGACACTCCCATCAATGAGCAACACCCCACCAATGCCCCAATCTTCCAGCCAATGGCGTAAACGTTCCCGAGTGGGTTCCCAGGCCGGATAGCGAATTTGCGAGTCAAACAGATGTCCCGAGGCCCGAACCACAAACATCTGGGCCACAAGACGACGTAGAGATAAGTCCGAGGGATTAAACATTAATATATAGATAGTGAACGATAGAAAAACCTTTTCAGCATCTTGGTTTGACTCGTTTCAGAGATTCCAGGTGACTGGGTGAGTGCTATAGAACCTCACTCAAACGCTCATCAACGCTCTAACGCCAGGTTAATACAGTCCCGAATCCCTTGCCAGTCTCGTTCAGAGAGATGTCCAATCCGAACTAGGTTTGCAGAAGGGGGCAAGGTAACGATAAAGCTGCGAAACACAGAAGCAACCCGCAATCCTGCGGCTTGCCAGTCTTGAAGGACATAATCCGTGACTCCCAATCGTTTTCTCTGGGATGTGATGAGTCCAATAATGACATCTGGACGGTTAGCATGATAAGTCGCCGACGATAGAACAACAGCCGGACGGCGTTTAATTCCTGTAACTCCAGGAAAATCAACAGTCACAATATCACCCGGATTAACACTCACTCCGTTTCATCCTCCTCTTGTGACAAATCAGTGACACCCTGTTGGAAGGCAAACAGAGCTAAGTCGTCTTCATCCTCCCGCGTCCAGACATCGCTATCATCAACAAAATTTATCTCACGACTCATTTGTTGTTTCGCGAGTCCATTCAAAATAAGCGTTGCTAACTGTAACCGTTCGGTTGGAGGCAGACTGGAAATAATATCTGTGTAGATGTTTTCAACCTTATTTGCCATCGGATCTCCTTGTTGTTGCAGTATGTTGTGAACCGTTCAGAAACTCAGCAGCAGCAGAGACAGCCGTTCCCCCGCCGCAATTCCAGGACTGCCCACCGGAATTACTGCACAGGCATTAGTTTGGGCTAAATTCACCAAATTTCCCGAACTAAAACTGCCCCCAGCACAATTAAAGTAGAAACGGCCCTCGTGAATTTTCACCTGTCCCCAAATATAGGTTTCTCGACTGGGGGCAGCCGGTAACGCCAACTCCGTAATCGCCTGCACGAATTGGGGTTGCCAACCCTGACTCAACCCCGAGAGTTTCAGCAACGCCGGTTGCACAAATCGCCAGGCCGTCACCAACGCCGACACCGGATTTCCCGGTAAACCAAAATAGAGTGATCGCAACTTAGCAAAACGAGCCATCGTCAACGGTTTCCCCGGTTTAATAGCCACCGACTGCACCAACACCTCGCCCCCCAACTCCCGTAAAATCCCCTCAATATAGTCATAATCCCCCACGGAAACCCCTCCCGTCGACAGCACCACATCCCCCCATTGCAGAGCCTCCCGGATGTTCTGACGCAGTACCTGAGGCTCATCGGCAACAATTCCCAACCGTAACGCCTCCATCCCCAACTGCTCTAAAAACGCTGCCAGAGCATATTGATTAGAATCGACAATTTGTCCAGGTTTGAGAGGCTGATCCGGGGCCACCAACTCACTCCCTGTCGAGAGAATCGCTACCCGAGGTTTACGAATCACCTTAATCAGATTACATTGAGCCGCCGCCAATACGGCAATCTCCGCCGCTCCCAGGCGAATCCCTGGATTGAGGAGAGGGGTTCCGGCTTGGTAAAAGCGGCCGCGATGACGGACAAATTCTCCTAAAGCTTTGGGAGGTTGTAAAACCTCGACGCGATCGCCCTCTCGTCGTGTCACCTCCTGCATAACAATGGTATCGGCACCGGGAGGAACCATAGCCCCAGTAAAAATCCGAGCCGCTTGTCCCGATTGTAGGGTGTTCTGGGGAGGCTGGCCCGCTGCAATCTCTTCAATGACCTGTAAGGCTTGAGGATTATCCCCTGAACAGTCCGCCACATCCTCAAACCGTACCGCATAGCCATCCATGGCCGAGTTATCCCAATGGGGGAAGTCCAGTTGACTCCTAACGGCTGTGGCCAAAATACGCCCCGTGGCGTCGGGAAGGTGAACCCCCTCCACCTCGGTTAAGGGGGCCACAGCAGCCAAAATGATACGTTCAGCGTCAGCAACAGATAACATGACTAAAAATTATTAAGTTCAAAGACCTGCACCTAAATAGAGCGGTGATTGTTAAGCTCCCAGACCTGCTGACGTAGCCCTCCACGGGTCTATCGCCGCTTAATCGAGATCTGGCTGTAGCAGGTCTGGGAATCCTGCTATTCCCCTTAAGGGTACAATAGTCTGGAGTCTCTCCCTACATGTAAATTTTTGTACCAATTGCTATCTTCTTCCGAAACACCGAAGCATCAACCACAAATCGGAATTTTAGATTTTTTAAGGCGATAGACCATTGACATATCCTGAAAAATCTTGTAGTTTTAGGTAGTGCCTTGAAACGAGGCTTGTTAGGTTCTCGTTAGCTCGTCAAATTCGGCACAGAACGGAACGTTCAGCACGTTCACATGGACCTTGAAAGCTACATAAGGTAATGGTTTCTAACCTACGGGCTTAGTCGAGTTTTTCCTATATGCTGCCAGAAAGGGAATGGAAGCATTACCTAATTGTTCTCGACAGACTGACATTTCTAACTGTCTTTTCCCCGCCAGGGGACGGAAACTTGTCTAGGCTCCTATCATGAGAAATAGTAAAGCAAGATACGGCATCACGCTATCAGCTATTGCGCTTCTGGGCAGTGGATGTGGCATGAATACAGTTCAACCCGGTGAAGTGGGGTTACGAGTACATCAAGCCGGCAGTAGGCGAGGAGAGATTGAGATCCTAGATGTAGGGCGACATTTTTCTAATCCGTTCTACCACAAGGTGATCACCTATCCCACCTATATGCAAACAAGGACTTGGGAAGGAGAAGAAGAATTACCATTTTCAGCTCAAGATGGTTCTCCTCTGAATGGATGGTTTACCGTAAACTATACGTTTAAGAGAGAAGAAATCCCCAACGTCTATTCTAATCTAAGAAAGACTCCTGAAGAGATTACCGAGGATTATTTGCAAAGAGCCTTGCGAGACACTTTAAATAAAGTGGCTTCAAGAAAAACCCCTTTTGACATCTATGGGGAAGGACGTACTCCCTTTATAGAAGAAGTCGAGTCAGAACTCAGCACGCAAGTCGAAGATTTAGGGATTGAAATTTATAGTATTAGTTTTCTTCGGTTAAGAGTGCCTCCTGATCTTCAACAAGCGATTGAAGAAGTCAATCGAGAACTTCAATTGGTCAAGCAAGCCGAAGCTCGCTTAGAACGAGAACGAGCGGAAGGTCAAGCGTTACTGGAAAAAGCAAGGGCAGAAGCGCAGGCGAATCAAATCATCAATCAAAGTTTAACTTCCTTACTTCTACAGCAAGAAATGCTTGAGAAATGGGATGGAGAACTTCCTCAAGTTATGGGAGAAGCGAATACTATCTTTAATTTAGATTCTCCGGCCCAATAACATTGACAGCCGTAAAAGATTGCCGGATTGAGACTCTGAGAGAGAATACCCCACGAAGACGACCACAAGGGTACGGCCCTACAGTTAGGGAATTTGATTTTCCCAAGTCGCAATGCGTTGTTGGGCCGTTTCATAAGCCTGGCTGGTTTCGGGAATCAAGCGAGCCGCATCAATGGCAAATTGAAGCTGTCCCGCCTCAGCCCGACGTTCGGCTAACTCTAAGATATCCTGACTCCACCCCTCGATCGCCCCTTGAGCTTGATCATAAAGGGGTTGGTTGGGTTGGATTTGTCGCACTTGCTCGATCGCCCGCCAGTAGGATGAGGCTTGTCCGGGGTCAATTTGGGCTTGAGCCTGTTGGAGTATTTCTTGATTTTCACCGGGGTCTAAGGGCGGCTCAGGTGGCTCTGGGCGCGTTTGCGCGGTGGGGCTGGACTGCTCAGGTTCCGGTGGACTGGGGTCGCCCAAGACTCCCACCATCAGGAAGCTGGCGATCGCCCCTAAAACGGCCACCAATTGCCAGAGTCCCCCGGCTCGGGGAGCTGGGGTGGCCGTCTGAGCCGGGAGTGGTGGGGAGTCTGGAGTGGCTTCTGGAGTGGCTTCTGGAATGGGAAGCGGGGTTGAGGAAACCTCGTTTACCTCCTTCTCGTGACTCTCCTCCAGGGTTATCTCATTCACAAACAGCGATCGCCCCTTCTGCACGTCTGAGGCAACCAACAAGGGAGATTGAGGCGGTTGGCGACATTGCTCGGCCAGAGTCGGCAGAGATTGGCTGACATCCGCTTCAATCTCAGCGAGGGTGCGATCGTCGTGATAGCGTAGGGCCGCAATTAACGCCGTCGTAAATAGCCCTCGCCGTAAATCCCGCGATTCCCGCGATCGCTCATGCAACTGACAACTGAGCAAGAGGGGAATCTCAGCAGTTTGGGCCAACTGAACTAACTCCGAGCCAATCCGTTGTCCCAATTGCGGGGCCGTGGGGCGGCGGATATCCAGGAACAGGGTAATATGGCGACTCGGGAGAGCCTGAAGCTGCTCAACCAGCCAGCGAGCGGTGATCGCCGTTTCCCGGAGGCGTTCGGGATCACTATCTCGCAGCAAAAAATAGTCCTGGCCGCTATGATTAAGCACATAGCCACTAAAAAACAGCCACACCACATCCTCCGTCCCCACCTGATGAGGCAGCCAGTCTTGTAATAAGGCTGCTAACACCGCCGTTTTCGGTTCCGTCTCCATCCCATCATCGGTGGGGGGAGACTGTTCCGTCAGCAAGGCACAATGAGCCGGAGAAAGCCGCCCAGTCTCCACAAGATGATCCCGCAACCCTTGGGCATCTTGTACGGCAAACCGCAGAGGCTGAAGATAGTGATACTGATCGAGTCCGACAGCAAGCAGAACGAGGTGGCCCATGGGGAAGTGGTGACGTGTTGAATGGCGAGGCGGCTTGGCTTGGGTTAGGGAAATCAGCCTTGGTAGCCGTTGACGACTTCCGAACGGAAGACTTGGCGAATGGGGGCCGACAGATAGCGACATTGCAAACTTTGCCACTGCAACCAAGCCTGATAACGTGTCTGTTGTAGCTGTTGGGCTAAGTTGGGGGCAACGTTGCTA
This sequence comes from Geitlerinema sp. P-1104, assembly GCA_012911965.1. Lineage (GTDB taxonomy): Bacteria > Cyanobacteriota > Cyanobacteriia > Cyanobacteriales > Geitlerinemataceae > Sodalinema. The sequence goes on from SMDP01000086.1 coordinate 7,468, forward strand.
AAGTCTTCATTTAAGGCCTCGCTGAGAAATTCCGCCATGACATAGCTATCTTGCAGATTGCCCAACACCTCTTGCAAGTCTTTCATATCCGATACATAGGCCTGATAGGTTGGGCTATAGAGATCGGTAAACAGATACATGAGATAGCGAACCCGCTTGGTTTGTTTACGCAGGTTGTGAAGGTGTTTTCCCTGACTCAGCAACAAGGCCTCCACCTCCTCTTGAGTGAGTGTTGCTGTCTCGATGCTGCTGGAGGCTTGGCTGTTGCTATCCGCTGATGACTCCGTTGGCTGGGAAATTCCAACCCACCAACCCGGTTCGAGGAGTAGGCCGCTAATACTCGGCAGTAGGATATCGGCTAAGACATCCTGAATCGGTAAATCGGCGTAGGGGCTGTATTGCGGATGTTGTAACCATTCCTGAATTGCCCCTTTGAATTTGTTGTAAGCTTTGCCCTGAAGCAGTTTTTCTGTATCTTTGCGGGCGGCTTTACGACGTTTGGCAAGCAGTTTTAGGGCCGGTTGCAGGCGATCGCGTTCTTTTTTGGGACTCTTGGGCAATAATTGCCTCTGGAGTAGATCTTGCATCACATCAATATCCCGTAACACCCCCAGGGTGCGGGCCATTTTGCCAATCTTGCGATTTTGGGCCGGTTTCGGGAGTTCAATGGCGGCGGCGAAGCCGACGGTGTCACTGCGTAAGCGTCGCATTCCCACCCGCATCTGATGGAGGGCTTCGGGATCGCGATCGCCTAGAACATCCTCCTCATACTTGAGGATATGCTCGACATGGCTGCTGATGGCTTGGTGGGCGCGATCGCCAAAGGTGGGAGTTGAAGAAGTCATGATGCGTCAGTGGCGGAGTGATACGTCGGGGAGAGCGGGGCCGGAGGGAGAGCCGAATCAGAGTTCAGACCGTAGCAATCAAGTTTGCAACAAAGTTTGCAACAAAGTTTGCAACAATAGTACCGCTACTGTTGAACGAAGGGGAACTCTTAGGTTGGTGCTCACCACAATTCTTTTTGATCTCGATGGAACCCTCGTCAATACTGATATTCTGCATTTCAGCATTTGGCAAGACCTGCTCTTGGATCAGGGAATCACCATCGATCGCCCCTTCTATGACCAGTTTATGGTAGGTCATCGCAATGAGGCGATTGTTCGGGATGTCTTATCTCATCTGCCCTTTGAGGTGGGGATGAAACTGGCACAGCGTAAAGAAGCCTTGTTCCGGGAACGGGGCCATCAGATGCAACGGTTGGCGGGATTGGATCGTCTCCTGGATTGGCTCTCTCAAGAGGAGTTAGCCACAGCGGTTGTTACCAATGCCCCTCGGGAGAATGCGGAGATGATGCTCACCTCCTTGGGATTGGGCGATCGCTTCGATCACCTCATCATCAGCGAGGAATTGCCCCAGGGAAAACCCCATCCCTTGCCCTATCAAACGGCCTTAACCCAGTTAGGGCGAGAGTCCCGAGAGGCGATCGCCTTTGAAGATACCCCCCTGGGGATTCGCAGTGCAGTCGGGGCGGGAGTGACGACCATCGGCATGGCCACCACCCATCATCCCCAAGTTTTACAGGAGGCAGGGGCTGAATTTGCCATTAAAGACTTCACCCAGGAGCGTCTCTGGAATTGGTTACCCCAGTTGAGAGTCTCCGCCCAATCATGAGTGCCATTCCCCTCAATGATGGGGCGATCGCCCTGCTGATTTTTCTGGCGTCCCTTTTCCTCGACTATCTAATCGGAGATCCCTGGCATTGGCTGCATCCGGTGCAAGTCATGGGTTGGGTCATTTCTGCCTATACCGAGACGGCCTTGCATCTGACTCAATCGCCGCCCCTGTTACGACTGCTGGGGGTAGGATTAACCCTGCTGATGCTGTTGGGGAGTGGAGGGGTGGCTTGGGGGATGATTGCCCTAGGAGGGTGGATTCATCCCGGACTTGGGGGGGCGATCGCCATGGTTCTCTTCGCCTCCTGTTTAGCCGGGCGCAGTTTACGGCGGGCCGCTGAAGATGTGCTAACGCCAATTCTCAAGGGAGATCTTAACGCCGCCCGACAACGATTAAAAAACTACGTAGGACGGGATACCGATGACTTGAATGAGTCCGAAATTTTACGGGCAATTTTGGAGACGGTAGCAGAAAATACGGTCGATGGGGTGACCGCCCCGTTATTCTACGGAATTGTTGGGTCAATCGTATCTCCAGGGGGCGCGGCAGTGGTCGCTCTTGCCTACAAATCCGTTAGCACCCTGGATTCCATGATTGGCTATAAACGTCCTCCCTACCGTGATATTGGCTGGTGCAGCGCGCGCACTGAGGATGTACTGACCTGGCTTCCCTGTCGTTTAACCGTCTTAACCCTGGCCCTGCTATCCGGCCGTCCCCGTCACCTCTGGGGACAATGCCGCCAGCAAGCCCGACGTGATCCGAGTCCCAACTCCGGTTGGAGTGAATGCGCCTATGCTGTGGCGTTGGGGGTACAGTTGGGAGGAGAGAATCGCTATCAAGGAGTGGTGACGGAGAAACCCCGATTGGGGAAACCGGACCGAGAGATTACCGTTTCCGTTGTGCAGGAGGCGTTGGGCTTGACCCGTCGTCTACTGGTCTTGGGGGCCCTCGTAGGAGTATGGTGGGTTTGGGCGCATTACCGCTTCCGCTAGGACGACCCTTTCAGACTCTGATTGCGTCTAGCTATGTTGCCCGGTTTTTCCCCTCTTGCATCCTTTTCTAATGACTCATCCTCCAATTCATGGTGGAAATTTGACTTGGGCGGCAGCGTTTGCTGGATGCCAACCCGAGGAAATTTTAGATTTTTCCGCCAATATTAATCCCCTCGGACCTCCCCAATCTGCCATTGAGGCGATTCAAGGGCGCTTACGGGAACTCCGGAACTATCCTGATCCTAAATATGGACCGTTACGGGATGCGATCGCCAAGAGTCATAACATTGACCCAGCTTGGGTGTTGCCGGGCAATGGGGCAGCAGAATTATTGACATGGGCGGGGTTAGAACTCTCTCAATGCGATCGCGTTCTCCTGCCCCTACCCGCCTTTGGGGACTATGGCCGGGCCTTGCAAACCTTTGGGGCAACCATCCGCCCCGTATCGGCCTGGAATCAACGCCTTTGGCAGGTGAGTTCTCGGGAAGGCCTATTGGTGAATAATCCCCATAACCCCACGGGACAACTCTGGCCCCGCTGGCGATTGCGGGCGATGTTGGAAACGGCCCAGTTGGTGGTGGCCGATGAGGCGTTTATGGATTTTCTCGAACCAGACTCTCAGGAAAGCCTCATTGACTGGGTGGTGGACTTTCCTAATCTGGTGGTGCTGCGATCGCTGACCAAGTTTTATAGTCTACCGGGGTTACGTCTGGGCTATGCCATCTCCCATCCAGACCGTTTGCGACGTTGGCAAAGCTGGCGGGATTCTTGGCCGGTTAATGTTCTGGCTGCTGCCGCTGGTGTTGCCGTCTTGGCGGATCAGGGGTTTCAGCAGCGCACCTATCAATGGTTGGAACCGACGAAACGGAAACTCTGGAAAGCGATTAATGCGATTCCTGGATTATCAGCAGATTGGGGGGCAGCCAATTTCCTCCTGGTGAGAACCGGGATGCCTGGAGATCAGTTACAACGGTTATTGTTGCGGGAACAGCGAATTTTTGTGCGAGATTGCCTCAGTTTCCAGGAATTGGGCGATCGCTTTATTCGCATTGCCGTGAAACGCCCCCAAGAAAATCGCCGTCTGGTATCGGCCTTAGAGGTGATTTTCAACTCCAATCCTTAATCCTGAGGAGGTGATGACCTCCTCGCCCCGAGTCAAGCCTATGCACCTGCGTCTGTTAAGTCCCCCATCCCTCCAACCCGGAGATACCCTTCATGTCATCGCCCCCAGTGGCGGACTCCGGGAACCCTCCGCCGTCGAACAGGGACTACAACTGTGGCGCGATCGCGGCTACAATCTGGTCCTCACTCCTGGCTGGGATGGCCAGTATGGCTATCTGTCCGGGGACGACTCCCAACGGCGACAACGACTCTATGAGAGTTTCCATGACCCCGAGGTGAAGGGCATTCTCTGTCTTCGCGGTGGCTATGGGGCCACCCGACTCCTAGAAAATTGGCACTGGGGGGTTCATCTGCCCCCCAAATGGCTGATTGGCTTTTCCGATATTACGGCCCTTCTCTGGAGTTTATCCAAGGAAGGGGTATCCGGTCTTCATGGCCCCCTCCTGACGACGTTGGCCGATGAACCGGATTGGTCTCAGCAACGACTGTTTAAGTGGGTCTCGGGACGGGCGATCGCCCCCCTACAAGGTCAAGGCTGGGGTGGCGGAAGCTGTGTCGGGCGCTTATTTCCCGGCAATCTCACCGTGGCCACCCATCTGATTGGAACCAACCATGAACCCGACTTAACCGGGGCCATCCTCGCCTTTGAAGACACCGGCGAAAGCCCCTATCGCATTGATCGTCTCATTACCCATTGGCGGATGTCCGGTCGCTTCAAACATATCGAGGGAATTGCCCTCGGCCGCTTTAGTCGGGGGGACGTCGCCCCCGGAACCCCCAGTTTCAGCATGGCCGAGGTGCTGCGCGATCGCCTCAGAGACCTCAACATTCCCATCGTCTCTGACCTCCCCTTTGGTCATGATGGCGTTAACGCCGCCCTCCCCGTGGGGGTCGTCGCGGAACTCGACGGGGACGCGGGAACGCTCAATGTCACCCCCTTACCCGATCGCTACGAAATCACGTCCCCCTAACCTCGACCCCCTGCCAACGCCAAGCCTTTCCGCTAAAATAGTAAGCCTAGGTATTTCCTAGAGAAAACAGTCCAGACATCAACCGAACAACATCTGTTCATCAGTTCCGTTGGTGCATTATTGGTGAGAGGAGAACAACAATCATGGCAATTCAAATTCAGCAGGCTGTTGCCGTTGGTAAATATCTAGTCGAACAGCGACTGAAAGGGCGCAAAAAATTCCCTCTCGTCCTGATGTTGGAACCACTCTATCGCTGTAATTTAGCCTGTTCTGGCTGTGGCAAAATTCAACATCCCACAGAAATCCTCAAACGAAATTTGACCCCAGAACAATGTTTTGCCGCTGTCGAAGAATGTGGCGCTCCCGTGGTGTCTATTCCCGGCGGTGAACCGCTGCTGCATCCCCAAATTGATGAAATTGTGGCGGGATTAGTCCAGCGCAAGAAGTTTATTTATCTCTGCACCAATGCCATCCTTTTGGAGAAAAGCCTCGCCAAATTTACCCCATCGCCCTATTTAACTTTTAGTGTGCATCTCGATGGCTTGCGGGAAAAACACGATGACTGTGTGGATCGCAAAGGGGTATTTGATATTGCCGTAAATGCCATCAAAGCCGCCAAAGCCAAAGGGTTTCGGGTCACCACCAACACCACCGTATTTGAAGGCACAGACCCGAAAGAAATGCAAGAGTTCTTTGACTTTTTAACTGAGTTAGGGGTCGATGGCATGATGATTTCTCCGGGATATAGCTATGAGAAAGCCCCGGATCAAGATAATTTCTTGAAACGGGAGCAGACGAAATCCCTATTTCGGGAAATCCTCGCCCCCTTCAAAGCGGGTAAGAAAAACTGGGACTTCAATCACAATCCCCTGTTTTTAGACTTCTTGATGGGAGATAAAGACTATGAATGTACCCCTTGGGGCAGTCCTAGCTACAGTGTCTTGGGTTGGCAGAAGCCCTGTTATCTCCTGGATGAAGGCCATTATGACAGCTTCAAAGAGCTGATTGAAACCACGGATTGGAGTCAGTATGGCCGCAAGAGTGGCAATCCTAAATGTGCGGATTGTATGGTGCATTGTGGCTATGAACCCACGGCGGCAGTGGATGCGATGGAACCGGCGAATGTGGTGCGTTCCCTCGGTAGTGTCTTCGGCATGGCTCGTTAGGGAAACCCTCTTTTCTCTTTTTCCTCGTATTTTCCTCGTGTCATGGCTCCAGCCGTTCTTCCTCGTGTTATGGCTCCAGCCATGACACGGGGTTTCGGCGGCTCTGCCGCCTGCACTCGGGAGGCAGAGCCTCCCCAAGGGCATGACTTGGCTGACGTACCTGTTTAGCGAGCGGGACTTAGGTCAGGCTTGCTGTAGGAGACTCAAGTGCAGGAAGGGCAAGGGCTTGAAAGATGTTGGTTCTCAAAACCCGGATGTTTCCCAAAACACCGAGTGTCTGACCCTAACCGACTAACCCAAGCAAATCTGGGTAAACTTGGGTCGAATACCAGAAACCGGGTGTCTTCAAGACACTCGGTTTCTCAAAAGTCAGAAGTGTTGTGGACACCCGGTGTTTCCCAAAACACCGAGTGTCTGACCCTAACCGAATACCCTATACCTAACTATAATGTCAAGGGGGTGCGGGGTTAAAGGTTTGCGCCTCTGGCCTAATCCGTCTCAATCTCCCCTGACTCGGAGGTTTCTTCATAGTGAGGGGGACTATTGATATCCTGTCCGCAATGGGGACAGATAATCACATCACGACCCCGTTTTTGAGCCTTACGCACCGCCAGTTCTTCCGCAAAGCCTGAGGCTAGAATCCCAGCCGGTAGGGCAAATAAGCCAATTCCCAACACCGCTAAGCTGCCCCCAAGAATCCGCCCTAGAACGGTGATGGGGTACACATCCCCATAGCCAACGGTGGTTAGGGTAATGGTTCCCCACCAAATGGCCGCCGGAATACTGGAAAATACTTCAGGCTGGGCTGTATGTTCAGCAAAATAAATTAAGGTCGAGGAAATAAACAGCAAGATAATTAACACAAAAAATGTTAAAAATAGCTCTTCTTTTTTGATTCGATAGACCCGAACTAAAATCGACAAAGAATCCGTATATCGATGTAATTTAAGAACTCGAAAAAAGCGGATCAGGCGCACAGTTCGCCCCATGCGAAATTGAGGAGAAAATAGGGGAATGTAGAGGGAGAGAAAAAAGGGCAGAATCGCCAGTAAATCAATAACGGCTAAGGGCGTTATCATAAATTTGAGTCTGCCCCAGACGGGATGGCGATATTTGGGGATCACCGTACAACTCCAGAGTCTCAGCAAATACTCGATACTGAAGACGGAGACTGTAAACTGTTCAAAGCGGCGAAACTCAAGAAAGTATTGTTGAAATAAGGGATCGACTGTTTCTAGGGCAACGGCAATAGTATTGAGAAGAATTAAGCCTAGAACAAATAAATCAAGGAACTTGCTAAGGGTGTCATCGGGTTCAGCCAGATCGAGGATTTTAGCGACTCTAAATTTGAGCGATCGCGAGTGAGCCATAGTTCTGTATCTAAGCGAAAGTTCAGTTAAGACGCTCTTTGCCAAGCACGCCACAGGGGCCCCAACTCGGACTTAAAAAAATGCCCGCTGAGTTTAAGTAGCTCAACGGGCGGATAACGCAAAACACAAGAGGCGTTAAATCCCTGCCCCATCCAGAAATTCTTGAATCGTGTGATCGCTTAGATTACAGTTGGGAGCGGCGACGGCCCCGACTTTCTCCAATTGCCGATAGGTAAATTGTCCCTGTTTCTCCAGCACCTCGACATGTTTCTCTAACGCTTGAATGCGATCGACTAGCGTCCGAATCACCTGGGCCTCTGAGTCTGGGAGTTGTCCATGTTCGAGGGGATTCACGCGCACCCCAGAGCGGTAAACCACACGCCCAGGAACTCCCACCACCGTACAATCCGAGGGGACATCCCGCAGCACCACTGAGCCGGCGCCAATGCGAACATTATGACCAATTTGTAGATTGCCCAGCACCTTGGCCCCGGCTCCCACAACGACTCCTTCGCCGAGGGTGGGGTGACGTTTTCCGGTTTCCTTGCCGGTTCCGCCGAGGGTAACACCTTGATAAATCAAACAGCCATCACCGAGAATCGCCGTCTCACCAATGACGACTCCCATACCATGGTCAATGAAGACTCCTTGGCCGATGGTGGCACCGGGGTGAATCTCAATTCCGGTAATGAAGCGAGCAATATGGGAAATCAGACGCGGGAAAAAGGGAATCCCCACATGATGCAGCCAGTTGGCGAAGCGGTGGAACACCAGTGCTTGCAAACCGGGGTAGCAGAATAGCACCTCAACCCAGTTGCGGGCGGCGGGGTCGCGATCAAAGATGATGCGAAAATCGGCAACGAGCGATCGTAGCACAGTAAAAGACCTGGTAAAACAAATCACAGTTACCTATTGTAAATCATGTTTTGGGGTTCTTCACGGGCGATCGCCAGGGAGTTTTCCCCACCGACCGAACCGAGGCGGTTTAAAATAAAAATCACGGCTCAACGACAGCGTCGGATTCCTTGTCTCTATAGATTTCATGACTTCGCCCCCGGAAACTCCCAAAATTGACCCCAAACCGCCTGAACAGGATGACCGCTATCTTGATGAGGCTCCCTTTGAGGTGGAGATGTCCATCTTCGACCACCTCGAAGAACTACGACAGCGAATTTTCTATTCCCTGATTGCCGTCTTCATTGCCGTTATTGGCTGTTTCCTGACCGTGAAGCCCATTGTGCGGCTCTTGGAAGCCCCCGCCAATGGGGTCGAGTTTATCCAGATTCGACCTGGGGAGTTTTTCTTCGTCTCCATTGAGGTAGCTGGTTACAGCGGCCTACTCCTGGCCACTCCCTTTATCCTCTATCAAATTGTCCGCTTTGTGCTGCCGGGCCTAACGCGCCGGGAACAGAAACTGATTGCCCCGGTGGTTCTCGGGTCTAGTGTGCTGTTCTTAGCGGGGTTAGTCTTCGCCTATGTGGCCCTGATTCCAGCGGCGCTTAAGTTTTTTGTCAGCTTCGGTGAGGGAGTGGTGGCGCAGCAATGGTCGATTGATGAGTATTTCAAAACCATTCTGCTGCTGCTATTTAGTACCGGCATTGCCTTCCAAGTTCCTGTCCTGCAAGCGATTCTCGGTGGGTTAGGGATTGTCTCCTCAGAGCAAATGCTTTCGGGTTGGCGCTATGTAATTCTCACGGCGGCAGTGTTAGGGGCGGTTTTAACCCCCTCCACGGACCCTCTCACTCAAAGCTTGCTGGGGGGAGCGGTGGCCATGTTGTACTTCAGTGGCATTGGTTTGGTCAAAGCCATGGGGAAATAGTCCATAATGCCCTCAATCAATGCTTGGGAGATCGCCAATGGACTGGACAGAGTTTGCAATTCGCCTTTTGGTGGCATTCCTATTGGGGTCTGCCATTGGTTTAGAGCGGCAATGGCGACAGCGGATGGCTGGTCTACGGACGAATGCTCTCGTTGCCACAGGTGCGTCGCTGTTTGTGATGCTCTCCGTACTCACCCCTGATGAAGCCAGTCCAACCCGGATCGCAGCTCAGGTGGTGTCGGGAATTGGCTTCCTCGCTGGGGGGGTAATTCTGCGGGAAGGTCTGACGGTTCGCGGCTTGAATACGGCAGCAACGATTTGGTGTGCTGCTGCCATTGGGACCTTAGCGGGGTCGGGTTATTTTAGCCAGGCGTTGGTGGGGTCGGTGGCTGTGTTGGCGTCGAATCTGATTCTCCGTCCTTTGGGCCATCGGATTAACCAAGAACCCCTTAAAGGTAGTGAGGTGGAACTGTGTTATCACTGTTCCTTGGTCTGTTTAGAGGACGATGCGGCTCGGGTTCGGGCCTTGTTGCTGCAATCGTTGAGCTTGGGTCATATGCGGTTGCGATCGCTCCACAGTGAAGATCTCGAAACTGACAAGGGCCGGGTTGAAGTCAAAGCCCAACTGGTGACCCAAACTCGCGATGATGAACTACTCGAACAGGCCATTAGCCGCATTAGCTTGGAACCAAGTGTGATTGCGGTTCGTTGGCGGGTGGTGGAACAGGAGTTTGGTTGAGTCGTGGCGGAGATGTTGGCTTAAATGTCTGGCTTCGTGTCACCTGGTGGCAAAATCTTCTACAGTGTTGACATACTCCCCACTAAGCAAGAGATGGGGATTCTCCGGCTAATCAAACAGATAATCGCTACTCAACTGACGGT
>SMDP01000087.1 GCA_012911965.1 Geitlerinema sp. P-1104
CCACCCAACGTTTCCGCTCGGCCAGCGATCGCCCCCACCTGAGATAACTGAAGACGAGTGATCGCCGCCTGTAAAAAGCGCACCTTCTTCTGAGTCGAATCCAACAGCGTCAGAGACCAATCCGGGCGGGCGATCGCCAGAGGAAGCCCCGGAAACCCGCCCCCAGTGCCAATATCCACCACCCGAGGACTCCCCGACAAAGGCATCTCACCCGAGAGAAACGGCAGCACCCCTCGTAGAGAATCCCAGAGATGCTTCTCCCAAAAGTCCATGGGTTCGAGAATCCGCGTCAGATTAGCCCGACGGTTTCCCTGAACCACACACTCATAAAACCCTTGAAACTGAGCCTGCATCTCGGCCGTCACCGGCCAAGGCAAACTCCCCTCCCAAACCCCCACCGGCAGGGAGGGGATAGTTGTATCATCAACGAAATCAAACTCCAGCATCAGGATTTAAAACGGAATCTCATCCGATAACGGCTCATCAGGAGAAGACCCCGGTGCAGCGGGATTCATCGGAGCATCCATCGGAGCATTCGCCGAAGTATCGACCGGCGTCACCGGTGCCGGAGACGGCATCGACGTGGCCGGTGGAGGGGTCATCGGAGCCGCTCCCCCAGTAGCATGAGAGATCAGATGAATCCGTTGAGCCGTCACCTCCGCTCGTTTCTCACGGAAGCCTTCAGGGCGATCAAACAAAATCATACCCAAACGGCCCTCAATCACCACGCGATCGCCGCGATGGAAATTCTGGGGAACCACCTCAGCCAGCTTACGCCAGGTCACCACCTTGAGGGTTTCGGGTGCATCACCATCCCGCAGTGGATCAATCTGCACCAATACCTCAGTAACCGCCGTCTGAGTGTCACTCGTATATCGCAGTTGCGGATCTTGAACAATCTCCGCCATGAAAATACAGCTATTCATTAGACCAAATCTTTCACAGTTTAGGACATCCAGAGAGCGACTCAAGGCAGCCAGGCGAGGAACCGCTGACCCAAACCCTGAGTCATGGTGTCCTCAGCCTCCCAGCTTACCTTATTCTACCTCAGGGATACCAGTCTAGATCTCATCCAGGGGTAAATTCTGACCTCCCTGTTGTTGTTCGACAAACTTCTGAATCCGGCCTCGATAATCCAGAAGGATCTCATCGACCCAATCGCGATCGTCCCCATTCGCGAAAATATGCACCACCGGTTCTCCCGCATCCGGCAAAATCAGAACCCAATTATCGGACTGAGGTTCACAGACCTTTACCCCATCCGTTAACTCAATGCGATCGGCCGAGTGGGTTTCCACCATATGACGCATCAAGGCCCCTTTCGCCGTCCAGGGACAACGAATGGTCTGACAGCGGTGATAGACACGGGGAAGTTCCGCACGAATTTGTCCGAGCGATCGCCCCTGCAAGGTTTCCATCTCAATCAACTTGGCAATGGAGAACATCGCATCAAAACCGGGGTGTAACTGCGGGAAAATAAAGCCCATTTCGCCACTTCCCCCCAACACCACATTGGGATTGGTATGGCAAGCCTCCATCAACGCCGTCGGATTCGCCTTAGTCCGAATCACCTGGCCATCATGACGGCGAGCAATCTGTTCAACAGCACTAGAAGTATGCACCGGAACCACCACCGTTCCCCGAGGGTGAGCCGTAAGAATCATATTCACCATAAAGGCCGTCAGTTGTTCACCGCGAATCGGCAAACCAGACTCATCCACGAGGATAAACTGCTCCCCATTCGCAGACACCTGGGCCCCAAAATTAGCCCGTAAGGCTTCCACCACCTGCCCCAACTGAGTCAACAGGCCTTCGCGTTCCTCATTGGCCAACGCCAACTGATTAAGACTTGCATTCAAGACCACCGCATCACTGCCAAACTTCGCCAACAACACCGGTAGAATTGCCCCTGAGACCGCATAGGCGTAATCAATGACAATCTTACTGTTGCTGTGACGAATTGCCTCAACATTGAGTAATTTCTCAAAGCCCGTGTTGTACATCTCCAACACCTGGCTGGGATAGGTCATATCCCCGATTTCGGTAATCTGCGCCCGTCTGATGTCTTCCTTGAAATAAGCCCCCTCAATTTTTTTCTCCTTCGATTTGGTGATATTAATGCCATTAGCATCAAAAAACTCAATCAAAATCGAGTCAGAGCGATCAGGGTGAATCCGCACATGAATCCCCCCGGCGATAGTTGGCCGAGAGGTCATACCATTGCGCGAGGCCCGGGCAAAGGAACGGGAGAGGGGAATGGCGGTCGCTTCGAGGTTTTGTACATTGACCCCCACCGACATAATGCCCGCAATAATCGAGCGCGAGACCATGCGGGAAATGCTCCGTTGATCTCGCGACACCACCACCTGTTCCCCTTGTTTGAGAGTAGAACCATAGGCGGCCCCCAACTTCACGGCAAACTCTGGGGTAATGTCAATATTGGCTAAACCACTCACCCCTCGCTGGCCAAACAGGTTGCGCCGCGCCGTCTGTCCCCAAATCAGGTTAATGTTCAAAATGGCCCCAGACTCAACTTTCTTACTGGGCCAAATGCGCACACCGGGGCTAATTTGCGCTTCTTCGCCGATTCCCGACAGCGGACCGACCACCGCACCCTCCAAGATATGGGCCCGGCGATCGACCCGAGTGCCGCGACAGATGGTACAAGCGCGTAAGTGAACCTCATCGCCGATAATGACACCGTTCCAAATAATCGGACGCTTAAGATCGGCATCTGAGCCGATAGTGACGTTATCGCCAATCACAGTTCCGGGTTCAATGTTGGTACGCGGACCAATGCGGCAGTTTTCCCCAATCAGAACGGGGGGCTTGATTTTCACCGTGTCATCAATAAACGAGTTTTGACCCACCCAAACTCCCGGTTCTCGTTCTTCATAGGGATAGGTCATCTGAACCTTGCGGTTCAAGGCATCATACTGAGCCTCACGATAGGCTTCGAGATGGCCCACATCACACCAGTAGCCCTCGGCAATGTAGCCATAGATGGGTTCCCCCTTATCCAACAGGGTGGGGAATAAATCTTTCGAGAAGTCACATTCCTGGTTCGGGGGCAGATATTGCAGAACTTCGGGTTCCAAAATATAGGTTCCCGTGTTCACCGTATCGGAGAAAATCTCAGAAGCAGAGGGTTTCTCTAAAAAGCGGACAATCCGCTGTTGTTCATCGGTAATCACCACCCCAAATTCAATGGGGTTGGGGACGTGTTTGAGGACAAGAGTGGCTTTTGAGCCTTTTTCTCGGTGAAAGGCGATCGCCTCTTGTAGATCGAAGTCAGTGATGGCATCACCACTAATGACCACAAAGGTATCATCGAGCAAGTCTTCAACATTCTTGACGCAGCCGGCAGTTCCCAGAGGTTGTTCCTCCTCCACCGCATAGGTCATCTGAACGCCAAAATCCTTACCATCCTGAAAATAATCCCGCATCACATCGGGCAGATAATGAACGGTTGCAATAACTTCTGTAATATTGTGACGCTTGAGGAGATTGAGGATATGCTCGGCGATGGGACGATTTAGGATCGGTACCATCGGCTTGGGAAGGTCACAGGTCAGGGGACGTAGACGTGTTCCTGATCCTCCAGCCATTAACACTGCTCGCATAAGCACTCCTTATTAAATTACGTTTTTTTCCAAATCATAGCGTTTCTAGGCAAGTCCGAGGCCGTTGAGAGACCGTGGCTCTGCGGTCTAGCTTAGACGACCTGGGCATCTGAATCTGTCAACTGGGGGTCAAGGTGATCAAACTGGGATCTCAAATTTGGGGATTTCAAGTTGGGGACTATCAAATTGGGGTCTCAAACAGCTTGAATGAGAGATAGATATAGATATAGATTAGGTTAGAGATCGTCTTGGTTATCGCTGAATTTTCTATCTATGTCTGCCTCCTAGACTACCATGAGCCTTAAGTTTCCGGGCAAACCCCGCGCTGAGCGGCGATTGCCCGCTCGTACAGTTGTCCGGCTCGTTGCCAGGTAAACTGCTCTTCGACGTAGGTGCGTCCCTGCTGCGAGAGTTCCTGACGCAAGCTCTGATTCTCAAATAAATGGCTGATAGACTGAACATACTCGGGGACCTGATTGGCCCGCAAGGCCCGCAAGGGAACGCTCTCCCCATCCACCTCTAACCCTTCCAAGGCGGCATCACTCCCCACGATGGGAGTTCCTGCGGCCATGGCTTCGAGGGTTTTATTTTTAATTCCATAGCCAATCCGCATCGAGACGACACAAACGGTAGCCTGGTGTAGGGAGTCTGCCATCGAAGGAACTCGTCCCGTTACCGTGACTCCCGGAACTTGGGCCAGTTGCTGTACTTGCGGGACGGGATTGGAGCCAACGAGGGTTAAGGTGGTGTCACGATAGCGCGATCGCACCAGGGGATAAATCTCCCGAACTAGAAACGTCACGGCATCGATATTGGCGATATTATCCATCGCCCCGACAAAGGTGAGACGATGGCCACCGGGGTCCTGCGATCGCATGGGGAACAACTCCACATCTACCCCATTGGGAATCACCATAATGCAACTGTCGGGGTTAAACTGTTTCATCTGGGCCCCATCTTCGGGGGTGGTGACGACAATATTGCGAAATTTCTGGCAATAGCGATTCTCGTAGCGAAACAGCAGGGGCAGGTTAAGGCGATCGCGCAGGGGATGTTCGGCGGTTTCGGTGTCTAATTGTTGCTGACAGGTTCCAAAAATGGAACTATGGACATTGACAACGGTTTTGAGGTGATCGCCCCATTGAGGTCGCACGAAGGTCTCATTAACACTATGTTCACAGGTGATGACATCATACTCCCCGGAGTTAACGGCTTCATCTACCCAAGCTTGCATCTCCCGGGAGTAGTAAGACAAGACACTCGGCGGCGTTCCCCCCAGCAGAAAGCTGGCAAAGCGTTTGGCTTTATCTAACGCTCCTCCGGTTAAGGCTGGAGGACGCTCAAACAGCACCAGTTTACTAACATAACCCCGCAGGGCCTCAATTTCTTCATCGCTCACTCCCGCCTGACGTTGGCTGACGAGGGTAACGGGATGATAGTGATTTAAGTATTTTAATAAGTTAAAGGTGCGCACTTGGGTTCCCCCCCGACTCGGCGGATAGGGAAATGTCGCCGATAGGCTTAATACATTCATAAGAGTTTAAGGTTTAGCGGTTTTGTCTATGGTATCAGGGGGGGAGTGGGAGGAGGGAAGAGGGGGAGGGGGAACCACGTAGGGGCAATCCCTTGTGGTTGCCCGAGGACACGGAGGAAGAGGGGGAGGGGGTTAGTGGTGGATGAGTTCCCCCATTTGGACGGTCCATAAACTGGCGTAAATCCCCGATTGTTTGAGCAGGTGTTCGTGGGAGCCTTGCTCGACAATTTCACCGCGATCCATGACGTAAATGCAGTCGGCATTGCGAATGGTACTGAGGCGGTGGGCGATCGCAATGGTGGTGCGGTTTTGGGTGATATGGTCTAGAGACCGTTGAATGGCGGCTTCAGTTTCATTGTCGACGGCTGAGGTGGCTTCATCTAAAATTAGAATGGGTGGGTTTTTTAAGACGGCTCGGGCGATCGCTAACCGCTGCCGTTGCCCTCCTGATAGCTTTTGACCTCGCTCTCCAATGATGGTTTGATAGCCTTGGGGTAACTCTTGGATAAAACTATGAGCTTCGGCGATGGTGGCTGCGGCGACGATATCTTCATCACTGGACTCGAAACTCCCATAACGGATGTTTTCAGCGACGGTTCCATGAAACAGGAAAACATCTTGACTGACTAAGCCAATGGCTCGACGTAAGTCCGATAAGATAATGTCCTGAATGTCTAAACCATCTAAGGTAATATGACCCGATTTAATCTCATACAACCGCAATAGCAACTTGACAATGGTGCTTTTGCCTGAACCTGTTGCTCCAACAATTGCAATGGTTTGTCCGGCGGGAACATGGAGAGAAAAGTCTTGAATCACCGGTTGGCGATCGTGATAGGCAAAGGTAACAGAATCGAGGATAATTTCTCCTTTAACCTGCTCAACAGGTAACGATTGGGAGCCGGGATGGCGGGTAATTGGAGTATCGAGAAGTTTAAACAGTCGTCGCGTGGAGGCTTGCGATCGCTGATATAAGTCTAGGGTTTCTCCTAAACGGGTTAGGGGCCATAATAAACGCTGCGTCAGGAAAACCATCGTGCTATAGGTTCCCACGGCTAAGGTTCCGGCGGCGGCGTCTAATCCTCCTAAGAGAAGAATCGCAGTAAAGCCCACGAGAATAATAATACGAATCAGGGGAACAAATGCCGCACTGAGAGCGATCGCCCGCCGATTGGTTTGGGAATACTCATTGCTTAATTGCCGAATTCTCTCGGTTTCATAGGCTTCCGAGGTGAAACTTTTAATGGTGGTAATTCCCGTTAAGTTATTGGCTAACTGAGAATTAAGGGTACTCACGGTTTCTCGAATGGCATCGTAGCGAGGGGCTAAGCGTTTTTGAAAGCTAATCGACCCCCAGAGAATAAAGGGAATGGGGAGTAAGGCTAAAGCTGCGATATTGGGGGTCAAAACCACAAATGCACCGCCAATAACAATCACCGTCGTCAAGACTTGTAGAACTTCATTGGCCCCTCGATCTAAAAAGCGTTCTAGCTGGTTAATATCATCATTTAGAACAGCCATCAATGCCCCAGTACTGCGTTCCTCAAAAAAGGACAATTCCATCCGTTGCAAATGCTGATAGCCATCGAGTCGTAAATCATGTTGAATCGACTGGGCTAAATTCCGCCAAAGTCGCTGATAGGCATATTCAAACAGAGATTCTAAGGCCCAAATCAGAAAACTCAAAACAGACAACACCACCAGTTGCGCCAAGACCGATTCAATCCCCCAACTAGCCAGAAATGAGTTCTCTTGTTCAACCACGATATCCACGGCTAAACCGATTAAGGCTGGGGGAGCGAGGTCAAAAATTTTGTTGAGAACCGAGCAGAGACAGGCTTTCCAAATACCGACTTTATAGTCCTGGGCATACTGTAATAAGCGTCGGAACGGATGTTTTTTAGAAGATTGCATAGCAGCACGCGATCGCCATAGAGACTAAAATTATAACGTCAGGGACGCACTCCCCATTCCTTGGAACATGATCCAGGAGAGAAAGAAGTTGGTAATAAAAATGGCCATTAACGCCGTCACCACCGCCGTGGTGGTAGACTCTCCAACTCCTTTCGCACCGCCAGAGGTGGTCAGTCCCCAACTGCAACCAATCACAGCCACCAAGCCGCCAAACACACCGCCTTTGATGGCCGCGTTGATGAGGTCAGTAATCCCCATAAAGTTACGGGCTGATTCTAAAAAGACAGACTGAGCGATACTATACTGAGTCGTCGCAATCAATAGCCCCCCACTCATGCCGATAATCAGCGAGAAGAGGGTCAAAATGGGAACCATGATGCAGCAGGCGATGAGTCGGGGGATGACGAGATAGTCAATCGGGTCAGTTCGCAGGATATAGAGTGCGTCAATCTGTTCAGTAACTTGCATGGTGCCAATTTCGGCGGCGAAGGCAGACCCCACCCGGCCCGCCACAATCACAGCAGTTAGCACTGGGGAGAGTTCTCGGGCCAAGGCCACGGCCAGAACCCCACCCACAGCGGAACCCGCGCCAAAATTCAAAAATTCGCGAGCCACCTGGATGGTAAACACCATCCCCACAAAAGCGGCGGTGATGGTATTGATGAGTAATGACTGCGGCCCCACGAAGGCCATCTGTTCTAGGGTGTTGCGACGGTGGATTTTGCCACCCAACAGATGAATCACCACCTGTCCAGCTAAAAGAACAGCGGCGAGTAGACGCTGGCCCCACTTGGCTAGGCTGCTGGGAATGAGTCTCTTATACAAGGGTTCTGCGCCAAAACGATAACAACAACAAACACACTGCAAGGGAACGTTACACGAAATACCAAGTTTCTTTAGGTTTATTTAAGATTTATACAATTTTCGGATCTTAGGGGCGATCGCCCTTAAGGTAAGAACATTCGGAATCACAGCCCTGGATGATTCTACAAGTTCCACCGCTACCCCTTATGTTATCTAACCCATCTCTGACAACCCATCTCTCCCGCCTGCGCTCATTATGCCTGACGACGGTATTCAGTTTTCTGTTACCGGGGTTAGTCTTCGCCGCTGGCGCGTTAGCTCTGCTCGTGATGAGCTATATTCCCCTTTGTACCCAACTCGGTCATGCTGGCTTGCGCCTACTACTAGAGTTTCTAGCCATTTTTGGCACGGGCCACCCCCTTCA
The DNA here is from genome assembly GCA_012911965.1 of Geitlerinema sp. P-1104. Lineage (GTDB taxonomy): Bacteria > Cyanobacteriota > Cyanobacteriia > Cyanobacteriales > Geitlerinemataceae > Sodalinema. The sequence goes on from SMDP01000087.1 coordinate 8,300, forward strand.
AGGACTCCTCTGGCTCGGGTTCTCCTTTAGCTTCGTCGCCGTTCTGTTTGATATGTTCGCCAGTTTCCACACCCCTCAAGAGCAACATGAACGCTAACCCACCCCTCCCTCCCCTGTCAAGACAGAGGAGTTGAGCGGTGAATGAGACCGTCTCCGACTCGGCTTGAGGTTAGTAGTGATTGGGGACAAAGCTCTGTTTACTTTTGGGGGGCCGCAGATAGCCGATATCTTCCTGGCGTTCAGGAAGCTCAATCGGATCTGGCGTTAAGTCATCATAGGGAATCATCGTCAAGATGTGGTGAATACAATTCAGACGCGCCCGCTTCTTATCGTCAGCATCCACAACATACCAAGGCGATCGCTTAATATCGGTATGAGCAAACATTTCATCCTTAGCGATGGAATACTCCACCCATTTTTCCCGAGCTTTCAAATCCATCGGACTCAGTTTCCAACGTTTCGTTGGGTCATCAATTCGGGCTTGAAACCGGTGTTCTTGTTCATCGTCACTGACCGAGAACCAGTATTTAATCAAGATAATGCCCGATCGCACCAACATACATTCAAACTCCGGGCAAGAGCGTAAGAACTCCCAGTATTCTTCCTCAGAACAAAATCCCATCACCCGTTCAACCCCAGCCCGGTTATACCAACTGCGGTCAAACAAGACGATCTCCCCAGCCGCCGGTAGATGAGGCACATAGCGTTGAAAATACCATTGGCTCTTCTCTCGCTCTGTCGGGGTTCCCAGAGCCACGACTCGACAAATCCGAGGGTTGAGGCATTCCGTAATCCGCTTAATCGTTCCCCCCTTACCCGCCGCATCACGACCCTCAAAAATAATGGCAACCTTTAAGCCTTTTTCTTTTACCCAGGTCTGGAGCTTAACCAACTCAATTTGCAGTCGCTTCAGTTCACTTTTATAGACCTTCTTAGGAACTTTTCGAGTTGATTTAGGCGGTTCTGACGTCATCAGAGTAGGGTCATAGCTGTTGCCAATCGTTTCGAGACTAGCACTCACCTCAGTCTGACTTTTCTTGTTTTTCTTTTTCTTACCCATTTGCAATAAAAATAAACAAAAGTAATGAACAGTTCACGTTCCCGTTGGCCTCATTATAGGACACTCTTCGAGACTTAACGATTGCGGTTCCCGCACGTTTCACGAACGCCCAACTCTCTCCCCCTCTCCCCCTCTCCGTGTCCCCCCCCGGGCACGCCACCACTTCGACTATTGCTCAGTGACCAGGGATTGCCCCTACAGGGTTTTCCCTCCCCCTCTAGGCCCCTAACGACGCACCCGACAAACCACATCATGAGGACAATACTGACAAGCATAGTATTGCCTATCCGGTTGAACCGGATAGTCCCCCCGAGTCAAATGCTCCTTGAGGCGATCGCTAAACTGTTGCAGGGCCTCGCGATCGAGCTTGTCCCGATGTCCCAGAGGTTTCGCTTTCGTCAGAGAGTAATAGTAAGAGCGTACCGACGTCGCCTCAGCCTCCTCCTGCTGTAACTGTTGACCCAGCACATCCCCATAGAGGGGCAATTGAACATCTAAATCCGCCTTACCCTGTTCAGTCTTAGCCCGGGTGGGACGACTAGAGCGACTTTTATACTCAATGATGACATAGCCGTCAGGAGTCCGGTCAACCCGATCCACCACTCCCCGCACCCGGAACCCATACCACTCTCCCTCAAACGGCCGTTCCGTACTTAAGATTTGGCTCGTTTCCCCCAAGAACGACTCCTGAGCCAGAGTTCGCCGCAGGCGTTGTAAATGTTCTTGACGTCTAGCACCCCAGGCAGCTAACTCCGGTAACTGTTCCAATTCCTCAGCTTCGAGGAACGCCGCATCTAAATGGTCTAGCAGGGCCTGACGTAACTCAGTCGACCCGGTTTCCAGAGCTTTTTGGGTTGCCAATTCCAGGGTTTTGTGGTATAGCCGACCTCGCAACCGTCCTGATAACTCGGTTTCCGCCTCCCGTAACTCCTGAATTTTAAGTAAATCTCCAGCGAACCACTTAAAAGCACATTGACCTAGATGGGTCAGTTGGGAGGCACTAAAGCGGCGCGAGGGAATCTCGACGGGAATCTCAGTCTGGCCCTGAAAGCGATTGCGGTTCTCGCACGTTTCACGAACGCCTCCTAACCCCTGCTGACGGTGCAGTTCAATGGACCAACTGCGGGCCGCATGAGTCAATACCGCATCCTCTCGGGGGAGCGGCTGACGTAAGCCTCGCTGACGCAACTCCTGCCAACTGGCGATTGCCCCGTCGTTCTGAGCCTCCCGCACCTCAACCCCCAACCGAGCCAAATAGGGACTCGGCAGCATCGGGGTTTTCTGAATTTGCCGAGGATAGGATAGATGGAGCTGCGACGCGCAACAAGACAAGTGTGCAAACAGCAGCAGTTGTCGTTGACTCAACGCCACAGCGGTTTCGATGGCAAAACCTTGATTCTGAAGCTGTTTCCGATGATACCAATCCAATAACGGCTCCTGGGTTAAAGGAGACGGCGTGATCCCCTCAGCGACCCCCAACAGCCAGAGATGACGATATCTCGCCCCCACCACAGCGGCGGGGGATTGCAGGGTAATCGCTCCCTGGGGAACCGCAGACACAACCGCAACCAAAGAGAACGTTTCCAACAGTTCCCGCGCGAATTGGTCTAAGCTCAGGGGAGTCTGGGGGAGTCCGGCCAGATGCTCTAGGGCCTTGTCCAGGGCAGACCCCAGCGAGGCAGAATCGGGCCATTGCTGAACCCGGGCCAGAACCTGCCAATCCTGCAAAAGCTGCCGCAGTCGTTGTACCCAGGTTTGGCGAAGCGTGCGGGACCCGTAATCGCCGCGAGTCCAGTCTTCTAGGGGAGTTAAATTTGCCCCACAGTCGCGCCAACGTCCCCAACTTTGCGGATGAGACTCTCGGACTTTAGCCCAGTCAACAGGACCGATTTTCGTCTCCTCTGAGGGGGTCAGGGGATGACGGAGAAACCCGGCAGTAGTCTCGAACTCAAAGCGCGATCGCACCATGTCCAGAGCCTGTTTAATCCAAAATCCCAACGGGGTTGCTAACAGCGGTTGAGAGCCACCGCGATAGAGGGGTAACTCATACTCCCAGGCGATATCCAACAGCATCGGAGCATAAGCCGCCTCATCCCAAGTCACCAGGGCCAACTCATCCGGAGCCACCCCCTCAAGCAAGCAACGTTTCAGCTCACGTAATACCCCGCGAACTTCCTCCTCCTGATTCAAGTAGCTGGTTCCTTGAGGCCCTTTGCCCCCCTCCACCAAGACCTTAGCGGAGTCATTTAACCCCTCTTCTGGCCGCTCCAGAGTCCAACCGAGAGTCTCAAATTGAGCGATGGTTTTCTCCTGGTCTTTCAGCCCTAACTCCTGGCCACTCGCAAGATAGACCACACTTCCCGCACCGGCGATCGCATCCAAAAACCCGAGACGAGGTTGCCGCTCAATCCATTCGGGATAGCCCAACACAACCATGGCTCGTGGCCGGGGCTTCAACTGAGTGGCCCGTTGATAAACCTGAGCTGGATCAAGATAGTTTCGCTGTTCTAGGTGAGCCTCATAAGCTAGACTCACCTGCACCAATAAGCCGAAGCTAGAGGGGGCCGGGGTAGGTTCCGCCAGCTCACACAGCGGTGAAGGGGAACGTAACAGGGCTGTGATTCCCGATCGCAATTGGCGTTCTAAGGTTCTGAGATCCAGAGTGCTTTGGCGTTGCAGGTGGGGCCAATGTCCTGATTTGAGAACCTGCTCTAAAACGCGCAACCGCTCTTGATAGGCCATCAAGGGGGATAACACTTGCCAACCCTCCTGTTGACAGTGTTGGCGGGCCAACAGGTCTAGGGAGCAGTAGGGAACCCCGAGAGCCTGAGCTTGGGATGGGTGAGCGCAAATGACCTGAGTTCCCGGGGCGATGGTCTCAGGTCTATCTGGCCCCTTAGCCTTCCCTAGATGCTCGATTTCAAGAGTCCGCATTTACCCTATCTCTATAATTGTTACGACGACTCAGCCGTTGGTCTGGGGTTCTACGCTCAAGTTGGATATCATCAAACCAAGAGATCTCCTCTTACCGCCACCCCAGCATCTGGCCGCACGGATGCCAATTTAGGCTCCAATACCCGGCTTAATGGAGTCCCCCCAATCATGCGTAACCATCAGTCTATCACCCAGATTTTTTCCTTGCTCTGTTTCTTAGGTGCAGCAACGCTAGTTGTCTTGGATATTATAGTTCCCGATGAGGACAGTTCTCGCCATGATGTTCAGGAGGCTGACCCTGTGAGTTCATCCCCCTCCCTCTTGTCTCTACTGGAGGTTCCGATGGTCACCAGTTTTCATGCCCTAGAGGCCGTCCGTTCTCCAGCGACGACCCGGGTTTCGTCTACAGAAGCTGCCCCGGAAACCGTGCGACTGGTGGTTTCTCTGAGTCAACGCCGGGTTGCCCTGTATCGCGGCGAAACCCGTGAGGCTGAGTATCCGGTGGGTATTGGTCAAACCGGTTGGGAAACCCCTACAGGCATCTTTGAAGTGATAGAAACGCAAAAATATCCCACTTGGGAACATCCTCTGACGGGAGAGCAGATTCCTCCGGGCGCGAGTAATCCCCTGGGCGATCGCTGGATTGGCTTTTGGACTGATGGCCAGGTGTATATTGGCTTCCACGGGACGGCTGACGAGTCTTCCATCGGAGTCGCCGCCTCTCATGGCTGTTTGCGCCTGTCTAACGCCCATATCCGGGAGTTATTTGAGCAGGTACAGCCGGGAACCCCTGTCATCGTCAACCCTTAGGCAATTGTGGTTCCCGCACCCTTAACGAACGCCCCCTTGAGTCAGAGTCTTCACGACTCTTTTGCTTGTTGTTCTTCCGCCTCAAAGTTCTCGGCATAGGCTTCTAGGAGCATACTCACTTGAGACAAGACTTCTTTGGGGTTGGTTTTGCCCAGAAGCTGACGCTCGGGGAAGAACTCTGGATGAGCCAAACTCTGATCAATGGCATCGGTAACCTGTTTGCTAATCAGATCCGAGAGTTGCTCCCGGGCCCGCGATCGCTGGAAATTGGCCCCTTCTTCTGTGGTGGCATAAAGGGGTGGGAGTCGGTTCAGGGCATAGGCCGCAATATCTCCCACGTCCAGGGTGCGGTCAGTGCTGGCTTCAATTTCGGCAACTTTCGTAATCGCCTCCGATAACACCAACTCTTCCATCACATTGATAAATTGCTTGCGTGGCAAGACAACAACGTCACCTGTTAGTAATGCCCCCATCAAGCGATCAAGGGACATATATTCTTCAATGGACAGTTCTGAGGCGGTATTACAAATGCGCCCCACTTCGGCTTCCATAACGGGGGTGAGATACCCGTCAGACAAGGCCTGTTCAACAATTTTGACAATGCTCATAGCGGCTATCGGTTAGTCTTGCTACATCGATGCAATGGATCACCGCACCGTCCGTCAGAGATCTCAAATACAACAATTTACCTGAAACTCTGAGATTATACTGTTTTTTCTGGGTTCAAGTCGGGGATTCCGGTGATTTCTCCCAATCTCAGGCGGGCCAATGAATGGCAATGAAGCTATTTCAACCCCAATCCGAGCCAGGGTGCAGGGTCAACACATTCTCCATTAACATAGAGTCCCCAATGGAGATGAGGACCTGTGGAGATACCGGTAGAACCAATCCGGCCAATCACCTCTCCGGCGTCAACCATCTGTCCCTCTTGTACCTCAATTTGGCTCAAGTGAATGTAAATCGTGGTCACTCCTTGTCCGTGGTCAATTCCCACACTATTACCATGAAGTTCAAAGCCCTGAGATACGGTTCCCACTAGGGCCACTCGACCCCGCGCCGCTGCGACGACAGGGGCACCGGTTGGGGCAGCGTAATCGAGTCCACGGTGATAATAGTTGTCGGCCCAGACCCCATTGTAGTAGCGACGAACGCCGTAGGGGGTGGTAATGGGACCATCGCTGGGATGGATAAAGGGGCCAGTCCAGAGCCGTTCTGGGGTGACCGTCGCTTTGAGGTCATCCATACGGTCAAACTCATAATCGGTCCCCGTGATGGCGTTGACGGAGGGAGATAGCCAAATTTCTTGAATGGTGAAATTACGATCGCCCAGGGGAACGTTCACTCGTTGCCGTTGGTCCCCCGACTGGGCTTCAATGGCAAAAGGGCCGGGAGTATCGAGGGGAGTGGTGGGAATAAAGGCGCGATAGCGATTGCGACCGACGGCAAAGGTTTCATAGCGGCGGCCCCGGGCCGTAAGGGTGGGGGCTTGTTCGGCATCGCTTTCGATTAAGACTGAGAGGGTTTCTCCTAAGCGAGGTTGTTCGGGGGAAACTCGCATCTCTAGGGCCATCGCCGGTGCCGTCATCATCACCCAGGTCCCGATGACAGCGGACAGGGGTTGACTGAGGGAGGAGTTGAGGGGATTTAGCATAACAGCAAAGGGGGCTGGCGTCGCAAGTAATGATAAAAATGTATCTGGCTCTCGATGCTACTTACAGAGCTTCTCGGGCTGTTCCGGCGAGTTTGAGAGTTTTAACCCTCTCCGGGTGCATCTACCGGTTTAACATAAACCACCAGTTGACGATTCACCAGATATTGATGTCCTCCATCATCTCGGATACAAAAGTAAATGGGATCTTGCCAGGCGAGTCGTCCCACTAGGCGATCGCCGGTAGTGGTTTGTAGTTCAATGGGGGTATGTTCTTTGACGTACTGTTGTAGGAAACGAATGCTTGGTAAACTCGTATCCATTTCAATCGCCATAAGTCCGTCTCCTGACCGATAATAGAAAGACCTGTCATGGGCATCGCTGCGATCGCCCTTGCACCTGCTACCATACCACCTCTCGTGGAACAGCGTCAGCACCCCAGAACAGACAAAGGATTGACTCGTTATGACGACCCTGGAGTTTCAGAAATATCACGGTTTAGGCAATGATTTCATTCTGCTCGATAATCGCCTCAGCCGTGAACCCCTCGTGACCCCCCAGCAAGCGCAACAGATCTGCGATCGCAATTTTGGCGTTGGGGCCGATGGCGTGATTTTTTTACTCCCCGGCAGCGATGGCAGCGATTACACGATGCGGATTTTTAACTCCGATGGCTCGGAACCGGAGATGTGCGGTAATGGTATCCGCTGTCTGGCCCAGTTCGCAGCACAACTCGACGGCCAAGACCAAGTCACCTATCGCATTCAGACCCTAGCAGGGGTCATCACCCCTGAACGGCAAGCGGACGGACGGGTTAAAGTCAATATGGGAGAACCCCGTTTATTGGCGGGGCAAATTCCCACAACCCTGAAACCTGACTCAGAAAAGGTTGTGGATGTGCCGTTAACGGTGGGCGATCGCATCTGGCAGGTCACTACGGTCAGTATGGGCAATCCCCATTGCATCATTTTCGTCGATGATGTGGCCGCTATTGCCCTCGAACAACTCGGTCCTGAGTTTGAACATCATCCCCAGTTCCCCCAACGCATTAACACGGAGTTCATTGAGGTGACTCAGGGAAATTACGTAAAAATGCGGGTGTGGGAACGGGGTGCAGGTGCTACGCTAGCCTGTGGCACGGGAGCCTGTGCCTCTGTGGTTGCGGGTGTCCTCACAGGGCGCTGTGATCGCTCTACCACCGTTGAACTGCCCGGTGGTAACTTGGAGATTGACTGGTCGCATCAAGGAGCCGTGTATATGACGGGGCCAGCCACCTTTGTCTTTTCAGGGACACTCGATTTGTAATCTGGCAGAGTTATCCCGTTACAATCAAAAGACAAGGGGGTCCGGTGAACCATCGCCAAAGTCCAGGTCACGTCAAACTAATTAAGGTATAGAGGATAACCCATGGGTGGAGGCATTTATCTAATCCAGGACGACGAGCAATTAGTCGAAATGACCGAGCAAGCTTACGAGTCCGAAGAACAACTCCAAGAGCTACTCGAAACCTATCCCAATCTCCTCGCAGGGGATCAGATTGATACGGCATTGCCGCGCTACTGGCTCTTAGTTCGCCGTGAAACCCCCATCCCCACTGAAGAAGATGGGGCCGGTCGCTGGTCTGTTGATCGCCTCTTCATTGACCAAAACGCGATTCCGACCCTTGTGGAAGTTAAACGCATTGACAACAGTCGCATCCGCCAAGAAGTCATTGGTCAGATGTTAGACTATGCAGCCAATGCCAGCATCTACTGGCCCATTGACACCATCGTTTCCCAATTTGAAACCAACTGTCGCGAACAGGGACGAGATCCCGAAGAAGTCTTTGAGGAGTTTTTAGGGGAAGAGGCCAATGAAGAGCGATTCTGGCAAAAGGTCAAAACGCACCTACAAGCTGGCAAGATCCGCCTCGTCTTTGTCGCCGATCGCATCGCCCCAGAACTGCGGCGCGTGGTGGAATTTCTCAACGAACAAGTTGATCCGGCTGAAGTGTTAGCCTTAGAGGTCAAACAATATGCCGATCACTCCCCTGAAGCCTTACGTTTATTGGTGCCTCGGGTCTTAGGTCAGACGGCAGAAGCTCGGCTTAAAAAGTCCAGCGCCACCCGCGAACGCCGTCGTTGGGATGAAACATCATTTTTCCCAGAATTCGCCAGTCGCCGGGGCGAGGAAGAGGCAGAAGTGGCACGAAAAATCTATGCCTGGGCCCAGGAAAAAATGCCTCATGTTGAAGTGCAATGGGGTAAAGGAGACAACTATGGGGGCTTTGGGGTTTATTTCAAAGACAGTCGCGGTAAAATTGGCGGCGAGTTGTTTAACATTGGCATTTGGGGCGGCTTAGAGTTATCCTCGCAAAACTACGGCTCACAACCTCCCTTCAGTCAGAGTGAGCCTTGGAATGAACTCCGCTCTAAGTTTAGTTCGGTGGGTATCGCCTTACCGACGAATCCCACGGAAATTCGTTTCCCCTATCTGAGATTGTCGGCGTTGCAGGATGATCTGATGTTGGAACAGATTTTGCAAACCTTCACTTGGGCGGTAGAACAGGCGAAGGGGGTTTAGGCAATAGAGAAAAGACGTAGGGGCGTACCGCAAGTGCACTGGTGTCAAGTTAAGGGGTGAGACCAGACCTGACGGGAGATAGCATCTTTCTTTCGTTGGCGCTTACGCCTAGC
>SMDP01000088.1:0-9611 GCA_012911965.1 Geitlerinema sp. P-1104
CCACAAGGGTGCGCCCCTACGTCTTTTCTGTTCCCTGTTCCCTGTTCCCTTCCCACCTAACACACAAAAACCCCCGTGGGGCAAAATTCCGTCACCCACAGGCCCAAATCCTCATCGGGAATCTCCTGTCTGACATGGTCACAAAGGGCCTCGGCCTGTTCCGGAGTTTCAGTCAGCGCAAAGACCGTCGGGCCAGACCCAGACATCATCGCTCCCAGAACATCTCCCTCAGCCATAACTTGACGGAGCTTGGCCACAGCAGGAAACTCTGGTAGGACAACTTTTTCCAAGTCATTGTAGAGTAAGCGACCAATTTCGCGCTTATCGTGATTCAACAACGCGGACATCATAGGCCCCGCATGGAGAGAATGGCGGCGTTGTTGTTGTTCGTCGTCCCCAGTGGCGTAGGTGTGGGAGAATCGCTCCCGGAAGGTTTTGTAGGCCCAGGGAGTGGAAATCGCCAGACTGTGATACTTGGCCAAGACCACTGACACCCCTTCCATACTCGGAAGCGGGGTAACCTCTTCACCACGACCACTGGCCAGAGCCGTTCCCCCACTGATACAGAACGGGACATCTGAACCTAACTCAGCCGCCAAATCCCAAAGTTCCGGCTGGGTGAGTCCCTGCTTCCAGAGCAAATCCAACCCCACCAGGACAGCAGCAGCATCCGTCGACCCCCCCGCCAGTCCAGCAGCGATGGGAATGACTTTATCGAGGTGAATGTCCACCCCACCCAAGTTATGATGGGTGTCCGGGTACGTTTGAGCTATTAGCTCGGCGGCGCGCAGTGCTAAGTTGCTGCGATCGCCCGGAACTCCTGGTGTATTACAGTGGACTCGGAACTGTTCTAAACCATTCGCCCGTAACTGAAGGCGATCGCATAGGGCCACGCTCTGCATGACCATAACTAACTCGTGATAGCCATCGGGGCGATCGCCGATAATCTCTAGATATAGGTTAATCTTGGCAGGGGCGGACAGGGTGCAACGTTCCATGAGTTTGGTTCAACAGTGGATACAACCACAATTACCATTGATCAAGCTATCCTAGAAGGAGGATTTTGGGGAGATGGCCATGCGTCAACATCGATTTACAGCCTTAGGCTTAGCCCTGGCCCTGGTGCTAGGAGCCTGCGGTCCAGACGAACAAGACTTCAGCGCCCCCGACCCCGACGAGACTCCGGTGGCGGAACAGGTTCCTATGGACGCACCCGATAATGGAGAGGATGAGATCCCTGAAGCCGAACCCTTTGAATCTCCGCTCGTGGAAGAAGATGTGACGACCGCAGCCCCGAGTGGGTTAATCTCCTCGACCAATCCCCAGGAACGCAGCCGCCAGGTTCAACGTAATTTAGATGCTGCTCGCGATGACAATGGCGACCCCTTTGGGATCTTGCCTGTGGAAGTCTCTCGCAGTCAACGCCAGGCGGAAGCGGTTACTCAACAAGTGACTGGAGAACCCGCACCTGGCGCACCTGGCGCACCGGCCACACCTGGCGCACCTGGCGCACCCGCGACAGATAATGGAGAGATGGTTACGGATGGCATTACCGCAGGGCCCCCCTTACCGCCGCTAACCTCACAAACAGTGGCTCCCCTACCCGATCTCAATCCGGGTGACTTTATTCTCCCTCCTCTAACTCGGCCGGGAACGGTTGATGCTGATGATATTGAAGACATGGAGCCAGATGAGCCTTCTGTCGCAGACTCATCCCCAGCCGAGGAAGCTCCAGCCGCCCCAGCCCCACCTCCTCCGCCTTCAACGGATTTAGCCCGAGGAACTGAAGTTACTGGAGTCATGCAGGTCGGAGGCGATATCCAAATTATCTTACAAACACCCGGGTCAGCTTTTAGTCGCTATGTTCGGCTTGGAGATACCATTGCCAATGGGGAAGTCCGAGTGGTGCGGGTTGAAAGCCTCAGTGGAAATCCTGTGGTGATTCTTGAGCAAAATGGCGTTGAGGTCGCCCGAGGGGTTGGTGAACCGGGGGTCACTCCAGAGGAGCAAAATATGACGAACTGGGTTGGTCGTCGCTAAAGGAGAGTTCACAATGAAAAAACTTTATGTCATTTTAACAACTGCCTTGGGTTTGAGTCTTGGCCTAAATGGGTTTTTGTTTCGGGTTCAGGCTCAAGATGATGTTCGTGAGCCTCAGTGTGATCCGGTCTCTATCTTAGAGACCGGTTCGGGTTTTGGTCGCTGTAATTATGGGGAAGGACAAAGTTACGTTGGCTCCTTTAGCAACTTTCTACCCAATGGACGCGGCGTGCTTACCTTAAGCGATGGGACCCGTTATGAGGGCGAGTTTCGAGAGGGATTCCCTAATGGCAGAGGGCGTTTAATTCGTCCCGATGACTCTCGCTATGAGGGGGTATTTGAAGATGGGGCAATTCGTCAAGGAACAGCGTTTTATACGGATGGAACTCGCTATGAAGGGTCTTTTTCTGGGGTTCGACGGACGGAAAATGTTACATCGTTGGTTCCCGTCGGGCGGACGCTTCAAGGTGAACCTATCCTAGAAAGACGAGAAGTTGAACGGATCTTTTTCAGTAGTCAGCCAGATGGAGATGGCCGCTATGTTTTCTCCAATGGCAATCGCTTTGAGGGGGAGTTTTTTGCTGGACAACCCTTTGGACGGGGAACCTTTCGTCACTCTACGGGAACCACTTGTACGGGCTTTTTCTTCACGAATAACTTTGATGCCAAGAATGCGACCTGTACCTATGGAGATGGTCGTCGTTATGTGGGAGAACTGCGACAAGGACGACCCCACGGTACGGGAACGATGACGTTCCCTGATGGACGACAGGTTGTAGGAGCGTTCCGAGCGGGTCAACCGGTCAGTTTCAGCGGCTTCCGCTAAAACATGAGAGTGATGGGACACACCTCTTTGGCTGCTGTCCCCCTCTCCTGTATTGACTTGAGAAGAGGGGGAGCCGCCTAGACTGGCTTTAGTGGAATTGAGGACTGTGGCGAATTAAGCCCATGAACTCTTGGCGTGTGCGCGCGTCATCGGCAAACACGCCTCGCATGGCACTGGTGGTTGTCCAGGAACCGGGTTTTTGCACCCCACGCATGACCATACACATATGGGTGGCTTCGATGACAACCGCTACCCCCTGAGGTTTGAGGACTTCTTGTAACGCATCGGCGATTTGTCCTGTCAGGCGCTCTTGAACCTGGAGACGACGGGCAAACATTTCACAAATACGGGCAATTTTAGATAGGCCAATCACCTTACCGTTGGGGATATAGGCGACATGAGCATGACCAATAATCGGCAGCATATGATGTTCGCAGGTGCTGAAGAGGGTGATGTCACGCACCAGGACCATCTCGTGGGAGTTCTCATTGAAGATTGCCCCGTTGAGAAGTTCCTCCATGGATTGGTCATACCCGGAGGTGAGGAATTGCCAGGCCTTGCTGACTCGTTTGGGGGTGTCTCGCAGTCCTTCGCGATCGGGATCTTCGCCAAGTTCAGTTAACAGGGTGCGAATCGATTGACGCATTTCCTGGTCGGAAACGGTACTGTGTCCGTTGGTTTCCAGTTGTTTTTCAAGTCGATCTGTGCCGATGAGTTCAGAAGAATTCGATAGTGTCATTAGGCTGTTGAAAATCAGTAGCTATTGAGAAAGTCGGAAATTAGATTCATTCTCAGCAAGGCGGCAAAAAAAAGCATTGCTCAGGACGGCAGATGATTAACTGCTATTGAATCTAGGAAACATAGATGTTTCTCCAAAAACGCGAGGGAATCTGCGACGGGGATTAACCGCCGATTGGCAGATTAGAGGCTCACCACACTGCGATCGCAGGGGAATTGCTGCTAACTAAGTTTTCTGAAAGGTTTTGTGAACGGTTGTGTTAAATTTTTGCGCTTGCTCTGGATACCGCATTGGAGGGGCGATCTATCCGTTACAACTTGGGAGACATTAACCCCCTCATTAGGGGCGATCGCACGGAAAAAACACGGTTTTGAAAGCATGGTCAAAGACAAGTCCAGTCCCGATTTTGTTGGGTTTTTCAAGAAGTTTGGTTAGATTGGCTGGAGTTGCCGTGGCGCATCAAAACCCAATTTTGAAAACCCATGACAACAGAAAATCACCGTAAATCACCTTGACAATTCTAACACCTTTTTTAGGAGAGCGCCGCGATTGTTACTAAATATTTTAGGGATTCTCTCAACTGGCAAAGGCCAACAAAAAGCATTACCCAGCCTCAGCACTTTTAATATCGAGAGAACTCAGTTCACTCTCCGCCGGGGCTAAAAGTAAGGCTTTTTGTTTCATGGTTTTGAAAATATTGTAAAACCCATTGGCACGAGATGGGGTCAAACTTGCCTGTAGGCCAGTATCCTGAATGAAGTCCGGGGCCAGCTTAACCACCTCCACCGGGGTTAGTCCTTCGGTTCCACGAATCAGGAAGGCCAGAAGTCCCTTCGTCAACTGAGCGTCAGAATCGCCGTTAAAGTGAACTTTGCCGGCCTCATCGAGACGTGCGGTGACATAAACCTGAGAAACACAACCCTGAACCTTATTTTCAGGGATTTTCTCGGCTTCAGGCATCTCTGGCAGCTTTTTCGCTAACCAGAGCAGTTGCTCATAACGCCGTTTAGGGTCAGAGGCGCGCTGGAAGCGTCGAACCATCTTGTCTAGTTCTGGGGGAAGTGTAGGAGTCGTCATCGTCAAGTCGTTGAGGATGCTGTTGGCGGTTAAGTCTTAAAAACAGAGGTTAAGCAGCGAGTCTGGGAAACCCAACACTCAGCTTGAAAGGGAAAACCGGATTCTAGAATCGCGGCTTCGGGCCACAAGATCTCAAACGAGAAGCAGCTTGGTTTTCTCCTGAGGGGGAGTTTCCCGGCGATCGCTCCCCATGGTTCCATAGAGTTCACAGGAGTTGTTGGGACTCTCATATAGGCGTAACTTCTCCAAGCTCACCCCCAACTCTTGTAACGGTTCTAGGAGTAGATCGCGGATATAGATGGCGATATTTTCAGCCGTGGGAACCCGAGTTTCAAAATGGGGAATATCTTTATTAAGGAAACGGTGATCTAGAGGTTCAATCACCACCTCCTGAATCAGATGACGTAAGGCCCCCAACTCCACCACCATCCCCGTGCGAGGATTCACCTCTCCACGAACCGTCACATCCAGATGGTAGTTATGACCATGACCATGAGGACGGGCACATTTGCCATAGACCCCGCAATTGGTTGTATAGTCTAGGTCTGGGCGAGCCAGGCGATGGGCCGCGCTGAAATAGGTATTGACGGTCAGACGGGCTTGCATGGTATAAATTCTAAGCTTGTCGGACAAGATACAAAACTTTACTCAACATTATCTCACGGGGCCGGGAATTCGGGGAAGAGAAATTCTCAGGTTCAGGTTTTGTCATGGGCGATCGCCCCCCATGTCCGAGTCGAGCGATCGCCCCAGAGTCTATCCCCGAGGTTCATTGAGCCAGTCAGCTCCCCGTCAGACCAAAGAGCAGAGGTCGGGATGACCCCCTAAAATCAGAGTAACGCGACAGAGCAAGCGATCGCAGGGGAACAGGCGGCGTTATGATTTGGGTAGGCGATCGCGCCCATCTGCCAACCCTCCGCCCAAGGTCGTCCCCAGATTCGCTCCATCCCTGTAGCTCCCCCTTTGTCCGAGTCATACTCCCCATCATGTCCGATCTCGACCTTAACCAGCTTTTTCCCTTTCCCCTCGACGACTTTCAACAAGAGGCGATCGCCGCCCTCAACGCCGGCAAATCCACCATCGTTTGCGCTCCCACCGGTTCCGGAAAAACCCTAATCGGTGAATATGCCATCTACCGGGCCCTAGCCAACGAGCAACGAGTCTTCTACACCACCCCCCTCAAGGCCCTCTCCAACCAAAAACTGCGAGACTTCCAAGAACAATTCGGGTCCGACAACGTGGGACTTCTCACGGGAGATCTCTCCTTCAACCGCGATGCCTCCATCATCGTCATGACCACAGAAATCTTCCGCAACATGCTCTACGGAACCCGCATCGGCGAAGTGGGAACCTCCATCCAGGACGTGCAAACCGTCGTCCTCGACGAATGTCACTACATGAACGATCGCCAGCGCGGAACCGTCTGGGAAGAATCCATCATCTACTGTCCCCCGGAAATCCAACTGGTGGGCCTATCCGCCACCGTCGCCAACAGCGACCAACTCACCGATTGGATTAGCCAAGTCCACGGTCCCACCGCACGCATCTATTCCGAACATCGTCCCGTTCCTCTACAATTCCTCTTCTGTAACCGTAAAGGAGTCTTTCCCCTCCTCAACTCAGACAACAAACTCAACAACCGCCTCAAACCGCGCCGAGGCAGCCAAAACCGCCGCCGTAGCCGTCGCGATGGTCTGGCCATCAGCTACGTCGTCTCCCAACTGCGCAAACGGGATATGTTGCCGGCCATTTACTTTATCTTCAGTCGTCGGGGTTGCGATCGCTCCGTCAAAGATATCGGCAGCCTCAGCCTCGTTAACGACGAGGAAGCCGCCCAACTCAAAGAAACCATCGACGAATTTCTACGACAAAACCCCGACGCTGGCCGCGAGGGACAAGTTGAACCCCTCTACCGAGGCATCGCCGCCCACCATGCCGGGATTCTGCCCGCCTGGAAAGGCCTCGTCGAACAACTCTTCCAACGGGGATTAATTAAAGTCGTCTTCGCCACCGAAACCTTAGCCGCCGGGATTAATATGCCCGCGCGCACCACCGTTATCTCCAGCCTCTCCAAACGGACTGATCGCGGTCATCGTCTCCTTACCGCCTCCGAGTTCCTACAAATGGCCGGACGCGCTGGACGGCGAGGCATGGACGAACAAGGCTATGTCGTGACCCTCGATACTCCCTTTGAAGGGGCGATCGAAGCCGCTACCCTGGCCACCTCCAAAGCCGATCCCCTGGTGAGTCAATTCACCCCCAACTATGGGATGGTCTTAAACCTCTTACAAACCCATAGCCTCGACGAAGCCAAAGAACTCATCGAACGCAGTTTTGGTCAATACTTGGCCGGCTTAGGCTTACGTCCTCAACAACAGGCCCTCCAAGACCTCGACGCTGAAATCACCGCCGCCCAGAGTAAATTTGAGCAAGTCGACCCAGAGTATCTCAGTAGTTACGAAAAACTCCAAGAACGGCTTAAAGAAGAACGCCGCATCCTCAAAACCCTGCAACAACAAGCCGGAGACGTTCAAAATAAATCCCTGACCCTGGCTCTACAATTTGCCGTAGCCGGCAGTATCCTACAACTCAAAGGGTCTAACGTCCCCGTCTCCGAGCCGCTCAACGCGGTGTTAGTCAACAAACTCCCCGGTCCCGGAAAAGCCCCCTATCTCATCTGTTTAGGGGCTAATAATCGCTGGTATATCGTCACCACCAAAGATGTGGTGAGTCTACGAGGCGAAATTCCGCGCCTGGAGGGGGTTGATTCCCTAACGCCGCCCCCAGAGATGCCGCCAAAACCCGGACAAGCCCGCAACGGCAGCCCAGACACCCAGGCGATCGCCCAACAAATCCCCCCCTTAACCGCCCCAGATATCCCCCCAGAAGTCCAAGAATGGCAGGAACGGGTGGCAGACATTACCGCTGAACTTGAACGGCATCCCCTGACTCAATTTGGCAATCCCGGCACATTGATTAAACGGGCCAAGCGGTTAGCCCGTTTGCAACGGCAACGACAGGAACGCGAGGAGAGTATCCGCGTCAATTTGGCCCGTCACTGGGAGGCATTCCTGGATCTCATTGATATTCTGATTGAGTTTGAGTGTTTAGATGGCCTCTCGATGAAACCCACCCCATTAGGAGAATCAATCGCCGCTGTCCGTGGGGATAACGAGCTATGGTTAGGCTTAGCCATCACCAGCGGACTGTTTGATTCCCTGACCCCGGAACAGTTCGCCACTGCCTGTGCCGCCCTCGTGATGGAGGTGCGATCAGATACCTGGACTCGTTACGGCATCACCCCAGAAGTCGAAGAAGCCCTCAGTGCCTTACGGGGTTTACGCCGCAAAGTGATTCAGATTCAATGGCGTTATCAAGTGGCCTTTCCGGTTTGGCTGGAATGGGATGCCCTGGGTTTGGTGGAATCCTGGGCCTATGGGGTGGACTGGACAGACCTTTGTGAGAACACCAGTCTCGATGAGGGGGATATTGTCCGCATCTTACGACGAACCCTTGATTTTCTCTCACAAATTCCCCATATTCCTCATGCTAGCCCCGAGATTCGCCGCTTAGCCTGGGATGCAAGTGAGTTGATTAATCGCTTCCCGGTTCGGGATGAGGTTTAGGGGGAAAGTAATAGTAGTACCCTTGTGGTCGCCCTAGGCAATAGGCAACCACAGAGTCACAGAGGTCACAGAGAAAGAAGAGGCAAGAGGTCGGGGCAATCGCTTGTGGTTGCCCGATTTGTGGTTGTTTGTGGTTGCCCGCTCGTCCTTACTAGGGGTTAACTCTTAGCTGGGTTCCCCAAAATTGGTTAGAATTCGGGGAGTTTTTCCTCTCCAACCTTCCTCACACTTAAGGAACAACATTATGGTAAATGACCTATTTCGGCGGCTGTCTCAGCTATCGCTTCCGGTGGCTTTGTTTGCTCTGCCGCTGCTGCTTCCGGTTCCCGTCCACAGTCAGGAGACTACGGTTCAGACTCGGGTGGATGAGGCGGAGGTGGCAGACCCGGCTTCAGAAACGGCTCCCCCTGGCCTGGTCGTTGAAGCTGGAGATGCTCCCATTGATGCCACGATCGCCCTACGGATGCAGCAGGAACTGATGCAACTCCTAGGACGAGTTGAAAGTGCCTTAGTCGCCGCCCAGAGTCTGGGACATCTGGGGGATGTTGCCCTTGAGAGTTTAGATGCAGGGTTTGAGGGGGTGGCCATGGGCTATGTGGATGGGGGGGCCCAGGTGGAGGCGGCGAAAACGGTCTTACGGGAGTTTCCTGGGTTAGTGCAACAGGGCCACTATCGAGAGGCGCGATCGCGGTGGTTGGAGGCGCGATCGCAACTCTGGGCCAGTTACCCCAACGATCGCCCCCGCAATAATGCCCCGGAAGTGCGCTCCATTTGGCTCGATCGCGGCACTATTGTTCGAGCGGGGTCTCAAGCTGGACTCGAACCCCTATTTGACCGGCTAGCCCGGGCCGGGATTAACACGGTCTTTTTTGAAACCCTCAATGCAGGCTATCCCATTTATCCCAGCCAAATTACCGGCAATCAAAACCCCCTCACCGAAGGCTGGGACCCCCTACAAGCAGCCATTGAACTGGCCCGGGAACGGGGGATGGAAGTTCATGCTTGGGTGTGGGCCTTCGCAGTGGGCAATGAACCCCACAACCGGCTTCTAGGTCAATCTCCCAGCTTTTTGGGTCCAATTCTCAATGAGAATCCTCAATGGGCCAATCTTGACCATCGCGGTGAGATTCGTCATCGGGGATCTCGTAAAACCTTTCTCGATCCCGCTAACCTAGAGGCCCGTTGGTATCTAATCCGCATCATCGATGAGATTATCCTCAACTATGACGTGGATGGAGTGCAATTAGACTATATCCGCTATCCCTTCCAGGACCCCAGTGCCGAACGTAGTTATGGCTATGGG
>SMDP01000088.1:9784-11349 GCA_012911965.1 Geitlerinema sp. P-1104
GGCGGCGGTGTTTCCCCAATCCCGCCACGATCGCATCCATAAAATCCAACAAGACTGGGAAACTTGGATTGAACAGGGCATCATTGATGTCATTGTTCCCATGACCTATGCGGCGGACACCAACCGTTTAGGACGCATTATGACCCCAATGCTGACCAATCTACCTCAAGGGGCCTTGATGGTTCCCTCGGTCAAACTGCACGATTTGGATGATATCGTGGCTGTTGACCAAATGCAGATGATTCGCGATTTACCCACCAGTGGTTACGCCCTCTTCGCCGCTGAACGCCTGTTTGATAACCTCAAGGAGATTTTGCAGCGAACTCAAATCGAGAGCGTTCAGCAACCGATTCCCTTCCGTCAACCCTTCAAAGCAGCCCTAGACCGTCATCGCGCCCTGAGGGCAGAATGGCAATGGGTCTTAGGAAATGAGCAATTATGGATTGATGATGATAAATTAGCCCTCTGGAAAGAGGGAGATCAGGCCCTCGGGGAAGCCTTAAACCAACTGGCCAACTCTCCCAATCGTGAGCAACTTCTCATCGCTCGCGATCGCCTACAAATTCTCCAAGACGGCATCCCCCAATGGTTGAGGCTTCATCGGTCCAGCAACGGCTATCAAGTCAATACTTGGGAAAATCGCTTACGGGCGATCGATGAACTTCTCGCCTACGGAGAACGACGGCTGGGCAATTGATAGCACCCCAAAACAACTTGGGGGCAAACACCCTTTCGCCCCCGAAGAGGGAGTAATGACCAAACATCAGGGATTGTCGAAGGATGAATCAATGGCAGCGATTTCTCAAAAACTTAGGAGATTGGCGAGGATCATTCACCCAGTTTTCCCCTCAAGGAACTGTCTTAACGGACATTCCCACTCGCGTCACCTTAGAGGGACTTGAAAACAATAGCCTGGTGCAACAACGGGTTTTCAAATATCCACCGGGAGAGCCTCAACCAGACCCGATTGAGTTAAACTATCGCACCCTAGGACGTAATATCCTCTTTTTTGAAGATGGGGACTTTTCCTTTGGTTCCCTGCAATTTTCCCCCGTCTCCGACTTTGGTGCGGAACAGGGATTTATTCATAACCAACGGCGATTGCGACTGGTGCAACTGTTCAAAAATGGGGAGTTTAGCGGCGCAACCCTGATTCGTGAAGTCCTCGACGGTGTCGATATTCCAGAATCCGCTCCCTTAACCGTCGATGAACTTCTCGGCGAGTGGCGGGGAACCGTTACGACCGAATATCCTGATTTCCGTCCCCCTGAGTCTTATGAGAGTCATCTTGTCATTAGCCGTCAGGGAAACCAACTTCAGCAATCCCTCAGTAACGCTCAATGGCAGTTTTCCTCAACTGGGGAGATTGAGGGCGATCGCATCCTGTTTAACCGAAGCAACGAACCCCGACAACTGCTACTCCTCCCCGATGGTGCATCCTGTCTTTGTCCTCTCACCATTCCTCGCCAACAGCCCTTTTTCCTGGAAATTGGCTGGCGACGAGAGGAGGGAGTCCGCACAAGGCTATTACGCAACTATGATGCTACCGGGCAATGGGTGAGTTC
>SMDP01000088.1:11698-17019 GCA_012911965.1 Geitlerinema sp. P-1104
TATTTAATATCAATCAACCATGCTAATTGCGTGCCATAAATCAAGCAATGAAGAATCTTAGTTTGCAAATCCAAGGTGCTTTGGTCGGGGGAGCGAATTTCAATCAACCAATCAGGAGCGCCCTGGAAGGGGCCATCCTCATCAGATAGGCGTTCAACAGCAACAACCACAATATCTGGAACCGGTGAAGAGGGCGGAACAATGCAACGTAACTCTTGTATTGCCTCAAACTCATCCGTATGCTCATTGATGTAGTTAACAAGATTGCGTTGCAGCCGTGAATGAAACAGAGTAGGCATGGGTTTTCGCAGACTTCGCCCCTCAATCAATTCCCAAGCCGGAGACGATTCAATATCGGCTTGAGTCAAAAACTCCGTGAGCGATATGGGAATCCGTAACGGCGACATGATTATGACAGAAAGCCCTCAGCAAGTTACCCCGATTATAGTCTCGTCCCAAACAGAACGGCGGTCAGCCAACGCGGTCATGGGGCTGGCCACGCTACAATAGTCAACTGACCCATCAGCTCAAGCCAACCCCCATGACCGTAGACACTCCCGTAGAATTTCAAGATGAATTTGACGTGGTAGTGGTGGGTGCAGGACACGCCGGATGTGATGCTGCCCTAGCCACGGCCCGTCTCGGTTGTCGGACCCTGCTGTTAACCCTGAATTTAGACAAAATCGCCTGGCAACCCTGTAATCCGGCAGTCGGCGCACCGGCAAAGTCACAACTGGTGCATGAGGTGGATGCCCTCGGCGGCGAAATCGGCAAAATGGCCGATCGCACCTATCTACAAAAGCGGGTCCTCAACGCCTCCCGAGGTCCGGCCGTCTGGGCGTTACGGGCCCAAACCGATAAACGGGAATATGCCGCCGTCATGCGTCAGATTGTGGAGAATCAGGAGAATCTGGCTGTCCGCGAAGGCATGGTGACGGATATTGTCTTGGGTAAAAACGACGAAATTATCGGCGTACAAACCTATTTCGGCGTCGCCTTCCGCTGTAAAACTGTCATTCTCACCACCGGAACTTTCCTGGGTGGGGTGATTTGGGTTGGCAACAAATCCATGCCCGCAGGACGGGCTGGAGAGTTCGCGGCGGTGGGTTTAACGGAAACATTGCAAAATTTGGGGTTTGAAACCGATCGCCTCAAAACGGGGACTCCAGCCCGTGTCGACAAACGGTCCGTGGATTATAGCCAAATGGAACCCCAACCCCCCGATGAGGACCTACGCTGGTTTAGTTTTGACCCCGAGGCTTGGGTGGAACGGGAACAAGTTAACTGCTATCTGACGCGCACCACTGCCGAAACCCATAAAATCATTCAGGAGAACTTACATCTATCTCCCGTCTATGGTGGCTGGGTGGATGCTAAAGGGCCTCGCTACTGTCCCAGTATCGAGGATAAAATTGTTCGCTTCGCCGACAAACCCAGTCATCAGATTTTCATTGAACCCGAAGGGCGAGATTTCCCAGAATTGTATATTCAAGGGTTCTCTACCGGACTCCCGGAACGGTTGCAAGTGCAGATGTTGCGGACCTTACCGGGGATGGAAAACTGCGTCATGTTGCGCCCGGCCTATGCTGTCGAATATGACTATCTCCCGGCGACGCAATGTTTCCCCACCCTGATGACAAAACGAGTGGAGGGCTTATTTTGCGCTGGACAAATCAATGGAACGACCGGCTATGAAGAGGCGGCGGCCCAGGGAATTGTGGCCGGGATTAACGCGGCCCGCTTTGTCCGGGGTCAGGAGATGATTGTCTTCCCCCGCGAAGAGAGTTATCTGGGAACCCTGATTGATGATCTCTGTACTAAGGAATTACGGGAACCCTATCGTATGTTGACCTCGCGATCGGAGTATCGCCTGGTGTTGCGATCGGATAATGCCGATCGCCGTCTCACTCCCTTAGGCCGTGAGATTGGCTTAATCGACGATCGCCGCTGGGACCTCTTCCAACGCAAGCAAGCCAATATCGCCGCCGAAAAACAGCGTTTGCAAGACAATCGCGTCAAGGCCCATGATGAGATTGGCCAGCAAATTATCGCTGAAACGGGCCAAGGAATTAAAGGGTCCGTTACCCTCTCAGATTTATTGCGTCGTCCTAAGTTCCATTATCTGGATTTAGACCGCTTGGGACTGGGGAATCCTGAGTTAACGACAGCGGAACGGGAAGGGGCGGAAATTGATATCAAATACTCCGGCTATCTCCAGCGACAACAACGGCAAATTGACCAAGTCAGTCGCGAAGCCAATCGACCGCTTCCAGTGGACTTGGATTATGATGCTATTGAAACCCTGTCTAAGGAATCTCGGGAGAAACTCATGAAAATTCGCCCGGTCACGGTGGGTCAAGCCTCCCGGATTGGTGGGGTGAATCCGGCGGATATCAATGCCCTATTGATTTTCCTGGAAACTCGCAATCGTAAGCAAGCGGTTGGGGCAGGAACAAAGAACAATTAACGCCATTTGGCTCCCTTTAGGTTGGGGGCTGTTCAGGCTGCACTTTCTGATAGGCTAAAACAGCCTCACTGCCCGCCTCCACTACCTCATTGGGTAAGGTCGCTAGAGGATTGTTGTCAATGTAGAGGTATTTCAGCTTTGGCATTTGCGATAACCCTTCCGGCAACTGATTTAATTGGGTGTTGCGAACATTGAGGATTTCCAACTCTTGCAGTTGCGTGATATCTGCGGGTAAACTCCCCATGGGATTGTCCCACAGGGCTAAATTTTTAAGCTGTTTGAGTTGAAGTAGATCTGTTGGAAATTCTCTAAAGTTATTTCCCCCTAATGCCAGTTCTTCGAGTTGCTTGAGTTGTCCAATCACCGCCGGAAATTGACTGAATTGATTACTACTTGCTGCTAGCGATCGCAGTTGGGACAGTTGGGCTAAGCTTGAGGGTAAATCGCCCAATTTGTTACCACTAACCGACAAAAGTGTCAAGTTTGTCAGGTTGCCAATTTCCTGAGGTAAGGCTTGGATTTGGTTATTATAGAGATACAACTCTCTCAAGGCAGTGGGATGGCTAATCTCAGGGAGTAGCTCCTGAAGTTGGTTGTCATTGAGATAGAGTTGTTGGAGTTGTTTAAGATGGTAGATCTCTGGCGGGAGTTGTTCAAGTCGATTAAAACCTAGAGCCAGTTGACGTAGGTATGGTAAACGGGAAATATCTCCAGGAACCCGCCCCATGGTATTATGACTGAGGGAAAGACTCTGCAAATTTTCCAAGTTGCAGATGGCCAGCGGAAACTCAGAGAGACGATTTTGTCGTAAGGAAAGATTCCGCAGGCGAGTGAGGCGGTAAAAGTTTTCCGGTATCTCTATCAGTTGGTTATCTCGAAGGGAGAGTTCCCGGAGACTAAACAGATTGCTCAAATCCGAGGGCAGATCTCGTAAGCGATTATTATTAATATGGAGCTTTTCGAGATGTTGTAATTGATTGAGATCTGCCGGGATTGTTGTTAACAGATTGCCACTAATATAGAGTTCCCGTAACTGACTCAACTGTAAAATTTCCTGAGGGAACTCATCAAACTCATTCCATTCTAAATCCAGTAATTTCAGGTTCTGAAGTTGTCCCAGTTCAGGTGGGAGACCAGATAAGGCATTGCCGCTAAGACTCAGAGCAACCAGTTGACGAAGTTGACCAATCTCAGGCGGAAGTTCAGTCAAGCCGCGATCGCACAGATCCAGGGCTTTAGATTGGGAGTCTAGGGCAGACTTAAGGATATCCAGAGTATTCTCGGAAGTCATGAGTTCTCTCAGACAGAAGACAGTGATAGAAGAGCAGTCATCAGACGGTCATCACGCGGTTGCACCCTGGAGTAGCCAGTCACAGCCAGAGCCTAGGGCAACAGGCGACGTGAGTAGAAGCACAGCGAACCCTATGGCAAGACCTAGTCCCATACTAGGATATTGCCGTGACCCGAGCCTATCGGCGATCGCCCCGAAACGCCAAGCCACTGCCAACGGCTCAAACTCTACCAAGTCCTAGGAACCTCAAGCCGACGGGAAGACAAGAGTCGCTGTAATTGAGAGACTCCTGAGACAAACCGGGGGAATCCAGGCGTATCATAGAGAGCATAACCGTTGTACTTCACCCAGGCAGAGTCTACTCCCAGAGAGTAAAAATACTCTAACGGTACAACGGTATCCTTTCATTATTCGAGAACCCAGACCCTATGGATATTAATGACCTTGGCAACCTAGAGAATTCCGTTAGTAGCCTATTATCCTTGGCGAAAGCCGAGTTGGAAGAAAACCGACTTCAGCAACAGCGTGATGTGCAGATTGAGGAGAAAACCAAAGAAATCGAAGCCAAGCTCAAACCCCTGTTAAACCAGGTGCAAGCGATGTTGAAGCAATATGATGCTGAGAACATCAAGGAAAGCACCGGCCGGCAGAAACTCGAACAAAAAGCCCAGGAAATTCGCGAACAACTCGAAAACGCCCCTCTGTTAGCCGCGCAAACCGTTGATCGGCAACTCATCTTATACGAAGAACGTCTCCTCGACGAACAGTTATCAGAACAAACCCACCAATGGAGACTGGCCCTCAAGCAAGACTTGCTCGAAACCATCTCAGAACAGCAAGATTTCTTTAGTGCCACCGACGTCTCCGTCGCCATACGGGGGTACACCACCGACTTAAAAGCCATTGACGCCCTCGAAGAAGTCGTCGAAGCCCTAATCGATCGCATTAACCTTCTCAGTGAAGAGGGGCCCGTCGCCCGCCTACGGGGAACCCACGAGCAAACCCTCAACTTTATCTATCATAAAGCGATGGAGAACCGCTCACGAGTGGAACGCCCCTCAGAAGTCCAACCCCGCACCCGCCATCGCACCTCAGAAAAACGCCCCAACCCCTACAGTCAACTCGAAGGAAAAGTGGTAGTCTTCGGAGGACACGATCGCCTCGCCACCGCCGTCAAGAACCGCCTCCGGGACTCCGGCGTGGAGTTAGTCTGGTGTACCGCCCAGGAAGGCCTACAAATGGCCCAACAAGTCGAAAGCCACATCTACAGTGCTGATCTCCTATTAATCATCACCGGCTATGCCAGCCATTCCCTGACCGAGAAAGCCATGCAGGTGGCTCAAAAAGCCGACAAAACCCCAGAAATGGTCAACACCACAGGCATGACTCGCGTCTTAGAAGCGATCGAACTGGGGCTAAAAACGAAACTTCTAGCCAATCAATTTTCTAAAACGGCGTAATGGGGGAAGAAGGGAACAGGGAACAGAAAAGACGTAGGGGCGTACCCTTGTGGTCGCCCTAGGCAATAAAAAAGACGTAGGGGCGTACCCTTGTGGTCGCCCT
>SMDP01000089.1:0-5165 GCA_012911965.1 Geitlerinema sp. P-1104
TTTGTGCAGACGATGATTGGGGAGATGAGAGCAGCAAATCCCAATGTGAGTTTCGATATTTGCCATCATAATCCCTATTGGGCAAAACAGTATTTTGCGGCAGATTGGGAAACCTGGGATATTGATCGAGCCTTTATTCAGGTCTATGGGGAGGAGAATTTTGAAGATGAAATGGGGTATGTGATGGCGAATGATGGGATTTCAATCACAGAACGGCAATTAGACCGTTTGGAGGGGTTAATGAATAATCCTGAGATTGACAATCTCTTGTTTTTCCCCCTCTCAGGACGACCCAAGGACATGGCAGATGAGATTTATCAATTAGTTCAGGATTTGTGAACGTTTATGAAAGTTATTGTTCTTGGAAACGCGGGAGCAGGCAAAAGTACCCTAGCTAGGAGACTCATTTCCAAGCAACTCGCTGCACGGTTATCGCTGGATGAAGTGGCGTTTCACGGCGGCACAGAACGGCGATTGTTACAAGATAGTCTGGCTGATGTTAAGCGTTTTATTGCTAATCATGAAAGCTGGATTATTGAAGGCTGTTATGCTGATATTATCGAGCTTATATTGCCAGATTGTGAAGAGCTAATCTTTCTTAACCCTGGGGTTGAAATATGTATCGCACATTGCCGCGCGAGGCCATGGGAACCGGAGAAGTTCACTTCCAATCGGGAACAAGATGAAAATCTAGGAAATCTGGTGGAGTGGGTTCGCTCTTATGAGACTCGCACCGATGAGTATGGACTTCGCCGTCATCGGATACTCTACGAATCCTTCCAAGGTAAGAAGCGTGAGTTCAAACATCCCAGTCAATATGAATTACAACAACCCGAGTAGGTTCACACCGACGGCGCCCCCAAGGATAACACACCTCGCAGGCTCAGAGATTGGTCGGATGTCATGACTCCTCCTTCGATTGATGGCTCAATCGCTGGGAATAATTTGGTGGCTTGATATCTGTCTGAGTATATATACTCAGCCTAGCCTCCCGATCAGAAGAATCGCCCCTGATGTCGCAAGTCTTAACCTTGGGGATAGCAAGCAAGAAGCGATTATTAAGAATTAAACTTATCGTCATCACCTGGCTCGACTGAGTCCGCTGTGGGAGGAGATTTGTCCTCCTCTGTATTAATACGGTTCGGACGATGTTGCTTAATCCATCGCTTTGTCCATGTCCAAGCCTCCCAGGAACACAAGATACTTAACAGCAAAACTAGCAAAAATAGGGTGGGTGCTGGTAAACTTTCTCCCTGGGTTTCATCACCGGATAAGTGAAGTTTCTCGGTAATCAATCCTGATGTGGAGGCGACGATCGCCCCCGCTGCAATCCCTACCCCAATTGACTGGATTTGGTCTTGTAAGTCTTCATTGGCGTCTTGTTGTTGCTCGGATAACTTTTTTTCCCAAGCTTGACGACGGCGATCGCATTCGGCTTGATCCACTTCCACTAATCCCCGAATGGTGGCGATGGATTGATTGAGCAGATTTGACCCCGGATTGAAATAGTTTAAGTCCGCTCGGATTTGCTCCTGAAAGGCGATCGCCTCCTTCTCCACAAACACCCGAAACGGAGACAACGGCTCCTGAATCCGTTGTTCCATATGCTCTAAAATGGCTTGATAATTACCGCTGTTAATGGCAATACTATTGTGAGCATATTCCAAATTGCGTAATTCCTTGGAATAGGCTAACGACTCCTTGAGCAGTAGTTTGAGTTTCCCCTTTAACTCTGCCAACTCTTTTTCCGATAATTCGCCAGTCTTTTGGCTGTTTAAATACTTAAAATTGAATTTATTTAATACTTCCTCCGTTTCATTAACAATACTATCCGCTTTATTGTAAAAGATGCGACTACTTAAATACATTTGCCGCACTTTGTGATAGTATAAAAATAAGCTTGGTAAATCCCAATAAAACTCCTGTAACTTGAGGGTTGGAGTTTCATCGAATAAAAACCAAATCAACAAATGACCATAGGGATTTTCCGCCGCTGTCTGTTTAGGATTGCCATATTCATAGAGATAGCCCCCTAGACAGTCGTAGGCGCGATATAACGGCGGAAACTTGTCAGAAGACGAGTCTGGGGGGAGATGAAAGAAATTGAGCCAACAGCGTCTCGCTAAACCATCTAATTCCCGGATATTTTCCCGTGGCGACCCCTCTAAATAAGCCGTTAAGAGCAGCGTTTGTCCCACATCCCCCAGGGGTGGCGGATTTTGGGGCTTGAAACAATTATCGGGATTGAGGTTTCTAAGGTCAGACAGTATATAACCATCTAGTCCGAATTGTTCAGGACAGAAGAGATTGAGGTTGAGGGCGTAACAATCATGAAGGGATTGAGGATAGAGAAATCCTTGCAGTTTCTCATCTTTTGTGCTAATAAATTCGTATTGGTGGAGAGATTGAGGCGAGGTTGGGGTCAGTAACTCGGAGGTTCCGTTGGGGGTATCCGTTCGCAGGGAGAGGGAGGGGTTAATCCCGAAGGGGTCCAGGATATCTTGATACCGCTGTTTCAGCCAATGCAGATTTATCCCCTCTAGGTTTTCAGAGGAGGGGGTTTCTGGGGAGATGACCAAGCCATGATGGTATTGATAGGCGAACCAATAGAGGCTGGGAGCGTAAATAACGTCTGGGTTAGGACTCATTCGCGTTTTTGTCGAGCGTCTGTTCAACCTGACGGGTAATGAGAGCCTTATTCTGGGTTAAGATGGGTTTGTCTCCTTCGGGAAGTTGAGCCAGGTTGGGGTTATCTGGTTGGCTTTGCTGTTGGTTCCCAATGACGCTGGCGCGAATTTCGGGATAGGCGTTATCGTCTAAGGTAATCTCATGTTGGGAACACCAGTTTTTGATAAATGAGGCTAATCGCGGTTGGCTATCTTCTACGGGTTGAAGTTCCTGGAGAAAGTTTTGGAGTTGTGTCCAGAATTGCGGCGGTGTTTCTGGATTGCGGTTGGCGGCTTCGAGGTAGGTTAGGAAAGTGGTAATCGTTTGCAACGACTTGGACGGAATGCGATCGACCATTAGACATCTCTCCCATGACAATCAAGGTCTCTAGTTTAACATTCTTCGGTGGACTCTGGTTACTTGGGGGTGAATCCCAGAAACTGGGTTTCTTATTTTGGCGGAGGCGCGGTGCAAACTTGGATCGAATACCAGAAACCGGGTTTCTTGGAGAAACTCGGTTTCTCAGTTGTAACGTCCACTTAGAGTCCACTGACTAATAGGCTTGACCAATGACGTCGTGACTCAAAGGGAGCGGTCTGATTATAATCCTCTAACTGAAACTCCAGTTCATCTAAGTCAGTGGCTGACATTTTTAAGCTGTCGCGACACCAGATTAAAAAGTCAGCGACTGAGACCTGTCTCAACCATTGTTGCGCTCGATACACGGCTTTCACCACATCCCCATCTTGGCGAAACTCGTCATAAAAACGAATCGTTAACCAAGCGGTGGCAAAATCATCGACACACCATAAGGTACTCAAAACCGATAAACTTCCCACCGCTAAAAATCCCGTGGCTAAACCGATACATTCATCGGTTAACTGGCTGCTGAGAAGTCCTGTTTCACAGGCTGAGAGAATCACTAGACGACAGGCGGGAAGGTCGAGGGTGCGGTAGATTTCTCTGAGGGTGAGTCCTTGGGAGTCTAGGTCGAAGCGGCGACCATCTCGGAGGGTTAGGGTTCGTCGTCCCTCTAGGTTGAGGGGTGCATTGCCGGCTAAAAGGAGGGCGGAGTTGAGGGGATTTGCGTTGTCAAAGCCTCCGTGACAGGCAAAATGAATTAAATGACTCTGACGCAGTTTCTCTAGGGTTTGCGGGCGATTTAGCTGGTCTTTGCTGGCTTGGTGTCCTTTTAGGATATGGCTGTTGGGGTCGAAGTTGGGGCGGATGAAACTGACCTCCATATCGGTGTAGGGGAGGTCTTGGGTGGGGTTTTGGATGGCGAAGAATTGGCGGGGGTCGGGGCGTTGGCGGCGTTGGTGGAGATAGGCGAGAATCTGGGCGCTGGGGGCGTAGCTGACGCCTTCGGGGAAGCGATCGAGGAGGAGTTGCGGTGCGTCGGAGTCTTGGGGGCGGATGGGGAGGGCGTGTAGGGGAAACAGGTGTAGGTAGAGGTGGGGGATGAGGATGAGACGCTGACAGCGGTTGGGGAGATGGTCTAGGAGACGGTCTAGGTCGAGATGTTGGCCGAGTTCGTCGAGGCGGGTGTCGAGCTGTTCATACCAGCTGCGGTCTCGGTAGTCGGCGAAGTAGTGGTGGTTGAACTGGTCGAGGGTCTGACGTTGCTGGGGACTGTAGCGTAAGGCTTGGATCTGGGGCTGGTTCTGCTGGAGGTGGATGAGGAAGATGTAGCCCCCTAGGTTGGGGTCTTGGGGGAGATACCATTCGATGATGGCGCTGTTGGGGCTGAGGAGTTGGCGGAAGTCGGGGAGTTGGGGGGTGACGGTTTGTAGGGCGGTGAAGTCGGGGTCGTTGATGTCTTGTAGGAGTTGTTCTCGTTGCTGGAGGAGTTGTTTGAGGTTGCTTTGGGGGGAGGAGGCTGGGGAGAGTTGGGCGCTGCGCTGTTGGGAGTCGGGGTTGAGGGGGGTTTGGGGGAGGTCGTCGGGGAGGGACTGTTCGAGGGTGGCGATGTCTCGCAGCAGTTGGCGATACTGCTGTTGTTGTTGGGGGGTGGCGTTTTGGGGAAGGCGATCGCTTTGGGTGAGCAGTTCGATGAGTCGGCGGGATTTGCTACGTTCGACGGTGAGTAGGGCCTGCTGGGGACGGTTGAGGTGCAGACAGGCTTCGATGAGTTGACCGTAGAGGGGGAGGGCGCTTTCGAGGAGTTCTTGTTTGCTACGGGGGGAGGTGGCCCAGTTGCGGCTTTGTTCGATGGCGAGGATGGCGTTGTGGTAGCCTTCGATGGCGATGTCCCACTGGTGCAGTTGCTCTGCGAGATGTCCGAGGTTGCGTCCGGTTTGGAGACAATCTAGGGGGAAGGAGGAGGGGGTGAAGATTTCCAGGGCTTGTTGGTAGGCGGTGATGGCTTTGGGGTTGTCGGATTGGGCTTCGTAGGCTTCTCCTAGGTTATTTTGCGTTCTGGCCCAATTTTCGGGAAAGGCGGTGCGGGTCCTAACCTCTAAGGCGGCTTGGAAGAGGGCGATGGCTTGCTCTAGGTT
>SMDP01000089.1:6010-7201 GCA_012911965.1 Geitlerinema sp. P-1104
CGGCGAGTTGTCAGTCCTCGGTCAAGGTTCAACCTTGTCAGCCGCCGGAACAGATCCGACAAGAGACTATCCCCTCCTCATGATACCGCAAATTCCCCCAAATGTCGCCATTGGGGAGGATGATAGGCGAGGACAATCTCCTCTTTGGGGATTCCCCGGTCAACCAATTCATTGGCAACTCCCACCTCGGTTCCATCATATTGAATCCAAATTTTATCATTGAGGATATCAATATGAATTAGAGGCCCAAATATCCGGTCAGAGCGATTCCACCCGGCGTGAAAGACCTGATAATGGTCATGAACGGGGTCGGCAAAGTAGTACACTTCAATATCACCAAAACTGGGTTTATCCAGGCTGTGGCGTTGGAGAAGGTCGGCAACAATTTGGCGATATTGGTCTAGTTTTGGGCGGCGGCTATCCATTGAACAATTACCTCTTGGCTGGGGTCAAACACTAACAAGGAAATTTTTGCTTCGTTCAGGACAGATTGGGCAAAGGGACGACGAAAGAAGTCCCGATAGGCAAAATCAGGAATCGCTAGATACAAGTCCCGTCCTGGGTCTTGGTCTCGTAAGGCTAGGCGGTAACTTAAACATTGACCTAATGCTAAATGAAAGGCATATACGAGAGACGGACTCATAAAGCTTTTGACTTCAACAGCAATCTTTTGCAGTCCTCGCTCAGCGGCAATCAGTTTTTCTCCCGCTAAGTCAACTTGAATCTTGCTATTGTCAAAGTCCAGAAAAAGCGGGTCATGGGTAATTGACCAATCATCTTTAATTAGGGCAATTTTAACTATGTCATGAAAGTAGTCTTTTGCAGTCATCGGTGAGTCATGGTTATATTCGTCATTATGCCATAGAAAACACCTGGCCTTCTACCCATCCTGGAGGGTTGCCATGCAATTCTCCCTAACCTCCTGCCAAAACCATGACTCAAAGTGATACCATACCCACACCGACACCCCCCTCTTCTCCTGTGACCCAGTCCTTTCAACATCTCCAGGCCCAACTGCACGCTCTGTCTCGTCAAGATATCCTCCCCCATTGGCGACAATCTCGGGAGTCTCCCCTTAATCCTGACACTGAGTCGAGTTGGCAACCGGTGCAACTCAATGACCGGGGTCATATTCCCTGGAGTCGGGGGAATCAAGGACTCTGGTTGAGTCAAACTCTCGTCATTCCTGAC
>SMDP01000089.1:8028-9451 GCA_012911965.1 Geitlerinema sp. P-1104
CCAATTGCTCAAACAGGGGGGGATTGACTATTTTGTGACCCAGAAACTGCGCTGGAATGATACGACGACCTTTCCTCATCAACTCTTTTGGTGGGAGAGTCCTGATGGGAGTCGGGTTTTGAGTTTGATGTCGGCACCGATTGGCCAAGGAATTGAGCCAGAAGCGATGGCTGATTACTTGGCCTGTTGGCAGGAGAATACGGGACTTGAGGATGGTTTATGGTTGCCGGGGGTGGGAGACCATGGGGGGGGACCCACGCGTGATATGTTAGAGGTGGCCCGACGTTGGCAAGGGTCGGCGCTGTTTCCGAATTTGGCCTTTGCTTCGGCGACGGACTATCTCGATAAACTAGAACGTCAGGTGGAGTCGAGTTGTCCGGTTTGGCGGGATGAACTCTATTTGGAGTTTCATCGCGGTTGCTACACCACCGAGGGCGATCGCAAACTTGCCAATCGCCAAGGAGAACGGCTACTCTATCAAGCGGAGTTGTTCGCGTCTTTAGCCAGTCTCACGGCTGGAGTTCCCTATCCTCAAGCTTCTCTGGAACAGGCCTGGAAGGGAGTGCTGTTTAATCAGTTCCACGACATTCTCCCCGGTTCGACAATTCCTGAGGTGTTGCGCGAGGCCAATCAGGTGAGTGCGGCGGGATTGTCTCAGGCCCAGGAGATTCGCGACGACGCTATCACGCAGCTATTGCAACAACTCCCCTCGGTGACACCCCCTCACCCGGAGGCGATTTTAGTCTCAGTCGTCAATTCTCTCACCTGGGGGCGATCGCACCTCGTTAGCCTTTCCCTTCCCTCATCTCACCCCAATTGGCGGATTTGCAGCCTCTCCGGTGAACCTCTCCCCAGTCAACGGTTTCAGGACCAACTCCGGTTTTTGGCCCAGGATGTCCCCGGTGTCGGCTGTTGCCGGTATTGGCTCTACCCAGATAAAGAAGCTCCCCAGGATAACTCATCCTACCACACAACTCGCGCCCCTATCCTAGAAAACGCTAATTTGCGGGTTACAATTGACGAGGAAACTGGCAATATCCGGGGAATTTATAACAAACAGACTCAGCAGCAAGTTCTCAATCTTTTGGGGGGCAATTGTTTAGAAGCTTACTCAGATAAAGGACAATATTGGGATGCGTGGAATATCGACCCCAAGTATGAACAGCATCCCCTGCCACCTCCGACGTTAGAACAGTTAGAGTGGTTGGAATGGGGAGAGTTGCGTCAACGGCTGCGGGTGGTGCGTCGGTTGGGTAACTCTCGCATTTGTCAAGACTATTGTTTAGATAAACAGGCTTCAATCCTCGTCATTAACACTGACATCGATTGGCAGGAACAGCAAGTGCTTCTCAAAACCGCTTTTCATGTCAATTTTTGGGCAGAGATGGCAACGTATGAGAGTCCTTGTGGGGCGATCGCCCGA
>SMDP01000089.1:9679-16837 GCA_012911965.1 Geitlerinema sp. P-1104
CCCGGCGATTGGAAACAGGGTCAAACCGTCCAACGAGCCTATGAACTGAATCAGCCGCTCCTGGTCTATACTCATGTTACGCCTTTAGGGGGCGATCGCCCCAACGAGTCCTCCGAGCAATGGCTATCCCTGAAGCCGCAAAATCTCATCCTCATGGCCTTAAAACAATCTGAACGCAACAAGAATCATTGGATCATTCGGGTTTATGATAGTCAGGGAGAAACCAGCCAGCTAGACCTTGGCGGTATCCTCAATCCCATGACACCTCATCGGGTCAATCTCTTAGAAGACGATTGGCAAGGTGATGAAACGATCGCATCCTGGCAAATCGCCAGCTTCCGCTTAACTCCTAACAACAGTCGAGTCAGCCATGGATTCAGCGAATCTCCCCCTGACTAGCAGTGAACAAGGTGGCCAAACCTCCTCCTCTCAAGTCTAAAGTTTCATGACCAAGACGACCCCAGCGCCACCAAAGTGCTGCATACTCAACCCGTCAACTTTTGCAACCAAAAAGGACAAACACCTGTGAGAGAACACAAACGGATTGGCATTCTCACCAGTGGCGGTGACTGTGCCGGCTTAAATGCAGCCATTCGCGGCGTTGTTCGCTGTGCCAATCAACAGGGTTGGGAGGTTTTAGGTATTTGCCAAGCCACCAACGGCTTAATGGCTGACCCTCCCAACGCCATCCCTTTAACCCAGGCCAATGTTGACCCCATTCTCACCCGAGGCGGAACCATTCTCGGAACCACCAACAAAGGCAATCCCTTCGCCTTTAAATTTCCCGATGGAACCGTGAGCGATCGCAGTCAAGACATCATCAACGGCTATCATAAACTGGGGCTTGATGTCCTCATTGGCATTGGCGGCGATGGCAGTTTAGCCATCTTGCACCGCCTCGCCAAACAAGGAAAATTCAACTTTATCGGCATTCCCAAAACCATCGACAACGACGTTGGCATCACCGAACGGTCCATCGGCTTTGACACCGCCGTAACCATCGCCACCGAAGCCTTAGACCGCCTCCACTTCACCGCCGCGAGTCACAACCGGGTCATGATTTTAGAAGTCATGGGACGAGATGCCGGTCATATTGCCTTAAACGCCGGAATTGCTGGTGGGGCCGACGTGATTTTAATTCCCGAAATTGACTATAAACTCGAAAACATCTGTCAAGGCATCCAAGACCGACAAAAACGGGGTCAAAACTATACCCTCGTGATCGTCTCCGAAGCCGTCTGTACCGAAGCCGGGGAACACATGACCAAAATGGAACAATTCGGAGAATGTCGCCTCGGGGGAATTGGTCAATATCTCTCTGAAAAGATTGGAGAAGCCACCGGTGCCGAAACCCGCGTCACCGTCTTAGGCCATATCCAACGAGGTGGAATTTCTTCCCCCCATGACCGGTTATTAGCCTCCGCCTTTGGCGTCGCCGCCGTTGAGGCGATCGCCCGCAACGAGTATGATGTCATGGTAACCTGGCAAAATCGCGAAGTCGTCACCGTTCCCATCGCCGAAGCCATCAAAACCTATCGAGTGGTTGACCCAGAAGGAACCCTCGTCAAAACTGCACGTGGTCTCGGGATTTGTTTAGGCGACTAACCTTTATCCAGACACAGAGAAACTCAATCTAATCCTCTCCTCTGTGTCTAGGAGATACAAACTGATAAACCCTCCTCAACCCATGGCTGTGTACGACGACCGAGAAGCCTTCATCCCCTACCGACTCAATGACTTGATTAAACTCTGTCTTCAAGACGGAGAACTTCCCCCGGAGGATCATCAAACCTTTAAAGATTTCGCACATCTTCTGTCCAACTACTATCACGTCAAATTTCACCATTACGCCAGCGAAATTCTCAACAACTACGCCGCCTTCAACCCCGATAGAGACACCCACGCCATTTCTGAACCCACCGCCGCCGAACTCCAAACCATGGACGAACAAGTGGTGGAGAAATTTCGCCAAGTTCTCAAAGGGGCCAATTACATCGAACTCTCCGACGAACTGCTGCAACAGGCCCTCAGCGAAAAACCTCTAGTTGACTTAAAAACCAACGTTGACTTTCAGGACTTCGACCGCTTCCTCTGTTTCTACCGAGGAGACATCTTTGAAACCGCCAAACTCAAGAAATGGGTCTTCTGGACTCAAGAACGGGAATTAGATATTTTGCAGCGAGTTGTCGTTCTAATTCGCTATAAAGGCCCCAAACACTTTGAACATCGCAACATCGACCTCGATGAGATGAAGTTCATCCCCGGCAAAATGTATGTCTATCTCTATAAAAACGTCCCCAAATCCGACCTAGAACTGCTATTTCCCAACGTGCAAACCAGCATGACCCTCAAAGATAAGCTCTTATTTGGCATTCCCGCCATTGGGGCCGCCGTTCCCGCCATCTTAAGAGTACTTCCCCAACTGTTGCTGGTCATTAGCGTCATCCTTTTCCTCACCATTGGCCCCCCAGAAATTGACGAACTGCAAGCCGACGAAGAAGACGTACAAAACCTACTTCCCGTCTTACTCGCCGTCGCCTCCCTCACCATGGCCTTAGGGGGATTAGCCTTCAAACAATATAGCCAGTACCAAAACAAACGCATCAAATTTCAGAAAAAAGTCACCGACACCCTGTTTTTCCGCAACATCGCCACCAACGCCAGCGTATTTACCAGTTTAATTAACTCCGCCCAAGATGAAGAATGCAAAGAAGTGATTTTAGTCTATTACCATCTCCTAACCCACCCCAAACCCCTCACCCCCGACCAACTCGACGATGAAATCGAACAATGGATGGAATCTCATTTCGGCATCCAACTGGATTTTGACATCAAAACCCCACTTCAGAGTCTAGAAAGCCTACGAGGCGGCCCCGAGAACAAGCCTCTCCTCAGTTACAACGACCAAGGCCATTGTCAAGTGGTTCCCCTCCGTGAAGCGCAACAGATTATTGACTGGGTTTGGGACCGTATCTTTGACTATGCCAATTCCCTGTAGGGGCGAAAGATTTTTCGCTACAAGTTGGTACACCCTACACCAAATTTCACCCTACATCTTGTGGCATTTTTTGTGCAATTTGTCAAGCCCCAATCCCCAAAAAAATTAACCCATCCAGAACCAGTTCTTCGCTAAAATCAACTCGGTTCTGGATTCAGAGATAACCCATTATGGACGTACAAGCCGCCGTCGCCTGGAAAGCTGGCGAACCCCTAAGCCTAGAAACCGTACAACTCGACGGCCCTAAAGCCGGAGAAGTCATGGTACAAATCCAAGCCACCGGAGTTTGTCATACCGATGCCTATACCCTTTCCGGGGCTGACCCCGAGGGACTCTTTCCCGCTATCTTGGGTCATGAAGGGGCCGGGGTTGTCGTGGAAGTGGGCGATGAGGTAAAAAGTCTTAAGGTGGGCGATCGCGTCATTCCCCTCTACACCCCCGAATGTCGCCAATGCAAATACTGTCTCAGCGGCAAAACCAACCTCTGCCAAGCCATTCGTAGCACCCAAGGCAAAGGCGTAATGCCTGACGGAACCAGTCGTTTCTCCCTCAACGGCGAAAAAATCCATCACTACATGGGAACCTCCACCTTCGCCAACTTCACCGTTCTCCCAGAAATCGCCGTCGCCAAAATCCGCGACGATGCACCCCTCGACAAAGTCTGTCTCATTGGTTGCGGCGTCACCACCGGAGTTGGGGCCGTCATCAACACCGCCAAAGTCGAACCCGGTTCAAATGTCGTTGTCTTCGGCTTAGGGGGAATTGGCCTCAACGTCATTCAGGGGGCCCGTCTCATCGGGGCCAACCAAATCATCGGTGTAGACCTCAACCCCGCCAAACGGCCCCTAGCCGAGAAATTTGGCATGACCCATTTTATTAACCCCAACGACGTTGACGACGTGGTAGCCGCCATTATCGACCTCACCGACGGCGGGGCCGACTATAGCTTTGAATGTATCGGCAGCGTCAAAGTCATGCGTCAGGCCCTCGAATGCTGTCATAAAGGCTGGGGAGAATCCGTAATTATCGGCGTCGCCGGGGCCGGCCAAGAAATCAGTACCCGTCCCTTCCAACTGGTGACCGGTCGCGTTTGGCGAGGAACCGCCTTTGGGGGGGCCAAAGGTCGCCGAGATGTCCCCAAAATTGTCGATTGGTACATGGACGGAAAAATCGACATCGACAGTCTCGTCACCAACATCATCCCCATCAACCGCATCAACGAAGCCTTCGACCTGATGCACGCCGGGGAAGCCATTCGTACCGTTGTCACCTTCCCCGAATCATGACTCTCACCCTCAACCAAGACCGTCGTTCCTTTGGCGGCAGTACCCAGTTTTACCAGCATTTCTCCCAATGCTGTCAGGCCCTGATGCGGTTTTCCATCTATCTCCCTCCCCAAGCGGCCCAATATCCGGTTCCCATTCTCTATTGGCTATCGGGGTTGACCTGTACCGAGGAGAACTTTATCAGTAAAGCGGGGGCCCAACGGTTAGCCGCCGAGTATGGATTGCTGTTGGTGGCCCCAGATACCAGTCCCCGTCATTTAGGACTTGCGGGAGAAGATGACCGTTGGGACTTCGGGAGTGGGGCCAGCTTTTACGTCGATGCAACGGAATCTCCCTGGGTTAAGCATTATCAGATGTATTCCTACGTCACCGAGGAACTTCCGGCCCTGATTGCCGAGAATTTCCCCGTGGATGCCACTCGTCAGAGTATTTTTGGGCATTCGATGGGGGGTCATGGGGCCCTAGTCTGTGCGTTGCGTCATCCTTCTCGTTACCAGTCTGTATCAGCGTTTGCACCGATTGCGGCCCCCATGTCTTGTCCCTGGGGGGAGACCGCATTTCGCGGCTATTTAGGGGAGAATCGCCAAACTTGGTCAGCGTATGATGCCAGTGAGTTGGTGAAAACGTCAGCCTGGGAGGGTCCGATTTTGATTGACCAAGGGGAAGCGGATTCGTTTCTAGGGGAGGGTCAATTATTACCGGAACGCTTTGAGGCGGCCTGTCAGCAGGCTGGGGTTGACCTCCGGTTACGGCTGCAACCGGGGTATGACCATAGTTACTATTTTATTGCTAGTTTTATGGAGGACCATTTACGCCATCATGCCGAGGCGTTGGATTGTCTTTGAGGAAACCTACCCGGGTTCAAATGGTTGATTCAGCCAACTCCACCGCCAACGGCGAAATATCCCCCTGCAACACCCACGCACCCCAAAAATAAGGACTCGACAACGGACAATCTTTGTCCTTATAATCGCCCTTTAATTCCTGCAAAATCTCCCGTCCTAACGGTAACTGCCGCAGTTCTCCCGCCTTGACCGTGCGCACATCAAACTGAGCGCAACTCAGGGCTTTAGCCCGTCCAAGTCCCTCATTTAAATGGTGGAAAAACCGTTCCATCAGATACACCGTAGCGCGGGCAGGAACCGACCAAAGACTCATTAGGAGTGTTTTTGACCCCGCCACCACAAACGCCCGCCGTAAGCCAAATACACCCTCACCCGAGGCGATTTCACCCAGCCCCGACTGGCAGGCAATCAGGGCGCTGAGTTCATTGCCCCACAAGTCCAACGCCGCCACATCTTGGGCGAACAACACCCCCTTCAGCCCCTCCGGCAGCGGCAAGCCTTGGTTCCAGATATTCGCCCCCGCCAGGGCAATTCCCGAGCGGTACATGGCATCGTCGGCATCTTCATCGAGGCGACTGGGGGGATGGTTGCGGAGGTAGGCTTCGATTTGCGGGACGAAATCCCGTAACTGTTGACTCACGCGAGGATTTTCGCTCTCCACAGCTTGGGCAACCTGTTGCACCGTATCCAACAGACCTCGATTCATCAAGGCGGGATGTTCTTCAAACAGGTTCGTTTCCTGACCCGTTTCAGCCGCCAGTAAGGCGAAAACCAACTGAAGATAGGGTTTTTGGGCACTGCGGGCGAAGCCGTGGGTGGCCACGGCCAGGATGCGGGGACAGTCTCCGTCGGTCAGATGAGAGGAGACCGCCGCTTTGTCTAAATAGGGTTGAGTGTTCAGCAGTTCCCCGACGCGACGACCAAAACGCTCGGTTCCCACGGCGCGGCCGAAACCGGACAGGCGGGTTAGAGTTGCCCCTAAGTCGGCTGTGGCGATGTCTGAGTTGGCTTCGGGAGTTGGGACGGGGTGGGACTTCTGCCCATCCCAGTTGTAATCGGGGTCGGCGAGAATGGTGGCGGGGCGAACGGTCAAGGGGCGTTCGCTGATGTCCCGTCGCAGCAGGTCCCGTCCGGCACTGAGGTAGCTGATACTGTAGGTATCGCCGAGATAGGGACTGGGGCAATGGGGAAACTGGGGAAGAATCTGAAACGGCAACAGATTGAGGGTGCTGTCGGGGGCGAGAAACCAGTGGGAGACATCCCCTAAAGCATTGAGGAGGGGTTGACAGAGGATTTGTTGCAACCGTTGACTGTCCGCCCCAGAGGAGTCAATGTCGCTGGCTGAACCGGTCATGCCAAAGTGGTCACCCGGCCCGACAAACCGACGGCGAAACTGTTGAATCAAGGTATCGAGGGGTTCGGCTTCCCCTAAATCCAGCAGCCGCACCCGTTCCGGTTGGTGCGCCATGACTACAAAGGCGAGATAACGCTCTTCTTGCCATTTCGAGGCCCGGAAATCATAGCGTCGGAAGCGGACGAACTCCACCAAGGCTGAACCGTCGGGGAGTTGAGCGGCAATTAGCTGACGGTTGAGGTCATCCTGGTTCAGTTGCAATTCTGGGATTTCCTGCGCCAGTTCTTTTTCCAGGGTTTCGGCGGTTTGATAGAGTTGGCTGACGTCCTCACGATGCTGTTTGAGGCGCTGTCCGTACTGTTGGGAGGATTCATCGGGTAGAGACGGAATCACCTCGAACAGTTTGTCTCGAATCTCCTCTTGACACTGTTGCCAGTTGCGGAACAGGGATTGAACCGCCTCGGGATAGCGTCCACTGTAAATGGCGGCACTCTGGGCAGCGAGGGCGGCTGTGGTCAGGGCTTTGCGGCGCAACAGGGCATCCAACGCCGCGCCAACGGCTTGCGGGTCATTGGCCAGATGTTGCCAAACTAGGGTTAGGAAGGCGTAATAGCTTGCAGTATTGGATTGCAGATAGTCCCGGCGTTCCCGGTCAGAACTGGTGCTGAAGATATA
>SMDP01000009.1 GCA_012911965.1 Geitlerinema sp. P-1104
TGTGATGGCTGGGATGAGATTCTGCGTTGGCAGTTGGATAGTCGCTATCGTCCTTGTAATTTAGTCTCGTTGATGCCGCGTTTGTTGGAGGAGTGAGGGGGATTTTGATCTAGAAATGGAACCAGAGTAACTCAGTCCAGGTTCAAATTACCCAATGATAGATGGATAGAATTTTGCAATTTTTGTATCTGCTGTCATAATTGATGATTGAGTCATTTGGGCGATCGCCACGACAACACGATCTGCTGGGTCGCGATGTTCCCAATTGAGTTGCACGGTTTCTAACCAAATATCTTCGTCGATAGGTACAATGGTCACAACATCTGACTGTTTCAGTGCGGCGACGTAGTCTTCAACTTTAACCCCTAAATCCAGTTTGTTTCGCTTTACTTTTAGGGCAATCTCCCAAATCGCAATAGAAGGAACATAGCCATTTTTTCTTGTTCCATCACCTCGCAAGCTTGTCTAGCAGCTTGCGACAGTTTCTCTGGATCTAAACTCCACCAAATCAAGGCACAAGTGTCTAGGATAATGCTTAACTTTCTTGCCATTCTTCTACCGTGGGTTGGGTCAAATCTTCAAAATACTGAACTTTTCCCCTCATTTTCCCAAATAGTTCTGCTGTTGTTGGAGATTTCTGATACGGAGAAATTTTAAGAATTGGCTGGCTATCTTCAGTCACTAAAACTTCCTCACCTCCTGACTGAATTTGTTCTAGGATTTCTAGGAAGTTATCTGTGATTTCACTCTTGTCAATGGTTTTCATAGTTGAATGCTTGTGTTTGTCTAGTGAACACTTTTAGCTTAGTGTCTTATCTCTTCTTTTCCTTCTACGTGATTGTGAGTTCCATAATATCGCAACAGGAGTTTATCATCCTGTTGCTCGCAGCTAATTCGCTGACTCAAGTTTACACGAAAATGGTCGATTTTTTTGTTCTTGGGGGTTCCTTTATAGCGTGTATAGTTAAACATTGAACCCAAGCTGCTTGTGTCTCCTTTAGAGTCTATTAACAGTTTTGATACCTTCACTAAATCTTCTTGAACTCTAGAGCGTTCAATGGCACTGGTGATAGCCTTATAATCTGCCTTAAAGGAATCTCGATAGGCAAGATAGGGTAACTCTAGTAACTCTGAAGATAGGAGTTTTACTTTACATTGATTCCAGACTAATTGTCCCCAAAGTGAAAGCATAACTTCTGGTTCTCCAGCGGGATAAATCATAGATTCTGGAATCCCCTGTAACGCTTCAATGGAGATGGTTGCTCCCGCCGCCATCAACGCCAGTTGTTGTTTATAGCGACTGAGTCCCTCGTAATCAACGGTAATCGGAAGTCGTGGAATTGTTATAAGTTCTGACCGTTCTCCTTCAAAAATATAGATAATTTCGTCAGCGTAAAACATACCAATGGTATTTAAGTAGCCTTGGAGGCTCTTGAAGCCGCCAACTAGATTAAAACAAATTTTTGATTGTGGTTTATCCCGTAAAGGTTTAATAGTTTCTTCGAGCCAGCCAATGAGATTGTCTATGCCATCAGAAAACTTTTGAGTGCTTACCGTGGATAAGTTATCTGGTGCATAACTATCAACTAAAAGTCCTTGAGACAGAAGAAAGTCTTTGACAATTTGTGCGGTGGTAATTCCCTGATAGGTATCTGTTGCAATCAACCAATGAAAGTCACCGGGTCTGGATTCTCCGGCCAGGTCGTCATGGTAAAATCCATAAATTCCATTTAGTTCAGCACTGGCACGACGAATGGCTTGGATATTACTGTCTTGGAGTTTTTGGACCGCTCGCTCTCCCAAAATTGAGATGATTTGTCGAACTTCACTATCACCTGGAAGTTCAGTGTCTTTAAGGTTTGCACTATCTCGTAATTTTGGATACCAGGTTTTTTCCTCACTGTTGTTGCGATTGATTTGATTGGTCAGTAGGCTGGTTCCGATGGTGGATAAAATCGTGGTTGACATACTTAGCAGTCCTTTGAGGTTTCCTTACAGTCTGAAGGTTGTTGGCGAAGTTGATACTGACTATATCCCATTCCAAGCCGGGTTTTGGCGCCAGTTCCGCAAAAGTTGCTATAGTGAACGAGTAAGTTGGCAACTTGGCTGATGAGGGGGTCGGTGCGTCGGGGAATTTGTAAGGTGATTTCGCCGAGAAACCCGGTCACGAAGGAGCGGTAGACTTGAAAACGGGCACTTTTGATGTTGTGGTATTTGAGGGCGATCGCCTCTTCTAAGTAGTCTAACAGATCGTAACTCCCGAGATAGACGGGTCCAAATTCATTCCAGCGATCGAGCCAACTTTGAAACAGCAGACGCGGTAGGGGGAGGGGGAGGTACGTTCGTTTTTGGGAGAAGCTGGTGGGGGTTAGGAAGTTGAGGTTGAATTGTCGTTCGGGTTCGGGTTCGTTGGCGATGAGTTCTGTATAGAGTTGGTCGTACGTTGTGATATCTTGGTGGCGATCGCACACTCGAAATTGAGATCCCAAAAATTCTAAGGTTTCTCCTAAGTCTAGGTTGAAAATGGCTTTGGAGGTCGTCTCAGATAAGCCAGACAGGGAGAGGTGATAGGGTTGTTCGGGATGAAAGGTGACAAATTCGGGGGTGCGGGTGGCGGAACCGACGAGTCCGGAAAAGGTCAAGCTGGGGGTTTGTTGTCCTCCCATGTCTAACTCCAGTCGTTCGTGGAGATGTTTCACCAGTTCGAGGTGGTAGCTACGGGGGAGAACGGCGGTCTCGGATGGGGTTAGGGTCCAGTGCGATCGGATAAGCATTATCATGAGTCGATTTGATTGGCCAACATTTCAATAACTTCACGAGGGTAAACACAAGCTTCATTAGCAGAATGTTTTGCCCAAGTGGTTCGAAGTGTATGGTCTCTGCGTTCATAGTTTGTTAGTTTTCGAAGGCTTTTATTAAATTGATCAGTCGGACATTGCTCGAAAAAACATCTTAAATAAACTAACCAAACAAACTTTATTCCAAGATGACCATGACAGATCCATTTATGGATTTGTTGTTTGCTAGAAATTATTTCAACAAATTTGTATATTTCAAAAAAAAGACTCTCAACCTCCGGTTGTTTGAACTTTTTTTCCCTTACGACAATCTCGATCCACTCTTGCTGGTCTAATTTTACTTCATTTTCGCATAAATGCAATAATGTCCAGTAGCGATTATCTAAAAAGGATTTATCACACTTCTGGATCATTTTAAGCTCCTTAGCAGCTAAACTAATTGCAGCCGACCATTTTAAAGCATCATCAAATACGTTCTCAAATTCAACAATTGCTTTATAAAAAAACTCACTCTCACTCAACTCTTCAAAAACATCTTTGATAATCAACCGATTTAAAAAGTAATTTTCTAAAGAATGACCTCTTGTCCAAATAAGTCTTTCTTGTTGGTAGTGTCCCTGCAAAGTGTCTTCAATTGTTGTTTCGATTACAAATCTTCTAAATTCACGATCAACAAAAGTGATGAGTTTATTAGAACAGGATTGCCCCCGAACTTTTTGAGCAATGTACTCAATTCTTTCTCTATTTTCAGGGTGATCTGGAACTTCATGTATCATTTCACCCGTATCAATATCAATCACTAAGTCTTGATTTATGTCAAAACGATAAAACAAAGCTATGAAAGCTTTTCTATCAGAACTTCCCTCCACTAATAAATGCTGATTGTTACTCATTTGTAAATAACGGATGTACTCGTCCGGAGTATATTTTGACTGAGTCATACTAAAAATAATCTATTTTTGTTCTTGATTTGACACATACGTAATTTCGTCTTCATTTTCAATATCTTCACCCTCTAAAAAATTTTCAGAATTTCTATATAAAGGAGCCTTATTCCATAAACTAATATCGGTAAATCTAAGATTTAAGGCTTGGAAACTTCCATCATGATTTGCTCCAATAACTGGTGAGTGGGTGCAGGCAATAATCTGCTTGTTTTGTAGATGTTTCTCTAGGCTGTGTATCAGTTTTCGTTGCCAATCTACATGAAGAGAGATTTCTGGCTCATCAATCAGTACTAAGGATTGCGATCTTAGATAAATTGCTGTATAAATTAATGTTACAACTTGACGTTCACCAGAAGAAAGAATATTCCAATTCTCATTCGTTTCTTGATTTGACTCTCGTCGTCCTGAAAAC
The DNA here is from genome assembly GCA_012911965.1 of Geitlerinema sp. P-1104. GTDB lineage: Bacteria > Cyanobacteriota > Cyanobacteriia > Cyanobacteriales > Geitlerinemataceae > Sodalinema. Next base: position 4,158 of record SMDP01000009.1, read on the forward strand.
AGGCTAAATGACAGTCGTAACTTTTTGCTATTTTCATCTGGGACGATCTGTAGCTTTTTTCCTACAAGAAAGCCATTAACAGTATCTAAATAATGTTTTATTCTGGAGAAATTATGTTCTTCTGCTTCAACGATTTCTTTCATTGCATTACGATAAATTATTAGCAGCTTGGAAAAGGAGTGCTTTTCAAGCTTATCTTTATTTTCAATAATGTCGAAAATTTCTTGTCTAATATCAGTCCCTAAGACCGAGTTATCTAAAGGATACTTTTTAATATTCTCTGCAAGTTCTTGGATTTCTTCAAGAATTTTATCGGGATCTGCTTCCTCACTATTTTGGTCATCCGATATAGTAGAAAAAATTTCTCGAAAGCTTTCTGCTAAAACTTTTCGATCAATATCAGATAAGATTGAACGTGCAATCTCTAGTTCTCGTGAAAGTTCCGCTTCAACTTCAGAGATAGATGGATAGTTAATGATGGGAACAAAATTTCCGAAAATATCTCGTGAAAATTTAGTTAGACTTATTTCACGTTGTGAGTCTTGGAATTTTAGTTTTTCACGATTAGATAGATACCAAGCTTCAACCATTGACCGGAATGATGGAAAGTAAAGTGCGTTATTTCTTATGGCATGAAATTCAGAATCTTTGCTTATTCTTATTTCACGTCGAGTTTGGTTATCTACATAATATATGGCTTCACTGTTTTTATCGTATTTTTTGGCGTCTTGGTCTTCGTCTTCTTTTTTTAGACAAAAGATTTTACCATCAGAAAACTCAAATCTCATCCATTTAAAGGGCAGTTCATAAAATCTAGCATAATCTTCATTGATGAAATTTGATATGATATGTAGGAAAGTGGTTTTGCCTACGCCATTTTCACCATAAATGACATTGACACCTTTTTGGAAACTTTGCTCGATATCAAACCGTTCATAAAGACCAACAATTTTACAGTGGCTCAGGTAAGAAAACATGACAAAAAAAGCAATAGCGAGATTGTATCAGATAACAAAAGCTAGGATAGCTTGAGATACTATACTCCATTTAGACAAACCATAGTACCCGGCTTTGCCAATGGACTTGTAGAAATGACTACTGCCATCCATGCTCGATTAACTAATTATAGTTCAGTTTTACCCAACCGGGAAGATATTTAATTTCTCCCTTGGGATCATAAACCGTCCGTCGAGACTTGGGTGCTTCAAATCCTGGTGCTTTAATTCCACAAGTATCACGAATTTTTTCAACCAACTCGTCAGCAAACCTCAAGTTGACTGTAGTTCCCCGCATCCCAGTTCCCCAGCCTAGCCGCAAACTATAGGGACAAGCTTCTGGCTCATAAAATCGCCGAACTTCAGCAAAATCTAAATTTCGTCCCTTAGCATTCGGGTTATTTTTAATGACGTTCCAATAGTCATGCTCAAAATCCCACTGTTCCTGTGCAAACTCTTGACAAATCGCTAATAACTCATCTAGGTTTGTGAACGGGATTTTCATTCCCTGACTATGGCGAAACCAAGAGAGCATCTCAGAGTCAACTGTTATTGTAAACGTCGTTCTGATGTTACGAACCATTTCGGCGTAAATAGAGGCTCGATACTTGGCATCTTGCTGATTAAAACGACTAGAGACCAATACTTCCGCCACAACTGGAATATTACAGGTAATCTTTTTCCCTTTCGTTGTTTTAACGGTATGTTCTAATAGAGGAGTAGAATCGCTTACTCTAATGGCACGCATGAAGTCCGTATTCGGTCCCATTCTCGAGTGAACAGGTTTGTTTTGGTAGCGCAAATCAAAGTCGGTGAACAGACTATCCATAAACAACTCATCGTCTAAAAACTTTTGCTGATACTTGTTTAAACCTCGAACTCCTAGACGACGGTTAAGCGTTTTCTCGATCGCACTGACTCGGCTTTGTCTGGGAACATTATATTGATCAGAATGTTTCAGTAAATAGTAGGCGATCGCCGTGCGAATTGCACCTTTAATCGATGACCCCGGAATATAAAAAGCTCCCATCCCATTGCGAATCATGGGTCGCAAGTCCGTAATTCTCTGATTGGGCCATTTCCGACTCACGCGATGTTTTGGAAAAATTGGTTCTCCCTGTTCATCCTTCGCAAATTGCCAGTCGTCACCAAAAGCATCTTCAAGTAGCTCAGCAATACTGTCACGACCCTCGACACAACGAATATAGTCATTTAAATAACCACGTTCCAACAACGCCTTCGCTAAAGCGTCCAGGTTTGCCAGATAGACTCGCCTGGGGGTTTGCACATATTCAAAGGGGTTGAGTCGTTGCACCTCAGAACCAATGTGAATCATTGGACTGGTGAGACGAATGGTTTTCGACTCAAATACATCGGGTTTGTGTAACACCACCGGGTTAGACTGGGTCATGATTGAACCTCTGATAACTCTTTTACTCGAACTGGACAACTTAAGGCGACACCACTTCGATACACGGGATGTTTGGCTCGATAGCGGTTAAACTCACTGGGGGTCACCTCTGCCAGTTTTCCTTGAGGTTTGTATTTAAATAACGACCCTTCCAGAAACATGGTGACAGATTTGCGACGGAGGTTCATTCCCGAAGGAGAACCCGATAGCCACCCTCGTCGTTCTCGCAGTTCGTAATAACTTTCACGTAAGCGGGAGTCATCCCAGGGAATATCGTCCCAATATAAACTGAGTAAACAGTGGTGACTCGAAGGTTGGGGAGGATTGAAGAGTTGTTCTAACTGTGGGGGTAGGGTAGTCCAGTCAAACTCAAATCGTCCTGCACCCCGAGAACGCCGTCCGCCAAGTCCTTCTTCGCTAAGGAGTTGTAAGGCAGCTTGCAAGGATTGTTCAAGTTCTGGGTTCCGTTGGGGAAACTCAATCAGACAATATAATCCTGCTTGCTGTTTCTCCTGATTGACGAATTGGACAAATCCAGTTTTATAAAGGTTAGTTGCGGCGGTTCGGCGATCAATCGCAACTTGAGGGAGTTTATGCTCTTGAAAGGCTGATTTCTTGTAGTCAAAGACTCCTGACTGTCGTAAGAAATTTTGGTTGAAATTCGTGTTTTGGGTTTCCGCGATGAGTTCTTCTTGGTCTTGTTTGCTAAAACCTTCTTCTTGATACCAACGACGCCAAATTTTGACGGGGAGATAGTGAAGCTTTTTGTAAGTTTTGAAGAAAGCTAAGTCATCGTCAGGGTAGTGGTGGGGATGATGTCGGGGTTTGGGAAGATAAAAGATATCTGATTGGTCTTGTTGACGATAGACAAAGGTGGAGCTAAGACGAAAGGGGGGTGAGGAACTATTGTGAAATTCCCCGAGAAGCTGTTCAACCGCCTCAGCTCCCCAGAGACGTGCATAAAGGCTAATCCAAGCACTAAATAGTCCATCAGAACTGAGTCGTTCGCTGGTTTCTTCAATCCCGATCCCCACTTCGCCAAAGTGAACGGGATTGTTACCAAAGTTAAGTTTTACCAATCGGCGATCGCTCATCACGAGTCTCCTGAGTCGGGTAGCAGTTTGCGCAGTTCTTCATTTAAGCGTCCAAAGGTTTCTAGCAACTGGGGAGTATTCTCAGCCTGTTGGATGGCCTCGAAAGATGCGTTTCCTTTGGCAATTTCTCGATATTGCGCCATACTACGATAGTAGAAGTTAAAGTTATGGAAGCTAATTTGTCCATATCCCCGAGAACCATGACCCCCGAGTGCATCATCTTCTAAAATCGCTAGTGCGATCGCAATGTTTTGTAAATCCTCCTCCATCTGCTGAGGATTCTCCACGGTATAGATGATTTCAAAGTTAAACATCGACCCCGCAGGAACTCGCTCAATTTGACGAGGATTGGCGGCAGAGGTGATGCGATCAATACCATTTTCAAACTTCCATTCTGTCATATACAACCCCGTATCAATTTTCCGGAGTTGTTCAATGGAATCACTTGTTAAATGAGCATCTCGAACAATTAAACGAGCGGGAGAGTTTCGTCCCTTAATAGGTGCAAAGCGGCGATTGTTAATGGTTTCATATCGAGTCTGCTCATTAACGTTAAACCCCTGTTCCTCAGCAATTTCTGCATCAATCCAGCAATTGGCTCCTGTAGAACCAAACAGACGAGAAACTGGGCAATGTTTGGCCCCTTGAAAGGGAATAAACTGGCTTGATGGCCCTTTCCCAACTTTGGTATAACCATCTTCAATATCGTCACTTTCATAACGATACGTTCCACTTCCTCCTGCACGATTGAGAGGCTTATTCAGTAAGCGCTCTAAAATAGCGCGCATTTTCCCCTTGATGGAAGAACCAGGAAGATAGGGATAGTTATTCAGGGGATTACGAATTACAGGCTTATCTAATCCTCCGATATCTAAGTTGTCTCCGCCTCCGCCGATGTGGAGTCCAGTTTCAACCTGAAGGGTACTGGTGAGACGAAATTTACCCAATAGGGGTTTTTGTTCCATTGCGTAGGTCATTGTTATTTTCCTCCAGCGGCTTTATGATAGGCAATAATTGATTCAATGAATTGAACCAGGCGTTCAAAGTCTTCAGTCGTTTTGACTTTATCAATTGCTTTAGACATGACTTGACTCAGTGGTTTAGCCGCCTTTTGTCGCGCGGCTGCATAGGCAAGTTTTGGTTTGAGCAACACCACCCCCGTCTCGATTTGATTGAAATCATTGTCTTTGGTAAGTTCGGTTTTGAGTTGATTGATGGCATCCAAAAACTTGCGAACTTGATTGGTTTCGAGCCGTTCGCTTCTTAGAAAGTTGCCAAATTCTTCGGCGTGATTGACCAAATCTCGGATGTAATATTCTTTAAAACTCCCTAGTCCATCTATATGCTTGATGATAGTTTTTTGGATGTCCATGGTAGATTTAAGGCTGGAAGAGTGAGGAGTATTTAGTCTTGTGTTTCTTTTTTCTAGGGGTTTGGGTGGATACTTCGGCATTAGTCTATGGCTTACGGTTTAACAATTCGAGCCAGGTGGCGATCGCCTTAAAGTAAGGTGCAGTGCGAGGATTTTTCAGAGAAGTCCGCACTGGCTTAAAGGAGTCCGCCGTTCGGACGTTATCTGGGAGTCGGCTTAGGGTATAGGCGATACGGGGGAGATGGAGATAATAGCGGGTATCTTTGGGTTCATTAGCATAGTGAGGTTTTCGGCGAGAGTCTGCAAATTCTCGGAGGATTTGAGCCTGTAGGTTGGCGGTATTGAGCAGATTGCGGACAAAACTACGAGTATAGTTAATATCTGGTCTTTGGAGTTGTTGAACCAGTGGAAAAATACCAAATAACTCAGGTCTAGCCTCATCCTGTAGATAGGTTTGGACTTCTGACTCAATCAACCGATGCTGAGAGATTCCCAGCCATTCGTCCCACTTAAAGACTTCGCCAAATAATCCTAAACTATCACGTCCATTCCCCTTCGCCGCCTCTTCAGCCTCTCCAGACTGCTGAGCTGCCAGATACAGAGGATATTTGGGGTCATGGAGACTAATTCCTCCAGATAAGGTAATGTCTTGATTATAGCCGGTATAAGCCCGGAATGCTTGATAAATATCGAAAGAAAACTCAACAATCTCATTCCAAGGTCCGGTAACAAACAAGTCATCGCCTCCAGCATAGATAAAGAGAAGATTCTCGCGAGATTTTGAAGTTAATGACCTAGCAGTATGGGGTAGATTCTCGATGCGAGCCGCCGCTAAGGAGTTGAGATAAACTTTAAAAAAGTAACTCATTTGGCGAGATAGTCCCCCTAAACGGGTGAGGGTTTGTTTGTCTCCCAATCCCTTGGCAAAAATTTGTCCAAGTCGATCCACATCCATCCGCAAACAGGCAAAGCGTTGGATTCCCTCAGCGCGTTTTGCCATTTCTCGGGAATGAATAAACCCGTCTCGACCCTCTTCTTCGTCATCTTTAATACGATGTCCGTAGTTTCCAAGTAACATCAAGCTAGTGTTTGCCGTTTTGTAGTTGGCTAACGTCCAGTTATTGATGATAAAATAGCTGGAATTTGAGATGGCTTGTGCCTGTTTCGGGGTATCGAAGAGGTGGTAATAGGAATCACCGCAGTTGAGGCGATATAATGCACCGGGAATTTTGGGGGTGTCGATGTTGGTACGTGCGATCGCCTCGACTTTAAAGAGTCGCGCTCCTAACTCAAACATACTCCGACAGGTATCACAAGCTAGAGAGGAATCTGCTTCATTGTCATTTAGAGGTTTCAAGTCGGGAGTATCATCCCGGTGACAGACTTGACAGGGGGTATAGGCGTCTCGAACTTGCAACATCTCCCCAATCTCATGTTTGAATTTACGCAACTTCTGGGGAGCTAATTTTTTGCTGCTGGCTTCCCACACTTGGGAGAAGTCTGAGGAGGCGATCGCACGGACGGGAAAGCGATTGTAGTCCAAGGCTAAAAAGACTTTTCCTTGAAATTTTTGCCTCAGCCAACTATTAAATTTTTTCTGGACGGTTTTGATGGTTAAGTCCAGTCCAGCCTCATCATCCCCCGCAACCAAAAGATATAAGTTCCCTCCCCCAGCGTAAATAACATTGGTTCGGGGAACGTCCAAGGTTTCCAGTAACTGTTCCACGACCTCCTGAGTAACCAACTCTAAATAAAAACTTCTCGCTCGTAAGGATTTTAACGCACCATCTGAGGAAATCGTATAAATAAAATTCTGAATCCCTGACAAATCCCCACTCACTAACGCCAGATTTTTAGCCTCAGGCTGGTTAGCCAATGCAGCCGCGACCGCAGCTGTGGTTCGAGTCCAATCGAGTAACGAGACATCAGCTTGCTCGCCGACACTCAAATAGGCGCCAAATTTTTCAATCAGCAGTAAAAGCAACGAGAAATTCTGCCAATCTGGTTCACTTAATGACGCGATCGCCGCTCGAATAGGCGCCTTTAAATCTTCAATATTAACCGTATCTTGACTTGGATAAGGTATTTTAGGAAATTGAACGTTATCCTCAAAAAAGCAAACTGGCCAATTGCGTTGATTTCTATCTAAATTACTTTGCTTAGTTTGTAATTTAATCGAATCAAAAATAACCCGTAACGGTTGACCCCAATTTTGAGTTTTAAAGAGTTGGCGATTATTCCCCCATCCCAAATACTCCTCAACAACCGAGGAGGCGGCCAGTGGTTGAGAAAATGGATCAATGGGAGGCGACAAATCCACCCAAGAAGCTAAGCCAACAACCGCCTGTTGCAGCACCCGTAACGCATCACGATAGGCAAGAGAAGACGTCATAACACAAACCCTAAGAAGTTAACGAGGACGTACTTGGAAGCAATTTCTGAATTTCAGCCAACACCAGATCAGGAACAGGACAGGCGTTACCCCGAATCCAGGGGCCACAAGTCACCTCAAGGACTGGATGCTCCTGGTGAATGACCTCGCATTCTTCCAGAGTACTATGAATCACTGCCACTGGAGTCAAATTACCCCGATCGCGACAAAACTCATGCCAACGTTCCACCTCCTCCCGCCGAGAACTGATAATCAGATAATGGGTACAGGCCTCTAAAATCGGCTGTTTCTCCGGCTGAACCATCCCCCCCACATCAACAATTGTTAAATCTTTTTGCCGACGTAGTGCCAAAATTGAATTGGCATGATAAGGAAAAAATCGCTCCGTTAATCCTCCCTTATTCGCCGCCTTAAACACCTCGGGATCTTGGTCTGGAGGAAGTTCCAAGGTGTAGTTTCCTTCCCCATCCCAATTAGCTCGTTGTAGGTAAATATTCGGATGATTAACCAGAAGTGTCTGAAATAAACGATGGGAAAACACACTTTTACCACTATCCGGCGGTCCCACCACCATTAACGCTGGATGCAAGCGATCGCCATCTGGAAGCAAAGGAATCACCTCACCCACCTGCACCCCCTTCAGATGAGTCGCCACGACCACCCCACCCAGGCGGGGATCATGACAGGCCACCCAAGCCGTCGGATGCAGTTCATGGATGAGATAGCCGTACAGCCAAATGGGGGCCCGTCCATCCAAAATCACGCCAATTCGCGTATCAATCCCCTTCGGAAGCGCGATCGCACCCAACTCCTCAGGACCGACAATCGAATCCGTCAATTGAATCTGTAACACCTGATAGTCTAATCCCTGGGGAGATTGACCTCGGCGGAGTTGGAACTCAATCCCAATTGAACCGGTTGTCACCGAACAAACCCTCACGACATGGATTGTGTTACTCTAACATCCAGATTGAACGGGGGTCTTCTAACCTTATGACACAGATCCGAGTCCCCGCCGCGACGCCTGAGGTCTTACAAGGATTCGCCGCCGGACAACTGGCCAACCGCCTACAACGGTCGATTCGCCTCTGGTGGTGGGTCGATCGCTTCTATGGAAGCCAACCCAACTGGTCCCAAGACCTCCCCAACACCTTTGGCTATCCTCTCCTGCGCGATCGCCTCTTCGCCGCCAGCCACCCCAAACAAGACCACAGCAGCGCCGACCATCTCAACCACCATTGTGGCGATGGCCAATGTCTCTGTCACCGAACCAGCCGCAACCTCCTCTTCTCCCCAAAATCAGACCTCTCAGAACCCCAGTGGTGTGACCAAATCCAGCATTACACCGGACTCAAGTCCCAAGAGATCCAGGATCTCCTTAGCAGTTGTCCCTTCGCTACGGTTCACCGTTCCCTACGAGATGACCTCAAACACTTAGCTCAATTAGGCTGGTTAACAGCACAACCCCGAGGCAAATTTCAATGTGTCGCGGCGAAAAAGTTACCCAAATTTGCAACCTTAAGTTCTCCGGATTTAAACCTATTAACCCAGCCACAAATTCGCCAAATTTTACCCATTTTAGAGTCAATTTCCTTCGTTCAACCGAATCTTGAATTGGTCATTGAACAGTTGTGGGACTATCTCATCTCCCAGGGATCTCAAGACTACGTGGAGTCAGGTTCTGATGGCGGCCATACCTTCATTCACCTCGACTATATTTTGCCCCCAGACACCCAAGACCGAGTTGATACCTACCAAGAACAACTCGAACAACTCTGGCGACTTCCTTCAGCGGGAGTGATTCAATTTGAGTACCAGGTCACTGCTAAAAAGGTAATTCCTATTATTACCTATCCCGTTTGTTTACACTACGTGCGGCGAGCCAAGTATCTGAGTGCCTATGGAATTGATCCCTATGGTCGTCTAAATTGGCATAATTATCGGTTAGATCGCATCGAGAGCGATCGCCTAACCATTCTAGCCTGGGGAGATCCGCAAATCCCTTCCTTTCTCAAACAACTGCGACGCAATGGCGAACTTCCCCAGGCTGATGTGGTGCGTCGAGAACTCGATCGCGCCTGGGGATTCAATTTTTATCTTCCTCGTTCCTTGCTGTTAATGCGGTTTCCCTCGGCGTTTGCTCAACGCTATGTGGATAATACCCTACGCCATCCCACCTTCAAAGCCATCAGCTATGCTGACCTAATTCCCGTCATTACTGAGGCGATCTCCGACCCAAACCAGCAGCAGGAGGTCTTACAAGTGCTACGCGATCGCTCCCCCGAAGACGCCTATTATCGCGGTTGGATTCGTGAAGGAGATATCAATGTTTTGATGCGGTTACGGGATTGGCGACCCAATGGAGAAGTCATTTTACCCCTCGACCTACGCCGAAAAATGGCCCAAGAAGCTCAACAAGAACTCCGACACTATCAACGTCTCGATTAAGATGCTATATTTCATTCACCCTAAGCGAGTTTGAACAGTTAAACCGACGTCGGTGTATTACTCGCTTCAGCCAAGCGTTCCAAACTCTCCTGCTGATCCTGAGTAATACAAGCCTGCACCACCGGCTCAATATCTCCCTCCAACACCGAATCGAGATTGAAGTTTTGACCCAAACGGTGATCCGTCACGCGGGTATCCTTATAATTATAGGTGCGAATTTTTTCCGATCGCGCCCCCGTTCCCACCTGAGACCGCCGCATCGACGTCACCGCCTCCTTCTGTTCCCGTAACTTCATCTCATACAGTTTCGCGCGCAGAATCTGTAACGCTCGTTCTCGGTTCTGTAACTGCGATCGCTCCTCCGTACAAAAAATACGAATCCCCGTCGGCTTGTGGAACAAATCCACCGCCGTTTCCACCTTGTTCACATTCTGGCCACCGGCCCCCCCAGAACGGGCCGTCGACATCTCAATATCCTTCGGATCAATCTTAATCTCTACATCATCAACTTCCGGCATCACCGCCACCGTGGCCGTCGACGTATGCACCCGTCCCCCAGCTTCCGTCGCCGGAACTCGCTGCACCCGGTGAACCCCAGCCTCAAACTTGAGCTTACTGTACACCGAATCGCCCTTAATCTCTAAAATTGCTTCCTTAAAGCCTCCCATATCCGCCGGAGACTCACTCAGTAACGCCACTTTCCAGCGTTGGCCTTCCGCATAGCGCGAATAAATCCGCACCAAATCCCCGGCCCAAATTCCGGCTTCATCACCACCGGTTCCGGCGCGAATCTCCAACATGATGTTCTTATCATCATTAGGATCGCGGGGTAATAACAACACCTTAAGGCGATCTTCGAGGCGTTGAACTTCCCCTTGCAACTCCTCAACTTCCAGCACAGCCATCTCCCGCATCTCAGGATCACCGCCGGAGTCTTTCACCACTTGTTCGGCCCCCTTGAGTTCCTGCGTCAACTGCTGCCACTTCTCGTAGGTGAGGACGGTTTCTTCGAGAGAGGCCCGGGCCTTGGCCACTTTCTGAAACTCATCGGGATCCGTGGCCACATCAGGATCAGCCATCCGTTTCGTCAATTCCTGAAACGTTTGTGCAACGGATTTGAGTTTGTCTAATAAATACTGTTCAGCCATAATGCCCTTGGATGCTCTCTCAAAATGTGACGGAGTTGGGGGTGCGCCATTGATCAAAAAAAGAGGGCGACGATCGCGGCAATCGCAAAGCGTGCGGGAACCGCCATCGCGCCCAACAACGGGGGCTTGCTAAGACTGAGAATCGCTTTCTGCACGAGTATCGGTCATACCATACTTACGCAAGAAACGCTCAACCCGTCCTTCCGTATCAATAATCTTCTGATTCCCGGTGTAAAAGGGGTGATTCCCGGACCAAACATCCACATGAATTTCGGGTTGAGTTGCACCAACGGTCATCACTAACTCACCGTTACAATACACCTTGGCATCGGGATACCATTCAGGGTGAATTCCTTCTTTGGGCATGATTTTAATCTCTTAAATGCTGTGGTCGAACAAAACACGATGGCGACATTGCCATCTGAGCCAGGGGGGACTCCTGCCATTTTAACGTGAATTCCCCTCCGTCCATCAGCAATGTGACCTTGACGAAGGAGAACCCCACCGAACCTATTAACGTTTGGAGTACTGAGGCGCTTTCCGAGCTTTGCGTAATCCGTATTTCTTCCGTTCTTTAGCACGGGAGTCACGGGTGAGGTAGCCCTCAATCTTCAGGGGTTGACGATTGTCGGGATCGAGTTTGCACAGGGCCCGAGCCACCCCGAGGCGGATGGCATCGGCTTGTCCGGTTAAGCCACCGCCCTTGACGCTCACGAGAATATCGTACTCGTTTTCCAAGCCCAAGGTTTCCAGAGGTGCTTTGGCGCCGGAAATGTATCTGGGGTTGAACTGTAAATACAGATCACCCGGTTTGTTGTTGACCACCAGTTGGCCATCTCCAGGAACAAGGCGGACTCGGGCCACAGATTCCTTGCGTCGTCCGGTTCCCCAATACACAACGCGATTTTGGTCAGTTTCCATTAGTTATCTCCAGTATTCGTGTCAAGGACGAGGGTTTGAGGCTTTTGGGCCTCATGGGGATGATGGGGTCCCCGATAAACTTTGAGTTTGGTAAACAGTTGCCGACCGAGGGCCTGCTTCGGCAACATCCCCTTAACGGCTTTTTCGATAATCCGCTCAGGAAGACGAGCCTGTAGTTTGGCGAAGGTTTCGACCTTCATACCACCGGGGCGACCGGAGTGACGGCGATAGAGCTTCTGGGAGCTTTTTTTACCGGTGACGGCGACTTTTTCGGCATTAATGATAATGACGAAATCGCCGACATCCATGTGGGGGGTGTAATTGGCTTTGTTTTTGCCTCGTAGGATTTGGGCCACTTCACTGGCGAGTCTGCCGAGGCGTTGGTTCGTTGCGTCAATGACATACCATTGGCGATCGAGCGAATCAACAGGAGGGATATGGGTTTTTGCAGTCATAATCAATGATCTGGCGTGATGGATAAGGGGTCGAAGAGAAAGTGAGGCATGGCCTGCGATCGCGCTTCACGGGGGAAGGGACTCTCAGGATAGCCTACATCTAAGAGGCATAGTCCCTTGGCGGGGGCGGCATATTTGACAGCTTCCCGCCGTTCATGTTTCCAGATGTTCTGGAACTCGTCGAGCGATCGCCGTCCGGTCGCCACTTGCACCAACATTCCCACCAGTAAACGCATCATGCCATAGAGGAAGCCACTGGCTTGGACTTCTAGGCAAACCACAGGTCCTTGTCGCTGGCATAAGACCTCTTGAACTTCCACCCAAGAGTGGGGACGAGAGGACCCGGCGCGACGAAAGGCGGACAAATGGTGACGACCGAGGAGGGGGGTTAAGGCGGCGTGAATCCGCTGTTCATCGATCGGTTCGTGATAGTAATGCCAGACAAACGGCTCGATAAACAGGTTGGGACGGGCTGCGGTGTACAGCAGATAGCGATAACGCCGCCAAGTTGCCGTAAACCGGGCGTGCCAGTCGAAACTGACGGGGGCAGATGCTCGAATTAAAATCCCTTCAGGCAGGGTATTGTTGAGCACCACAGCCCATTTGTGGGCGGGAATGGGACTGTTGACATCCACATGAACAACCTGGGCGGCGGCGTGAACCCCGGTATCCGTGCGGCCAGCGGCGTGGATGGTGACCGGATAGCCTAAGACCTTGGCGATCGCCGTTTCCACTTCTTCCTGAACCGTCCGATGATGGGGTTGTCGTTGCCAACCGTAGAAGGGATGCCCGAGGTATTGAACCACTAAAGCAACCCGCTGGGTTGGCGTAGGAACGCGATCGCCCATGAACTTAGACCAGTTCGATAATCGCCATTTTCGCGTTGTCACCACGACGATTCACGGTGCGCAGAATCCGGGTATAGCCGCCATTGCGACTCCCATAGCGTTCATTAACCCCAGCAAACAGGGCATGAACCAGTTGGGGGTCATACATATACCCCAGGGCCCGACGGCGAGCGGCTAGAGTTCCTTCCTTGGCCAAGGTAATCATATGCTCGGCTTCGGAACGGACAGCTTTGGCCCGGGTTTTGGTGGTGGTAATCCGTCCATGACGGATTAATTCGGTTGTCAGCGATCGCAAGAGTGCTTTACGCTGATCGGCAGGTTTGCCGAGTTGAGGGACACGACAAGAGTGACGCATAATACTTTGAGCTAAACAATGAGCTAAACAGTGAACCCAACCTGAGCCACAGGGATCGAGCCGTGACGGGCCAGACGGGACTTAGGCTTTGGCTTTCTCTTGAGGAAGGGTAATCCCCAAACGTTGTTGAAGTGCGTCGATCACCTCTTCTGCCGATTTTTGACCGAAGTTCTTAATTTCTAAGAGATCTTCTTGGGAGTAATCCAGTAAATCAGCAACGGAGTTGATCTGAGCACGTTTGAGACAGTTATAAGCCCGAACCGACAGTTGCAATTCCTCGATGGGAATTTGGCTGGTGGGGTCTTCGTCGGGGGTGTAATCGTCTTTAAGCGATTCGAGGGTAATATCTTGCAGAGGTGTAAACAACTCTACCAAGATTTTGGCGGCTTGGCTGAGGGCTTCCTGGGGTGAGATACTCCCATTAGTCCAAATTTCCAGGATGAGCCGATCCTTATCCAGGGAGCCGCCAATACGTGCGTCTTCTACGGTGTAGTTGACTTTGCGGACCGGCATAAACACGGCATCGATTTGTAGAAAATCCAGAGAACCGCCTTCATCGCGACTGCGGTCTACGGAACGATAGCCGGTTCCGGTCTCGATTTTGAACTCCATCTCTAGGGTTGCCCCTTCTGCCAAGGTCGCGATGTACTGGTTGGCTGAGGTGGGTTCAACCTCAGATGGGAGATCAAAATTTTCGGCACTGACCATGGCTGGCCCTTGAACCATCAAACGGCCGATGTGCGGTTGGCCGCCGTGGTTTTTGAGCACCACCTCTTTCATGTTCAGCAAGATTTCCAGAACATCCTCGCGAACGCCTGGAATGGTGGCAAACTCATGGTTCACACCGGCAATGCGGACAGCCGTTACGGCGGTTCCCTCAATGTTTGACAACAGGACTCGCCGTAAGGCATTACCAACGGTGGTTCCTTGTCCCCGTTCTAGGGGTTCGACCGTGAACTTGCCATATTGTCCTTGGTCTTTTTCAGTGTTACTTTCAACACATTCAATTTGAAACTGCGCCACGGCGTGACCTCCCGAATACTGATTCCCCATGTGAAGCTGTTAGGCTTGGTGCATCTTGCTAAAGGCTTGACATTTACTAGCAAGTATGCTTACTGATTGGCGATCGCCGGTCATGAGCCTTGACCGCCCGCTGCGTTAGACCCGCCGACGTTTCGGGGGACGACAGCCGTTGTGAGGAATGGGGGTAATGTCACGGATGAGGGTGATTTCCAAACCCGCCCCTTGTAAGGCACGGATTGCGGTTTCACGACCGGCACCGGGGCCATTAACCATGACTTCAATTTGGCGCATTCCTTGGTCACCGGCGCGACGAGCCGCACTTTCAGCCGCCGTTTGAGCCGCATAGGGAGTTCCTTTTTTGGCCCCCTTGAAGCCGCTCGAACCGGCAGAAGCCCAGGAAATCACTTCACCCCGTGAGTCGGTGATGGTGACGATGGTGTTATTGAAGGTGGATTGAATGTACGCCACGCCATTGGGGACGTTGCGTTTTTGCTTCCGTGGACCGGATTTTTTAGGTTGTCTCGCCATAATAAATTGTGGTTAGGATGAGGGTTCGCAGTGGATGGGCCGTCTGGCCCCAAGTCGAGGATGGGTATCCCTAAGCCTCCTGGTGTCTCATGAGGCCCCCAGAAGAGGTCGATTATTTCTTCAAGCCGGGTTTTTTCTTCCCAGCCACGGTGCGACGGGTTCCGCGACGAGTCCGACCGTTGGTGCGGGTGCGTTGTCCACGAACGGGAAGTCCCATCCGATGACGGCGACCGCGATAACAGCCGATATCGACGAGTCGTTTGACGTTCATCGTTTCCCAACGACGCAAATCCCCTTCGATTTGGTAGGTCTCTTCAATATGCTGCCGCAGGCTGGCCACGTCGCTATCGCTGAGGTCTTTGACGCGGGTGTCCGGGTTTACTTCGGTAGCCGCTAAAATCGCTTGCGATCGCTTCAGGCCAATGCCGTAAATATAGGTCAGTCCAATTTCAATGCGTTTGTCGCGGGGGAGGTCAACTCCTGCAATCCGTGCCATGGTTTTTCCTTATGATGAAATTCGTCGTGTAGTTGGCAACTCTGTTGCCGGGGTGGGGGAGTTCTGGCTAGCTCCACCCTCTGAGTGAATGGTTTGGGGTATGATGGGGGTCAGACCTAAGTCCGTTGTGAGTCTGAATTGGCTTTGGGCTTTGAACCTTGCGGGGGTTAGCCCTGACGTTGTTTGTGCTTGGGATTGGGGCAAATCACCATAACGCGCCCGCGTCGTCGGATCACGCGACACTTTTCGCACATTTTTCGGACTGATGCTCGAACTTTCATGACTTCGGTTGCAATACTTACAAACTTGATATTATAACTGATTTTCAGTTTTGACGACAGGGAAATCGACTCCGAAGTGGAGCCAGACGTTGCGTCAAACTGAATTGAGATGAGGCCGTCGTCAGAGACCCCGGAGACAGATGACGGTTATTTTTTCCGCAACCGGTAGGTGATGCGGCCCTTTTCTAGGTCATAGGGGGTCAATTCGACTTTGACGCGATCGCCGGGCAGAATTTTGATGTAATTGCGGCGAATCTTCCCAGAAATGTGGGCAAGAACGTTAAAGCCGTTATCGAGATCCACTCGAAACATTGCGTTGGGAAGAGACTCGGTTACGGTCCCTTCCATCTCGATTAGGTCTTGTTTAGCCACGTAGGTCTCCTTTCTGTTCAACAAATTGGGGCGCTCGTGAAACGTGCGCGAACCGCAATCGCTCCCCAGGATCTCCCTCGGTATTCTATCAAAAAAACTGACAAAACACCTTGACAAATCCTTGAGTTTAGTGTCACGCCGCCAAACTTTGGCTGAGATGTTCCGTGACAGCATCCATCTCTTGGCTACCATCGATGGATAGCAAGCGCGACTGTTGCTCATAGAACTGAATCAGGGGAGCCGTCGCCTCACGATAGACCGCTAGGCGGTGACGAATCGTCTCCTCCTTATCATCCTGCCGGCCGCGAGCCATCAGTCGCTGCACAATCTCCTCATCCGGAACCGTGAAATTCACAGCGCGATCGCAGATCTGATGAATCTCAGCCAGCAACTCATCCAAGAACTTCGCCTGAGACAAATTACGGGGAAAGCCATCCAAAATCCAGCCCGATTGAGCATCATCCTGTTGTAGCCTCTCCCGTACTAACCCCAAAATCAGCTCATCGGGAACCAAATCCCCACGGTCCATATAGGACTGAGCCTTTTGTCCCAAGGGCGTTTGATTGGCAACCGCCTGGCGGAGAATATCCCCAGTAGAGATGTGAGGGATTCCCAAACGTTGAGAAACCCGTTGAGCCTGTGTACCTTTCCCCGCCCCTGGCGGTCCCAAAAAAATCAAACGCATAAGTTTTTATTTCACCATTCCTTCATAACGCTGCGAGATGACATAAGTTTGAATCTGCTTTGCCGTCTCAATGGCAACCCCCACCAAAATCAATAGTGACGTTGCCCCAAACCCCTGAAAGGTTGTCACCCGAGTCGCGCTTTCCACAGCCGTTGGCACCGTCGCCACCACACCGAGGAACACCGCGCCCAAGAAGGTCAATCGGTTCAAAATCCGCTCAATATACTCGCTCGTGGCCCGCCCCGGGCGAATCCCCGGAATACTCGATCCCATTTTTTTCAGGTTTTGCGCCAAATCCACAGGATTGAGAATCAAAGAGGCGTAGAAATAACTGAAGAACAGAATCAGCACCAGGTAAAACAGAGCATAAAGCCAAGGAGTCGGACCCCCGGGACTCAAGTACTCAGAAATGCGAATCAGAGTCGGATTGTTCGTCGCACCCGCAATAATCCCCGGCAAAATCAAGAAACTTGAGGCGAAAATAATCGGCATCACCCCCCCCTGATTCAGACGTAGGGGCAGATAGTTGGTGCGTTCACGGTACAGACGACGACCCACCTGGCGACGAGCGGAGATAATCGGGATACGTCGTGCACCTTCCTGCACAAAGACAATCCCGACAATGGTGACGAGGAACACCAGTAAGAGCAGAATCACCGGTCCGACAATGGACTGGTCTTGTTGCGCCAATTGGATGGTATCGCCTAAGGATCTCGGCAACACGGCCACAATGTTGACAAAAATCAAGAGGGACGCACCATTACCGATACCACGCTCCGTAATTAACTCCGAGACCCACATCACAAACATCGCTCCTGTGACCAGAGCAATCATTGTCTGAGTCACAAACAGCGGTCCTGGGTCATAGGCGTAAGCACTGGTCCAGAGGGCAATGCCGATACTTTGCAAAATCGCCACCCCCAGGGCAATGTAACGGGTAATTTGGGAAATCTTGCGTCGTCCTGCTTCCCCCTCGTTTTTCTGTAAGTCTTCCAACGTCGGCAACGCCGCCGTCAGGAGCTGAATGGCGATCGAGGCGTTAATAAAGGGCAAAATCCCTAGGGCAAAAATCCCCAAGGTTTGCAACCCTCCCCCCGAAAACGCATCGAGAAGTCCCAAAAAGGGGCTACCCTGCAAGTCGGCGGCGAAGCGCACTCGGTCAATGCCGGGAACTGGAAGATAAATTCCCAAGCGAACCACAAAAATTAAGCCAATGGTGACCAGGATGCGGCCGCGAAGACCAGCCGCCTGGGCCATCTGCATAAATGTTTCCTGAGCCGTTGGTGCTTTATCTCGATTGACTACCATAACGGGAACCTCTAGCTGATACCTGTGAGCGTCGATTCAATACTCCGTGCCCCTTGCATTACTCGGCGTTGTCAGCTTGAGTGCCGTTGTCAGAGGTGTTCCCAGTACTGAGTTCACAGCGACCGCCAGCAGCTTCAATTTTTTGACGGGCACTTCGAGTAAAGGCAGCAGCTGTCACGGTTAGAGCAACCGTTAACTCGCCATCACCTAAGATTTTGAGCGGACCTTGCTGAGAATTAACAATGTTCGCATCAAGCACGGAGGCTAAGGTCACCTCACTGTTCGCTGCAAACGAAGCCAGTTGACCCACATTAACAATAGTGTACTGTTTCGGATTGATGACCGTAAAGTGCTTGAGCTTCGGCACTCGGCGATATAAGGGCATTTGCCCCCCTTCAAATCCCGGTCGGGTGCCGCCACCGGAACGAGACTTTTGGCCGCGCATTCCTTTGCCGCAGCTTGCCCCTTGTCCGGCAGCAATCCCACGACCGAGACGACGGCGGCGTTTTTTAGAGCCGGGTTGCGGCTGAACGTCTTGTAATCTCATGATGTATAACAGTGAACAGTGAACAGTTTGCCTGGGCGGTGCCCATGGGGTCGCCCGCAAGTAAACAGCGAACCCTGGGGTCAACTGTTAACCGAATTGGGGACGTGAGTGATGCCGATGGGGTCTTTAGGAAAAGACTTGCTCTAAGGGAATATCCCGTTCTTTGGCCACATCGCCAAAGGTGCGCAAGGCTGAAAGTCCATCGACGGCGGCGCGAGCATTATTTAGGGGGTTGCTCGACCCGAGTTGTTTGGCGAGGATATTGCGAACACCTGCCAGTTCGAGAACAGTCCGAACTGCACCCCCGGCAATAACCCCAGTACCAGCGGAAGCGGGACGCATCATGACGCGAGCGCCTCCAGCTTCGCCATTGACCCGGTGGGGAATGGAACTGGCTTTGTTTAGAGGAACGGTCACGGTGTGTTTTTTGGCATCGGCGACACCTTTTTTCACGGCACCGATGACATCACCGGCTTTGCCGACACCCACGCCGACTTGTCCTCGTTCGTTGCCAACGACAACAATGGCGCGGAAGCTGAGTTTTTTACCACCTTTGACCACTTTGGTGACGCGGCGAATCTGGACGACGCGCTCTTGCCATTCGGAGTCTTTTTCGCGGTTACGGTTGCCTTTTTTGCGACGATCGCGTTGTTCTGCCATGTTGGATCCTGTCGTGCGTAGTACGTTTGAGGGACGTTTTAGAACTGAAGACCCGCTTCACGAGCGGCTTCAGCTAAGGCTTGCACTCGACCGTGGTAGAGGTTGCCCCCGCGATCAAATACAACTTTGTCAATGCCTTTGTCCAGAAGGCGCTTGGCAATCAATTCACCAACTTTAGCCGAAGCGTCACAGGTTGCGCCCCCGGAGAGATTCGCCCGTAAATCGGGGTCGAGGGTGGAGGCAGCGGCTACGGTGTGATGTTCGGTATCATCAATTGCCTGAACGTAAATGTGCTGGTTGGAACGGAAGACTGCCACTCTCGGGCGTTCCGTGGTTCCCTGCACTTTACGGCGAATCCGACGATGTCGGCGATGGGTGGACTGCGTTCGGGTCAGTTTCATAGTGACAATAGGGAATCGGCGTTTGAAAAGCCTGGAGGTAAAAGGAAATTAAAAGCCTGAGGGCATTGCCAGAGGAAATTATTTTTTCCCGGCTTTCCCGGCTTTACGACGGACTTGTTCACCAGCGTAGCGAATCCCTTTGCCTTTATAGACTTCAGGGGGACGCACGCCACGAATTTGTGCCGCGACGTTACCAACGATTTCTTTGTTAATCCCTTTAACAATGACGTTGGTGTTGTTTTCGACGCTGATATCAATGCCATCGGGAGGATTGAGTTCAAAGGGTTGACTGTAGCCAACATTGAGAATCAGTTTCCGCCCTTGGACTTGGGCGCGATAACCCACGCCTTGGATTTCGAGTCGCCGTTCAAAGCCTTTAGAGACTCCATCGACCATGTTGGCCAGGAGGGTGCGGCTGAGTCCGTGACGAGCGCGGGATGGGCGGGACTCATCGCGACGTGTAACGAGGAGCGTTCCGTCGTCTTCCTGGGTGAAGCTGACTTCACGGGGGAAGTCTCGTGAGAGTTCCCCTAGGGGACCTTTGACGGACACAGCTTGTCCGTCAATGTTGACGGTGACGTTCTTGGGAATGGGTATAGGACGTTTGCCAATTCGAGACATTGCGGTTTCTCTGCGGTTGTCTTACGGGTGGAACGGGATGAGAGAAGGGTCTAGTAGACGTAGCAGAGAACTTCTCCGCCAACGCCTTGGCGACGGGCTTCGCGATCGGTCATGATCCCGTGGGAGGTGGAAATGATAGCAACACCGATTCCACCTAAGATGCGAGGGAGTTCTTTCCGATTGGAATAGACTCGTAAGCCCGGCTTGCTGACGCGCTTAAGCTTCTTGATGGTGGGTTGGCGATGTTTGCCTTTGTACTTGAGTGAGATGACGATATGGCGGTTGATGCCTTCGCCTTCTTCTGTGAAATTTGAAATGAAGCCTTCGTCTTGTAAGACTTGGGCAATGCTGCGCGTCATCTTGGTGGACGGCACTTGCGTCGTGTCGTGTCGCGCCAAGGTGGAATTGCGAATGCGCGTCAGCATATCTGCAATGGTGTCGTTAGCCGCCATAGTTTCCTCTTATCTAACCTGCCTCAATTACTGCGGAAGGGCATTCCCATTTCCTTGAGCAACGCACGACCTTCTTCGTCGGTGTTCGCTGTCGTGACAATGGAAATATCCATCCCCCGCAACTGGTCAATACTGTCGTAATCCACTTCGGGGAAGATCAATTGTTCACGGACCCCGAGGGTGTAGTTACCTCGACCATCAAAACTTTTGGGACTAATGCCACGAAAGTCACGAATCCGGGGTAAAGAAATGCTGATCAACCGGTCGAGAAAGGCATACATCCGTTCTCGACGGAGGGTCACCATGACCCCAACGGGCATTCCTTCGCGGACTTTGAAGCCAGCAATGGATTTTTTAGCGCGAGTAACCACGGGCTTTTGACCCGTGATGACGGCGAGTTCCCGCAGGGAGGATTCGAGGGCTTTGGCGTTTTGGGACGCTTCCCCTAAGCCTCGGTTCACGGTGATTTTGGAGAGTCGGGGGACTTCGTGGATGTTCTCGTAGTTAAACTCGGATTTGAGTTTCGGAACAATGGTCTCTAAGTAGAGGGTTTTGAGTCGCTGTGTCATGATCGTGATGTCTCGATGATGTCCTGGTCTGGGTCAGGACTGAGTCCGGGGTGCGATCGCCCGAGTTGATAGTTAGTCAATGATCTCGCCAGTTTTTTTGAGCTTTCTGACTTTACGACCGTCTTCAGTAAAGGTATAGCAAGCCCGACTGGCCACTTTTTCTTTATTGGAGTAGAGCATGACATTCGAGCTGTGAACCGGGGCTTCATAGGTATTGATGCTACCGGATTCACCCTCTTGGGTGGGTTTGACATGCTTGGTGCGAATGTTGACGCCTTTGACAATCACCTGACTGGTTTCAGGGATGGCTCGCAGGACTTCGCCCACTTTACCTTTATCCTTACCGGCGATCAGTTGGACGGTATCGCCAGTTTTGACATGCATTTTGTGGCGGACGGGGGTGGTTTGGCGTTGTTTCTTAGCCATTTATAGGACCTCCGGCGCGAGGGATACAATTTTGGTGAAGTTTCTCTCCCGGAGTTCACGGGCAACGGGGCCGAAAACGCGAGTGCCTCGGGGATTTCCTTCGGGGTTGACAATCACAGCAGCGTTGTCATCAAAGCGAATGCTCATACCGCTTTCCCGCAAGAGATTTTTACGGGTGCGGACGATGACGGCGCGCACGATGTCCGATTTTTTGATGGGCATATTGGGGAGTGCGTCTTTGACGACGGCGATTACGGTATCGCCAACGTGGGCATAACGACGATTCCCCCCAAGGACGCGGATGCACATGAGCTTCCGCGCCCCGCTGTTGTCAGCTACATTGAGGTAGGTTTCTTTTTGAATCACGGTCGGTCTCCCTTATGGGGGGTTCGGTGAACAAGGGAATGGCTCAGGGGAGGGTTAGACTCCGCTGGCGTGGCTGAGGGTTTCGACGATTACCCAGCGTTTTTCTTTGCTCAGAGGGCGGGATTCACGAATACGGACGCGATCGCCCTCGTTGCAGTCGTTGTTCTCGTCATGGGCTTTGTAGCGACGAGTTTGAACCATCGTTTTCCCATATTTGGGGTGAGGAACCCGAGTTTCCACAGCAACAACGACGGTTTTAGCCATTTTGTTGCTGACGACGGTGCCGATTCTTTCTTTAACTGCCATAACAAATGGGGATTTACAGATGTGTTAGGGGGTGAAGGGTCACAGTGAGGTCACTGCTCCTACTCCTCTTCAGCGGTGGCTTCTTCAGCAGGAGCTTCGGAGGGGGCTGGGGCTTCGCTAGCGTCCACAACGGGGGTAGCTGCGGTTGACACCTCAGAATCCGCCTCAGACTCCGCTTGAAGAGCTGCTTCACTGGCCGCTTGTCGCTTGAGTTCCCCTTCCACAGTTAGCAGTTGAGCTAAACGATGGCGCAGGTGTTTGAACTGGTGGGTTTTCTCCAACTGTCCGGTGGCTTGTTGTAAGCGCAGATCAAACAGTTGTTTTTTGACCTCAAGAACCTGCTCAGCAATTTCCTCTTGGGAGAGGCTACGAACCTCTTCGATTTGGGGTAGAGCCATAGTGAGTTTACTCTCCTTCGCGCTTGATAAACTTGGTCTTGATGGGCAATTTAAAGGATGCCAAGCGCATCGCCTCCCGAGCAGTTTCTTCGGGAACCCCGGCGATTTCAAACATCATGCGACCGGGTTTAACCACGGCAACCCAAAATTCAGGGTTACCTTTACCCGAACCCATCCGGGTTTCAGCGGGGCGCATGGTCACAGGTTTATCCGGGAACAGACGAATCCAGATTTTTCCCCCGCGTCGGATGTAGCGGGTCATGGCACGACGGCTGGCTTCAATTTGGCGGGAGGTAATCCAGGAGGGTTCAAGGGCCTGGAGTCCGAAATCACCGAAATCAACGGTGTTCCCACGGGTTGCTAAGCCGCGCATCCGTCCGCGATGTTGTTTGCGGAATTTAGTACGTTTGGGACTGAGCATGATCAACGGATCAAACGGTGGACAAGGGCAGGATGAGTCTCACAAGTGCCGAGGCTACGGGTGAGGTTTATCCTTCGTTGGAACGGTCTTCAAACTGACGACGACGTTGTTGGCGACGACGGGGTTGAGGGGCGCTCGGAGCGGGTTTATCGGTTTGTCCGGGTAGGATTTCACCTTTAAAAATCCAGACTTTTACGCCCAGGATGCCGTACACGGTGCGAGCGGTACGGTAGCTGTAGTCAATGTCAGCCCGCAGGGTATGCAGGGGAACACGACCTTCGCGCGTCCATTCGGTTCGGGCAATTTCTGCACCGTTGAGCCGTCCAGACACTTGAACTTTGATACCTTCGACCCCAGCGCGCTGGGCCCGTTGGATGGCTTGGCGCACAACCCGACGGAAGGAAACCCGACGTTCGAGTTGCTGGGCAATGTATTCAGCGATTAGGGCGGCATCTGCGTCAACCCGAGCCACTTCAACGACGTTGATGCGGATTTGACGGTTGGTTCCGCCGAGTTGAGCTTGCAGATTGGTTCGTAGGCTCTCAATGCCACTGCCACCGCGACCGACGACCACACCAGGACGTGCGGTGCGAATTTCTAGGTCTACTTGATCGGCTTTACGCTCGATGTGGACTTCGGAAATGCCGGCGTTATTGAGATTTTTACTGATGTAGTCCCGGATTAGGCGGTCTTCGCGCAGCAGCTCGGGATAGCGTTTGCTATCAGCAAACCACCGTGAGCGGTGCTCTTGGGTAACCCCAAGGCGAAAACCTGTTGGGTGAATCTTTTGTCCCACGAGTGTCGAGTCCTCTCTTAGTCTTCTTCGTAGTCAGGCGCAACTGCCACAGTGATATGGCAGGTGGGTCGGCGAATGGCGTAGGCGCGACCCTGAGCACGGGGGCGGTAGCGTTTTAAGCCGGGGCCTTCGTTGGCGAAGGCTTCGCTCACCACAAGGGTTTGGGGATCAAGTCCTTGGTTATTCTCGGCGTTGGCTACAGCCGAGCGTAGGACTTTCAGCACAGGCTCACAGGCGCGGTAAGGCATGAACTC
Organism: Geitlerinema sp. P-1104; assembly: GCA_012911965.1. Taxonomy (GTDB): domain Bacteria; phylum Cyanobacteriota; class Cyanobacteriia; order Cyanobacteriales; family Geitlerinemataceae; genus Sodalinema. The sequence continues at coordinate 28,507 of SMDP01000009.1, forward strand.
CAGGATAATCAGTGCTTCCCGATAGGAGCGGCCTCGAATTTGGTCGAGGACACGACGCACTTTTTTGGGGGACATGCGGACGTAACGCGCGATCGCCGTTGCTTGTTCGGTGGTATCGACAGCCATCAGGCTTCTCCTTACTCGTTTTCAGGTTATCGGCGGATTTTTTTATCGCTTTTGGCGTGACCTCGGAAGGTGCGCGTCGGGGCGAATTCTCCGAGTTTGTGTCCGACCATTTGTTCGTTGACGTAAACGGGGACATGAGCGCGTCCGTTATGGACGGCAATGGTATGTCCGATCATTTGCGGCACGATGGTCGAGGCACGAGACCAGGTTTTAATCACCTGTTTTTCGTTTTTGGCGTTGAGAGCCTCAACTTTCTTCATCAAGCTATCGGCGATGAAGGGGCCCTTTTTTAGCGATCGACTCATAGGTATTGCAAACGGGGAGTGGTGAACAGGAAATGTCCAGCAGGAGAACAAAGCTGACCCAAATGGGCTTGACAAATACGCAAAAGCATGTTAACTTTCGCGTCCGCCCCGGCTCCGTTTGGAGGTTTTGCGGCGACGACGCACCACGTATTTGTTGCTTTGTTTGTTTTTCTTGCGGGTTTTCATCCCCAACGTGGGTTTACCCCAAGGGGTAACCGGACCGCTGCGACCGATGGGGGCCCGGCCTTCACCACCACCATGAGGGTGGTCGACCGGGTTCATGACGCTACCCCGAACCTGAGGACGGCGACCTTTCCAGCGGGTGCGACCGGCTTTTCCGAGGGTTAGGTTTCTCGCATCGGCGTTGCCCACCTGACCGATGGTGGCGTAGCATTCACGACGCACCATGCGGACTTCCGTCGAAGGCAGTTTCAGGGTGACGAAGTTGCCTTCTTTCGCCACAAGCTGGGCACTGGTCCCAGCGGCGCGGACGATTTGTCCACCCCGTCCGGGATTCAGTTCAACGTTATGAACGGTCGTCCCTAAGGGAATGTTGGACAGGGGCAGAGCATTGCCCACTTCGATGGGAGCATCGGGACCAGAAATAATCTGGGTTCCAACGGCGAGTCCCGTCGGGTGCAGGATGTACCGCTTTTCACCATCGAGATAGTGAAGTAGGGCAATCCGGGCATTACGGTTGGGGTCGTATTCAACCTGAGCGACTTTGGCGGGAACGTTATGTTTATCCCGTCGGAAGTCGATGAGACGATAGCGACGTTTGTGACCACCACCACGATGGCGGCAGGTAATTACGCCTCGGTTGTTACGACCTTTGGCGCGGTGTTTGGATTTGGTTAGGCTCTTTTCGGGCTTATCGCGGGTAATCGTCTCGAAGTCCGAAACGGTCGCCTGTCGAGTTCCCGGAGTATAAGGGCGGTATGAGCGGATACCCATAGTATTGACCTTGGCTGGGGTTTGCTAAGTAAAGACCGATTGGGTTAAACGTCTGGGTTACTGGTCTCGATTACACGTCTGGGAACAGCGGGATGGTGTCTCCCTCGGCCAAACGCACGATGGCCCGTTTGTATTGGCTCTTGTAACCGATGAAGCGCCCGACCCGTTTTTTCTTACGAGGAGGGGTGCTGGTGTTGACGGAAATGACCTTGACATCAAAGACTTGTTCGACAGCCGCTTTAATTTCCGGCTTGGTCGCTTTGGGCGACACATCGAAGACATATTGATTGGTCTCCATCAACAACGTCGCTTTCTCGGTGATGATGGGACGTTTGATCAGGTCGGACAGGGTACGGGGGTCAAGGGGTTTAGTCATTGTAAACCTCGTGAATCTTGGCTAACCCAGCCGCCGTGGTAATGATGGTGTCGGCGTGCAAGAGGTCGTAAACGTTGAGATTGGTCGCGGTGATGACTTTTAACCGCTCCAGGTTACGAGCTGACAGATAAATGTTGTCAGGCAGTTCGGGCAAAATCAGCAGGGCTTTTTGCTCGGACTCAACTCCCCAGCGTTTGAGGGCGGCGGCTAGGTCTTGGGTTTTAGGACGGGGAAATTCCTCGGCGAACTCTTCGACCACAATCAGGTCTTCACAGCGACTTTGGAAGGCCGTTCTCAAGGCGAGCCGCCGTTCCTTGCGGTTCATCTTGAGGCTGTAATCCCGAGGTTTGGGTCCAAAAATGACACCACCACCTCTCCAGAGGGGAGAACGAATGGAACCGGCGCGAGCGCGACCTGTTCCTTTTTGCCGCCAGGGTTTGCGACCACCCCCACGCACTTCGGCGCGGGTTTTAGTGGAGGCAGTCCCTTGGCGGGCATTCGCCATCTGACGCACGAGGGCGCGATGGACGATGTGGGCTGCGGTTTCTTCTTTGGCAACCTTAAGGTCAAGGGAAGCTTGTCCCACTTCTTCACCTTGCCAGTTGCGAACGACACAATTAACCATGTTGATTGTCTGTGTTTTGTTCCAGAATGGGACGTTTACGATTCGCCAACGATGTTGGCCGGGCTGATGCTCAATACTGTGCCAGGTTTACCGGGAAGGGCACCCTTGACGAGGATTAAGTTGTTTTCGAGGTCGGTCTTGATGACGGTGAGCTTACGCACGGTGACGCGATTCCCGCCTTTGCGACCGGCCATCCGTTTGCCGGGATAGACCCGACCGGGGGTGGTTCCGGCGCCGGTTGAACCGGGCAAGCGGTGGTTTTTCGACCCGTGAGACATAGGCCCACGTTTGAAGTTGTGGCGCTTTTGATATCCGGTAAAGCCTCGACCGATGCTGTTGCCGCTCACGTCGATGAGTTGACCATCGCTGAACAGCTCTACGGTGAGGGTTTGCCCTAATTCATATTCACTCACACTCTGCGGTTTGTATTCACGGAGGTGACGCAGAGGGGGGGCATCGGATTTTTTCAGATGACCCAGTAAAGGTTGGTTAAGGTTTTTAGGTTTAACTTCCTCGTAACCAATTTGGACGGCTTCGTAACCGTCGGTTTCTTTGGTTTTGATTTGCGTGATTTTACACGGACCGGCTTCGACGACTGTAACGGGGATGGCTTTGCCATCTTCGCTAAAGATTTGGGTCATGCCGACCTTTTTGCCGAGAATCCCAACAGACACGGTACTGCTTTCTCCTTGTTTCGCCACTACACAGACTGAAGATAGGCGGGCTGCGATCCTGCCCGAGAGTTCAACGTCGCGCCAGACCAACACCAAGTCACGTTAGAACTGCACTCCGGGTTGGGAGTGCGTCTGAAGATGATCTTGGCGATCGCAGATTTGTTGGCTGGGGTTTCGCGAAAGCTGATTCCGAGGCGACCGAGTTTAGGTTCGGTTGAGACTTAGGAAAATCCAGCAATGTGCTAGGAATTGACCCAGTATCCCCGGATTGACCTGCTCAAGTCTCGGTTAGGAGAGCTTAAACAACCCATCTCCGTCTTCCCGCATCGCCCCAAACTTAGGGTTTGAGACGCTGGGAAAAGCCTCTACGCTTGCGACCGGTATGCCTTGCTGGGAAACTAGCCAGTCCCACTTAGGCGGCGCGATGCAATGAACAACTCAGGTCGAGTCGTTCGAGCGCTTCTTACGAGTTTCAGTCGCAACTTCCTAATATATAGTATTTTGTGGCAAGTGTCTAGGTGAATCTAAAATCTTTTTTGGCTGGGGCGATGGTTTGGGGTGCGATCGCAGTTCCTGCACGCTTCGCGATCGCCCCTCCCGCACGCTTCGCGATCGCCCCTCCCCAACCCAGGGCTAAGCTTGGGTCTATACTAGGGTCTGAGCGGCAATTGCGGTTCCCGCACGCTTTGCGAGCGCACGCAAGTTACACAACCTAGAATCTTACGAATTACATTATGGGACTCTTGATCAACGGTAAAAAATTTCTACGAGACTTGGAGAATGCCGGGTCACTAGCAGTTTATGCTCCCCTCGAAGGCGGGTTTGCCGGACGCTATCAACGGCGAGTCCGAGCTGCTGGCTATAGCAATGTTACCCTCAACGCTCGGGGTTTAGGAGACTTAGCGGCGTACCTGATGGGCGTTCACGGGGTTCGTCCGCCCCACTTAGGGAAAAAAGACTATGGCGATGGTGCAGTGGGTCCGATCGCCTATCTTCCCCCAGTCGTGACCACAGAATTAGAGAATCTCCCCAAAGACTGCAAGGGGCTATTACTTTGGATTATCGATGGCCGGGTTCTCTCCCGTCAAGAACTCGAATATCTCACGGCCCTGCCCAAAATTGAACCCCGCGTCAAAGTGGTAGTTGAAGTGGGTGGTGAGCGGTTTGTTCGCTGGATGAACTTGGAAGAAGCCCTAGTTCCGGCTTAATTTCCCCGGTATTGCGATCGCATCCAACCCCAAACCCCCAGTTTGTCCTCAGACTGGGGGTTTCTCTCGTCAAAGTTGACGGGTTAAGAGTCATTCATCTATCTCTTGTCCCAGTTGTCGTAGGCGAGCCTCCAGTTCACGCACTCGTTGCTCAGCATTATCGGCCCGTTGACATTCCTCCTCGGCCCGCTGACGTTCAGCTTCAGCTTGTTTAGCCAGTTCCGTGGAGGTGAGAAACCGCTGTCCATCGGGGCGGTAGATGGTGAATTGGTCGTCTTGTAGATCAAAACGAATCCCTAAGCGGGGACTGGTCCAAGTTTCGGGGCTGTCGATGACGCTGAGGCCACCCGCCTCATCCCGTAGCCACCCGTGAAAGTCGAGGCGATCTGGATCGAAGATGTAGTATTCCTCCACGCCATACTGGTCATAAAACTTGAGCTTTTTCGCCATTTCTTTAAGGCGATTACCGGGGGAGAGGATTTCAAAGACCACTTGCGGGGCAATGTTCTCTTCTTCCCATTGTTTATAACTGCCGCGATCGCCCTTCGGTCGTCCAATCGCAACCATGACATCAGGGGCTTGGCGCAGTTTATTATTACCTTCCTGGGGATACCAGAGTAAATCTCCAGCTACGAAGATATCGTCGCGGTCAGCAAAGAGAATTTCTAGGTTCTCCTTAATCGTGACAATCCAACGGAATTGCTTGGTGTTGTCGGACATGGGGTTTCCGTCGCAATCGGGGTAGATGATGGGGGCTTGGGTTTTCTCAGAGGCGATCGTCATAGCAGTCATCCCACTGTTTAGGTACAGCCATTCAAATTATAGGAAATCTTCTAATTTCTAGGGTCTGAACCCGGCGATCGATGATGAAGTTCAACATTAAAATGGAATCACTGTTGATTCACGCCAGCCTGGACTCATGGTTCACACCCCTGTCCCCTCAGAACTGCTCTACCCCGACTCCGACGGTAAACCGATGGCAGAAAACACGCTCCAGTATCGTTGGATTGTTCGTTTGGTGACCAACCTCAAGCAACTGCTTAAGGATGAGATGGCGTTTGTGGCTGGGGATTTGCTTTGGTATCCGGTTCCCGTTGAGCGTCCCCCTGCACCTTGTCAGGCTCCTGATACCATGGTGGTCTTGGGTCGTCCCGATGGGGACCGAGGCAGTTACAAACAATGGGAGGAAGACAACATTGCGCCCCAAGTGGTGTTTGAAATTCTCTCTCCGAGTAACACCATGAGCGAGATGGCGGCGAAACAGCAGTTTTATGAGCAATATGGGGTGCTGGAGATGTTTTTCTATAATCCCCAATCTCATGATTTTTGGGGATATCAACGGGCGGCGGCAACGGATAGGTTTGTGTTAGTCACGCCGCTGCACTTACCTTGGACGTCGCCGCTGTTGAAGATTCGCTTTGAACTCTCGGGAGAGGGGTTAGAACTTTATTATCCTGATGGGGAACCGTTTAAGGAGCCGGGGGAGTTGTTTGCGGAACGGGATTTGGCGAGACAGGAACGCGATCGCGCCTTGGCGAAACTGCGGGAGTTGGGAATTGACCCGGAGACCCTTTAAACACACTTAGACGGATGCAATGATTTAGGCGAGCATTATGGAGCTGGTCTGTCCCGGCGAATTGCAAGGGTTCAGTCCCAGTCTGAACTTGTAGCACCTCAAGATAAACCCCTATCTAACGTAATATTAAGCCAAAATAAATCAATTGCAAAAAAAAGCTTTAAGCCCCATCACTAAGGAACTTGAACCCGCTGAGATAGCTGATCTTCCAACACTTTCACAGGAGTCGGACTTGTCAGTTCAGGGGGAAACTAGCTAAGATCCAGAGTAGAAGCCGTCAGAAGGTGCAGATCTGCAAGCATGTGTCCCCTAAAGGCTGGGACATGACAGGATGCTGATGTGATCTGACTCAAGAAATCTTACCGACTCAGAACCTGAGTTACGTGAATGTAATAAATAACCCGTGACCTTATTCCGGTGGTTTGGAGAGGTTGCTCGTTGGATAACTTTTCAGCGAGCCCGCGTGGCGTGTCACTAAACTTCTCAAACTCGATATGAGAGACCGGTCACGGATGTCAGGTGCATTTCTTCATCTTGAAAGTTTGTATGTAGTTAATTCAAGGAGATATAGTATGGCACTGACGTCCACTATGAAAATTGTCGAGGATACAGTTCTCAAACAGAAGCCAGTTGACAGCACCGAGATTGAGGATACCAATGGTATCGAGTCTGTCCCTGAGGGGTCTGAACTGCAATTAGAGGCTTGGAAGAAGGTTGACAATACCCACATTGAAGCAACCGTAGCAGATGGAGATCTGAATGGTCAAAGTACCTGGTATGCCTACACGGGTCATGTTCAGATTTTTCTGGAAAACCACAAAATCCCCCTGCATCCTAAAGGTTTATCCCTAAAGGTCATTGAGGATACTATCCTCAAACAGAAGCCCGTCGACAGTCGTGAGCTTAACAATCCCAAAGATAAACACAGTTTTTGAGGCTGCAAGACCCTTATATGCAAGGAGAGCAGGTGCAAGCCACACAAGAGGCACTAACTCATTACGGTTTTGAGGTTCGGATTACCAAAGACAACAGCGGCTGTCAAGGAGTTCCAGGAACAACGCAATCTTAATGTAGATGGAATTGTTGGACTGGAAACCTTAATCAGAGTTAGGTCTTTACTGTGAGGCAATCTAACGTAGATAGGAACCTCCGAGTTCCCCCGACGTGATGAAATGCTTGACTTATCGAATCGAGGAGAAAAAATATGGGACGTATTTTCTTAGCAGCAGGACATTCTATTTACGACCCTGGCGCTGTGGGACAACACGATGGGGAGACATCATGGGAGCCGGTGAAGCATCAGCCGAACAAATGAGGGATTTCTTAGGGCAGAAGAATGAACGTGCATTGACAGATTTCTCCAATATTGCTGAGTCCTATATCGAGTATGCAAATAAAGAAGGGGTTAATCATGATGTTGCTTTCTGTCAAATGTGTGTGGATTAGGTGCGACAGGCCCCGATGAACCGGGTGAGTCATTCAAGGATGTGGCAACTGGAGTGAAGGCTCGGATTCAACATCTCAAAGCTTATGGAAGTACTGAGTCTATCAACAATCCCCCTATTGTCGATCCTCGCTTTGATTATATGAACCGAGGGGTTGCTTTCACTGTCCATTGTTTAACGGGGCGCTGGGCCATGGATCCTGACTATGGTAAAAAGATTATGTCCATTTTAAGGCGTTTACATGGTGTAAGTTGATTTTTTCAGGAGGGTTTATAGTGCTTTATAGATATTTTTGTTGATGGAACCTTGCGGGTAAACATCGACAGTCGATAAACTTCAGAGACTAATCGTCTAAAAAGAGTTAAACTCTAGACAAAGCTTCCTCAAGACCTTTTCAGACAACCTGTCTAGGTCTTGAGGGATTATATTTATCATAAAAAAATGTTAACTCGGTCTTATTTATTTTTATTTAGATTTTTTTATAAGTTTTTTGAAGTTTAGCCTATTTTTGAAATTTAGCCCGTATTTAAGCACAAAAATAAAGTCATCTATCTCTAGGCATAATTTAGAAACTTAGAAGCATGTGTTTCTATTGGTAGATGTAAATTAAGCGCCTCTAATCTAACATAGTAAGTAAAAGTAGTAATTGCAGTCAACTAAATTATGTTTTTATTCCAAAGATTACTTAGCTTGCTATTAGCATCCACTTTACTCCCCGGAGCTGCGGTGATTGGTCTTCCAGAACCAGGGACTACAGAACCCACACCTATCAGTCGTAGTGACGGGCTAAAACAAGGGATTGGAACGCAGGCAGTCAGCCCAGATTTAGGGGTTCACCGACTCGAATGGACAGTTGGGGGCGTAGATTATACAGGCAAGTTGTGGATGCGCGATGATCGTGGAGTTCTTCGAGTTGAAACCGATGTTTTAGACCGGTCAATTTATCAAGAAATAGCCCTAAATACTGAAGCGGGTGGGTTTGTTTTACAGGGACAAGATGTAAATCATCCCAACTATGATCCAGACGAATTCCGATTTCAGCTAGATGCTCCTGATGAAATTCGTTCTATCGAACATTGTAGTGCTGGTCCTTGTGTTCCCGTTGAGGAAACAAGATTACGGTAGATCTCAGATTCTAAGTTGAACAGAGATATGCTCTCAATTCGAGTTAGAAGCGAGGTTGAATAGCTCCATTATTCTAGTATGATTAGCGGCTATGTTTGAGTGTTGCTCTTACTAGGTTGTGTCCCCTAGTCTTGGATTGGGAGTACGAGAGAATTGTCGATATATTAAGGAGAAAATACTGACTATGTTAAGCATGAAAAGTTTATCCGGTATGTTATTAACGTCATCGATTCTATTTGGCACGGCTGCTCCTAGTGCCACGGCGATTGAGATGGTGGATATCCATCATCCTCAGCCTAACGATATCGTGACGAACCCAGTTGAAGTTTGTGGCGTGGGTACGGGTCGCCATGGTGAGATTACGATGCAACTGCGCGACGATGGGGGAACTGAGTTATTTCATGATTTCTTTCAAGTTGGCGGATTGGGAATTTGGCGAGACTTCTGTGTAACAATTCCCTTGTCATCCATTCCTGAGACGGCTCAGGGTGAGTTGGAAGTCTCGACGGGAACCGGCCCCGATGGTGGACCTGATGCCATTATTCCGGTGGTCTTCGCTGAGGCGATTATGGATGATTATGATGGCTTTCGGGCCCATACAATTCGTGACGGGGAAACTCTCTACTCTATTGCCCAAGAGTATTACGAGAATCCCAACAATTATCAGCGCATCATCGATGCGAATCCCCAACGAATTGATGATGTTGATGAGCTGGAGGTGGGTCAAACTCTGCGCGTTCCCCTATCACGGGACTGGATACAATAGGTACAAAGATGACTGTACTACTCCCTCTCCTGCAGAAAAGGGGGGGGGTTAAAAATCTAAATCTTAGGCTCGACACGATCGCGCCTTTTCTATAACTACGGGAGTTAGGGATTGACCCAGAAATTCAAAGGGTTTCTGGATTGAGTAGCTCTTCCGTTTGAATTGATCCGGATTAAAGTTTAATTGTTACACATTTGTTAAGGCAATTTTTCTGATATCCATAAAAATTACTAACAAGCTCAATTCCCCATATATTCGTCCTTTGAGATGGCTCCAAAACATAACAAATGATGAAATTCACTGTAATTAAGCCCATCACCCCCTTGTCGCCTTGGGAAGTGACTTGCTAACATTGTAAACAAGAGCGTATTAGGTGTAGCTACTAGCTAATCGTCGCTCACCAGGAGTAGATGAAAAGGAAAGCGAACCTAGAGCTGGATATGCGATCGCACCTTTGCACCGGAAATGGAGGGTTAGAGCTTCATAGAAGTGTGCCTTGCACAACCGCTCATACGAGGTCTGATTTAATTGCTCGTTCATGGTAAGTCCTAGGAATTTACCGGATTAAATCAGTCTCATGCTGAACACAGGAGACTACATTATGGCTAGTCCGAAAGACACCCAGGTTCTTGAGCAGCTAAACGATGTGATGGCTCAAAGTGCCTCGGATGATGAACGTCAAGCTTTAGCACTGAAGACACGAATTGAAGCTAGCTTAAACGCCTATCGACGCCCGGAAGGCAAAAGCCAAAATAATGGTGAAGAATATCAATACCGCAATGATGATGGTCAGCGGACCTACATTGCCAACTTCACCAAAGGCTTACAACATAATGAGTTTGGTGAAGTAATTCCCGAACAGTATGAAACCCTACTTCATGCTGTGGAAACACGGGATTCCCAGGCCTTCAAAGAAATTCCTCGTTTTGGGGGTCGTCCATTAGTCAACCCTCAAGCCGGTTTAGCCTTCAGCCTACAGGGGCCCGATGGTCATGCCGTCAAAACCCGTTCAAAAGGGGGACATCCCATTTCGATTCGTCCAGCTCCACGAATCGACACCCCCGAAGTCTCAGCCGAAATGGCAGAACTCTACTGGATGGCTCTATTACGGGACACCAATTTTACAGAGTTTGAACGGAGTGCTCTCGCCAAGAAAGCAGCCGAGTCTCTGTCGAAATTCTCAGACTTCCGGGGACCCAAAGACCATGGAAACGTGACACCCCGTAACCTATTTCGAGGTTTCACTCAAGGAGACATCCGTGGGCCTTATATCTCCCAATTCCTAGTGAAGGGGAATACAAGCAGTGAGGACGATACAGGAAAAGATGGGAAAATTAAGTACGGTTCCCTGACCATTGATTTACGCCAGCGGACTGTTGAAGCAGGTTCTGACTGGATGATGAGCGACTTCAAATACTGGTTGGCGGTTCAGAACGGCAATGACACTAAAGAAAAAGATAAATTTGACGAGGAGGCTCGCCGTTTCATTCGCAACCCGCGCGACTTAGCCAACTACGTTCATTTTGATCAACTGCACCAAGCCTACTTTAATGCCTGCTTGTTCCTATTATCGGAGCGGTATTTAGAGTTCGTGCCGTTGCGTGATAAGCCACTGACGTTGGATCAACGGAGTCCAGAAGGGGAAGGCTTTGAATTTCCCTTTACCGATGGAAATCCCTATAAGGGCCTCGACAATCAAGAAGGTTTTGGAACCTTTGGCGCTCCTCATATCCTGAGCCTTGTCAGTGAAGTTTCAACTCGTGCGTTAAAGGCTGTCTGGTACGAGAAGTGGTTTGTGCATCGCCGCCTACGTCCGGAAGAGTTTGGTGGACGCATTCATGTTCATCTCGATGATGACAATGATGTCCGCTATCCCATTGACTCGGAAATTATCGAGTCTCTGACTCATGGCCATCTGAGCCATCATTTTGGCCCGAATGCAGATGCTGATAAGCGTTTTGAGAACTACTTGCTCCCTCAAGTGTTCCCTGAAGGGTCACCCATGCACCCCGCCTATGGTGCAGGTCATGCGACAGTTGCCGGTGCTTGTGTGACAGTTCTTAAGGCTTGGTTTGATGAGGGTCAAGTTATTCAGAATCCATTGGTTCCTACTGAGGATGGTACTGAACTGACTGAATACCAGGGATCAGATAAGCTTACGGTTGGTGGTGAGTTGAACAAGTTGGCGGCTAACATCTCCCTCGGTCGCAACATGGCGGGTGTTCATTGGCGCAGTGATCATGATGAATCCCTGCTGTTGGGTGAAGCTGTAGCCATCAATTTGATGCAGGAGCAGTTCCTGACCTTCAATGAAAAGCGTTCTGATGGTAGCCCACCCTTCTTTGAACTCACGAAGTTTGATGGACATCGGATCAAGATTGACGCTGAGGGGGTCACTGAACTGTAGTCTATGATTGCCTGAGTCTATCTTGTTCAGGGTGTTTCTACTCAAATGACCTTGAGACTAGGCTAGAGGTTCAAGTCTTGGGTCTTCAGGAAATAGGCTGAGTTCCAGTGCTGATAAAACTGGGTTCGGGTAACTGTAAGCTATTGCTCTTACTGTCAAGAATCCAAGTTTTTATCAGTGATACGGCTTACCCCTAATCCTGAAGACCCAGACCTGTGGTTATTGTTTCTTATGTGTTGGTTACCATAGCGATAAAGCTCATGAGACAAATTGGCTCCCTTTTGATTTTTATAACAATTGGCCTACTTGTATTTCCAGAGCAACCCTTGAGTGCCAAGGGTTCCATAGATGATGACTTAAGGATAGAACGGGAAACCTCTAATACTGCAACTTCTACGACGGCTCACCCAGAGCTGACCATAGCAGAGTCGGCTAACTCCTATAATGGTGTGTCAGGACAGATTCAGGTTTCTCCACAGGCTACCCCAATAGAAGACGGGGGAGAAGGCTATGATGAATATGTTGAACGGCTGTGCCGTCAGGCAGCAGAGACTGACCGGTGTAAATATGAGTTAACAAAACTAGAAGTAGAGCGATTGAAGGCGGCCAAGCAATATCAAGTTTGGGTCTATAATCACCCTAGGGTTATGTTTCTTCTTAGGTTAATTTTTGATATTGTGAATTTTGTGGTCGTCATGCTAGTTGTTGGAACTGGATTATATCTATCTTATTTAGAGTGCAAGAAAGAGGAAACGCCAGAGGCTAAACTCAGCCTGGCTAAAGGCTGTGTGGAAATAGACTCAAATGTCATTGGTTTAGTGATTTTGGTGGTCTCTCTTGTCTTCTTATATTTATACATTATTAATGTTCGTCCAACGAATATTATAAACAATGATGTTGATGTCAATGACCAGCCATCTCTGAGCGAATCATTAAATTTTGTTTTACCTCCGAATTCCTGATGAATGGCGTTAGTGAAACTAACACATTGACTCCCTTTTTACTCTTGTGGTTTTTTATATCAAAAATAGTCAAACCTTGGCTCTTTTGGGCAGAGGTTCCACTTGCCTGTTCCCTGGTCAGCAGACGGGATGACTCAATGACGGCCGATTCCTGCCACAGAAATCGAAAAAAAACAGTTGACAAACAGCTTTCCTTAGGCTATACTTAAACTATACAAATAAAGCCAAGCTCCTCAAGTCAGGCGCACCAATTTTTGACTGAGTTAGGTATAGGCTTCGCGGCTCCGGTGCGGGCCGCGAAAAGCCAAACATCTGGCCTGCGCATTTTTCTGTATTAACGGACATTAATCTAAAGACGCAGACAATCCCGCCCTGAAGAAGATAAACTAGACTCCATCCTGGCAGTTGTCACCCATCGCGCCGTGACTCGTTTTATCCACGACCAATTTGCCAAAGACTATCTCGAAGAACTGCTGACCCCTTACGGAAGCATCCAATCGCCCCGACGGGTGGCGGGAGAAGTCCGTCAAATCGACCTTTGGTTTTCCCCGAATCCCGAAGCTCGTCTCTCAGCCGAACCCCTGGGACTTCTAGCTCGCACTCTCGACTGTCCTGCCATCTTTGAACCTTATCGCAACCCAGTCAGCGGGCGAGAAATCCGAGATTGTCTGCTCAAACTCCTGGTCATCACCGCCGAACTTTCCCGAGAAGTCCGACGCCAGCCAACCTCAGTCGCCTCCTCCGAAGAACCCCGCCTCTGGATTCTCACCCCAACTGCCTCAGATGCGCTCTTGGAAAGCTTTGGTGCTACCCTAGAGGTAGAGCATTGTGGCGATGGTCTGTATCATTTGCCCGTTGCCTTGCGGACGGTCATTGTGGTCATCCACCGACTGCCTCGTGACCTGGATACCCTATGGTTAAGGGTGTTAGGGCGAGGTCGAGTTCAGGAACAGGCCATTGACGAACTGGCCGAACTTCCCCCAGACAATCCTTTTCGTCGCAATGCCCTAATTCTGCTCAATCGCCTCAAAGCTGACTTAGAAACCAACGCCAACCCCAATTCGGAGGATAGAGAGTTAATTATGCGTTTATCTCCTCTATTTGACCAACAACTTGAAGCCGCTCAACTGTCCGGTTTACAACAGGGACGTGAACAGGGACGTGAACAGGGACGGGAAGAAGGACGAGAAGAAGGACAGGAACAAGAACGACGGGAGGCGATCGCCAGCCTCCTAGAAGCCCGTTTTGGCCCCCTAGACGAGGAACTCAGGGAACTCCTAAACCCGATGATTCGCCAACCCTCTCGTGAAGTAATGCCCCTGCTGCTGCACCTCTCACGAGAGGAACTCATCGAGCGGTTTCGCGGTTAAATCCAGTCCTGACGACCTAGCGGGGGTCGCCAATCAAGATCAACGGCGACCAAAAATAAGGATGACTCTGAACCTGACTCAACTTCGCCTGCCGCAAGGCCTCAGCCTTACTCAACCCTTCCTGCATCATCAGACGATAAAACTCGCTCACCACCGCCTCCGTCGCCGCATCATCCACATTCCACAACGTCGCCATCAAGGCCCGCGCCCCGGCGCGTTCCCAGACATAGGCCATGCCCATAATGGCATCCCCATCCCGATTCGTCTGTAACGCCGTCTGACAGGCCGTTAAGGCCACCAATTCCGTGTCCTCCAACCCCAGTAACGCCGCATCCGCCAGGGGATATTCCCCATCGGCGAATAAGAGCGTGTTGGCCTCCATGTGGGTTTCTCGTTGGTCCTGATCCTCACAAATCTCGTTCCCCGACAAACAACAGCCCAATTGCTGAAAACAGCCGTGGGTGGCGAGATGTAGATAGCGATGACGGGGAGATTGACGTTTGAACTGCTCCAGAGTGGCGCCGTCTTGGCGGTAAATCTGGCTGTCTGGGGCCAACGCCAGCAGTGCATCGACTTCAGCTTCGGTTCCGGGGAGATTAAAGGGGTCTTGGGTTTGGGGATTGGCGAAACCGAGAACTCGGTAGCCGGGAACCAGTCGCGGTGAGACGAGGGCCGAAACGAAGGCGGCGGCGATTAGGGTTCCTCCCAGAGTCCGATGCTGTTTGAGAGTCGCGCCAAGGCCAAGCACTCCCAGCAGCAGGGGAATGAGCCAGAGGGGGAAGGTTTGGGAAGAGGCGGGATTGGCGATGAGGGAACGACTTGATAGACGAGTCAGGTAATGGATGGGGTACTGTTCAAGTAGGAAGGTTTCCTCCTGAGAATCCCAGAGGGTTTCAAAGGGGAATTGGCGCAGGGACCCGGTGGCGATAATGGCCAGTTGTTGGGGGTTGAGGGCTTCAAGCTCCTCGGAGATGGGACGGATGAGGTGGTCGTAGAGGGGTGTGGCAAGGGTTAGATAGTCAGAGTCGCCACTTTGGAGCATTTGGCGATAGTCTGTCACCCAATCGTTGAACTCATCGGCGTCGATGGGGACTTTCTGGACGCTGAGATGGTCGCGGCTGAGGAGGAAGAGGGCGATGCTGTCGGGGACGTTGGGGATGTTGGTGAGGAGAACCGGTTGCAAGACGACGGTTCCGCTGGGGAGGCTGGCTTGCAGTTGGCTGAGGTCTTCGGGTTCGATTTCAAAGAGTTCGGCGATTTCGGGGTAGCTGTTGGCGAGGGTTTCGGCTTGTTGATTGACTTGGGCTTCTA
>SMDP01000090.1:0-5589 GCA_012911965.1 Geitlerinema sp. P-1104
CCAGAAAATTATGTCAAGATAAGCAAAACAGCTCTGACGCAATAGACCTGACTGTGATACAAGCGACTGAAACCCGTTCCCAAACTCCCCAATCCCAAACCGAGGTGACCTTCCACTACCATGTGGCCATGTCCCAGCCTCAATCCCACCTCCTGGATATCACCCTGGAGGTTCGCAACTGGACCGCTAGCCATCTGGACTTAACCTTCCCCGTCTGGACTCCCGGTTCCTATTTAGTCCGGGAATATGCGAAACAAATTCAAGAGTTGACCGCAAAAAACGATAGCGGAACCCCTCTAACCTGGCAAAAACAATCGAAGAATCAATGGCGGATTCAAACTGAAAATCAGCATAATCTCTCTATCTCCTATCGCCTTTTTGCTAACGAACTCACTGTTCGCACCAATCACTTCGATGATACCCATGCCTATTTTAATGGTGCGGCGACCTTTTTTTATAGTCCCGGACTTGAACATCACCCCATTGAAGTCACGATTCATCCTCACCATCCTGATTGGCAAATTGCCACAACTCTACCAGCGGTAGACAACAAACCTAACTGCTTTTACGCCGCCGACTTCGATACGTTAGTGGATAATCCCTTTGAAGTTGGGATTCAAGAGCGTCGCAGTTTTGAGGTCTTAGGAAAACCCCATGAGTTCGTGGTTTGGGGACAAGGAAATCTCAATCTCGATCGCCTGGTTCAAGATACCAAACGTATCATTGAACTCGAAGCCAATCTCTTTGACGGCTTACCCTACGATCGCTATCTCTTTCTCCTCCATCTGTCCGCTGGTGGCTTTGGTGGTTTA
This sequence comes from Geitlerinema sp. P-1104, assembly GCA_012911965.1. Lineage (GTDB taxonomy): Bacteria > Cyanobacteriota > Cyanobacteriia > Cyanobacteriales > Geitlerinemataceae > Sodalinema. Next base: position 813 of record SMDP01000090.1, read on the forward strand.
GAACATAAAACCTGTTGTTCCCTCAACTATCCTCGCCTAGCCTTCCAAAATCGCGATCGCTACCGTCGTTTCATGCAATTGGTGGCCCATGAATTTTTCCATCTCTGGAATGTCAAACGAATTCGACCCAAGGCGTTAGAACACTTTGACTATGAGGCGGAAAACTACACCCCCTCTCTCTGGTTCTGTGAAGGGGCCACCAGCTATTATGATATGCTGATTCCCCTTTGGTCAAAAATTTATGGCGGGAAAGCATTTTTGAAGATTTTTAGTAAAGATGTCACCCGCTTTTACAACACCCCTGGACGTTTGGTGCAACCGCTGAGTGAGTCCAGTTGGGATGCTTGGATTAAACTCTATCGCCGTGACGCCAACAGTGATAATTCGCAAATTTCCTACTATCTCAAAGGGGAAATGGTGGCGTTGATGTTGGATTTAACCATTCGCCGTAATAGCCAAAACGCGCGATCGCTCACCGATGTCTTGCGTCAGCTTTGGGATGAGTTTGGGAAACCCGAAATTGGCTATACTCCCCAACAACTACAAGCCGCCTTTGAAACCGCAGCGGGTCAGGATTTGCGCGAGTTTTTCCAACGCTACATCCACGGAACCGAAGAGTTACCTTTAAGTGAGTATCTCGAACCCTTTGGCTTACGGATTAAAACCGATGAAGCCAAACAACCGCCATTTCTGGGAGTACGGGTGAGTGACGATCGCGGAATCACCCTTGTCGATTTCGTTGAAGCCGGTTCCCCAGCGGCTGAAGTGGGATTGGAACCAGGAGACGAACTACTGGCGATTAATCGCTTGCGAGTCACCGCTGATGGCTTCGGCGATCGCCTGCAAGATTTTGACGCGGGGGATGAGATTGAACTGAGTTTCTTCCATCAGGATGAACTGAAAATGATAGGTCTAACTCTCACCGAACCCCGTCCCGCCAATTATACGGTGACGACAGTCGATAACCCCACTCCTGAACAGGCTCAAAATTTACAGGCTTGGTTAGGGGTGGAGATGACAAGTCTAACATTGAAGACCTAATTTGGGGAGGAGCGAAAATAATTTTGGGTAGGGGCGAAAAATTTTTCGCCCCTACTCATTCCCCAAAATCAAATTCAAGAGATTCAGTTCATTAGAGGTAATCAGATAGCGATCCGTAAATAACTTCGATCGCATCTGTTCGAGACTATAACTGCGGAAAATCAGAAACGGAAACTCTCGATAGCGATCGCCAATCGGTAACAGATTATCAGTCGGATACAATTGGCGTAAATACTCCCTCAGCAGCGAGCGAAACTCCTGTGTTTCGGGTTCAACGACTCCCGACTGGAAATACTCAGCCATGATATCTCCCAAGAGAAACGCAAACAAGGGAATCGCATAATACTGATCCGACCAACTCTGACCCTGTTGAAGTCGCTGAGTATAATCATGAGGGGATTGTAACTCACGGATTAACTGGATTCCCCATTCCATTAACTGCTGAAGATTCGGAGAATACTCGGAACTCTTCTGAATCGCAATCATCTGCTTGAGTAACTCTGACGAGACGGAGGTTTGAATCGTCCTGAGTCCCATAGTATAGGTTTCATTTAACCGCTGTTCACTCATGGGAACCAGTAGTAAACTCCCGCAAATATGACCTAATTCTAATTTGGGAAAGGTCAATAATCCAGCGAGAGGATTGCAACAGTTGGCGAACTCTTGATTGAGGTGCGATCGCATCTTTAAATAAGACACCCCCTCCCGCTCCTTCCGGTCTTCCTCTGTCAGAATAAACTCACCCTGACTTAGCAGCGATCGCAACCGTTTCGCCAACTCTTTAACTGTTATATTACGGCGATCGCGGCGATTTTCTTTCTCCAACTTATCAATCAACGCCGCCAATTGACCGCTCAAGCTTTGACCCGACATCGAAACCGACTTTCCGCCAATGGGAATCATCATAAACCACTCTCGTCCAATTTGACCCGAGCCAGTAATTCGAGTCATAATCGCCGTTTTGAGAATCACCAACAGCGTCAACAGACTCAAGAGACTTTCTTGAATCGCTAAATCTCGATGCTCTTCATCATAATACACCGCGCGATCGCCCAAATAAAAGGTCACCGCTTTCTCGCTCTCATCCAAACTCCGCCACTCACCCTTCTCCCAAAACTGACCGCGACCCCGATACATCACCTGGATAATTTCCATTAAATTTTGTTCCACCTGAAAGCGGGGAACATCTAACAAAATATGTTGAGCTTTAGGAAACGACAATCCTCGACTGGCCGAGGAGGTCATAAACACCACCGAAACCCGATCCTGAAACTCCCGGATTTTCCCTCGCTCCTCATCACTTAAATCCGCATGAACCTCTAAATAGTCTTTGTTCTTCTCAAACGTCTCCTCAGCCTTAATGGAGTCAATCAAATCTTGCAATCGTTGCTTATCTTGGATATAAACTAAAATCTGCGTTTCAGGATAATCCTGACGCAGTTGATTGAGATCCGTTAATATCTGCTCCTGAACCTTTTTCGAGAGTTTTCCCATTTTCTCAGAGGTTAACTCCGGCTTAAAGCGAACAGACTCCACGAAGACTTTATAGGTTAACTTAAGCCGATTGGCGGGATAGGAATTGGCGTTAATCACCTGTCCTTGCAGGTGTTTCAACGGACCTTTTTTAAACTCCAGGGATTCCACGTGAATCTCCCCTGGCGATCGCAACTCCCGCAGATGACGCACAAAAATCTTATCCGGTTCCGGTTCCTTATCACTTAAATGCTGCTGAATCACCCCCCTCTCCACAATCGACGCATCAGCGACAATCAGCTTGAGATTAAACCCCGATTGAGGATTGTTGAGTTGATACTTATGGATAATCTCCGTCATGGCGTGCAAGAAATCCACCCCACTTTGATCACCCGTGACCTCATCAATCATAATAAATAGATGTTTCAGGCGACGGGACATCCCTTGCATTCGGGAAAAATCAACTTGTCCGCGATCTCGATAATAAAAATCCTGAAATATCCTCTCAAAATGTCTCAGAGTATGCGTTTTAGTTTTGGTAATCCGCAAGGCTTGAATGCAGGCTGTGGCGATAATTGCATTGGAAAGAGGTTCTTGAATTGCAGTATCAATTCCTTGACAAAGGGTTGACAAAACCCCTGGCTTGTGATTTTTTGATGGACGCAGATGGCGGTCAGTTTCTCGACGCAAGAATCGCTGGGACGATTTTTGAGGAGGAGGACTTTCAGCAAAGGGAATAAAGCGGACTCCTCGACAAGACATCTCACCCGAATGCTGTCCCGAGAGGCTGTTCACCACTTTCTCGCCAGGGTAGCGATCCAATAACGCCGAATTGGTGGTTAACGCCAACAGACGCGGATCACATAACTGCTGAGTTTGGGAATCTTTGAACTTCTCAATAATATCTAAGTTGACTTGTTTGCGAGGACTGACATAGAAAAAGAGGAACCCATCCTCAATATGAGACTTCAAAAACTCAACAATCGCCGTGGTTTTCCCAATTCCCGGATTTCCCGTGAGAAATAGCAACGGTTTATCTGAAGTTAAGCCAGCTTGAACCGCCTCCGCATGTGGCGATCGCAACGCCAGAGTTGACGCAAAATTATCAATCACCTCCTGGTGAGGGGGAATCACGTTAATCTGATCCCCTTGAATCTCGGATAATCTCTTGACAAACTCCCGTCCCCCCTGAAAACTACGAGACGCATTGCGGCGAATCACCTGTAACAGATCCCGTCTCGCATCAGTGATCTCAACATCCCGAGGTTCATTGTGATAGATATCCTGACAGGTGGCTAGAAAATTGAGATGTTGCGGATGTTGCGGATTGAGGGACATAATACTGAGGGAGCGATCGCTATATCCCACCACATTGATCAAGAAATCCTGTTTCCCGACTTTCTCCCACAACCCCAGTTGCGGATCTTGCAAAAACTCATAGAAGCTATAGCCATAACTTCCCGCTTGAATCAATTTACTAACTTCCTTATCCTCTCGCTTAAACGCCGTAAAATATCGCCGCAGATCTTTCGAGAACTCCCAATCGAGATCCTCGGGTTCCCCATTATCCAAACGCAAACTCGCAAACACACTCTTGGATTTTAGGTAACTGATCTCCCGTCGCAACAAACGGCGATGATGATTCAGAGTGGTATCCTGCAAATTCAGCAAATCCGCCGCCTCGCGAACGGAAAACACCGACAAATCTACCACCAACAGCCTCAACGTTTGTCGACGTCGCAGCAAAATTAGGGTATCGGCTCTCAGAAATCCCCCTTTATCTCGATATCGCCGCAGATGGTCATATGAGCAGTCGGTAAAACTAAGTCCCAGTTGAGACAGCCAAGCCTCAATTTCCCGAGGTTCATCCTGGTTTAAGGTTCCTACGCTGTTGTTTCCTGTAAAACAACATTGATAATAGAGAATTTCTCGATCAGCCGTCGCCTTTCCCAAAGAGTTCAAGTATTCTCGAAAAAAGTTTAACCCAGACAGCCAGCCTTTTTGCAGGAGAAACAGTCCCCAAGTTTTCAGTCTTTCGATTTCACGAGGATCAATCAGATTAGAACTTTTGCAGATGCGATCTAACATCTTGGAAAAGTTTAAGTTTTGCAAATCTTGTTGATACTGATTCCCAAAATTATGGCTGAGATTTTCTTGTGCGATCGCCGTTAAAATCCCAACATTAAACCCCACCTCAAACACTCGTCCTAAATCTTCCGCAACCGTTGCAACCATAAGTTTAGGTCTCCTGACGCTCGTTAGA
>SMDP01000090.1:6040-16797 GCA_012911965.1 Geitlerinema sp. P-1104
AGAACCGAATACTGATTCACAAATACCGGATATAACTGTAAATCCTCTAGTCCGTCAACCAAAAACTTGATGAGATTGGGAGACATGAAATAGAGATTTCTGTCCTCCTCAACCTGAGTTAAATTGAGTCGATTCGTATAAGGTGCTTGAGCCAAATAGATAATATGGCGATATCCCGCTTGATGGAGTTGATGAACTAGATCACTGAGAATTGAGGGATTGTCGTACACCTGGCGATCGCCATAATTCTCCGAAAAGGTTTTGAAGGGTTGAATCGTGATTTGTCCGTGATCATTATCGATGGCGATCGCCTCCCCAAACAGCGTCGCCATTCCCGGATATTGATGACGACTCCGTCGTACCCCATCACTCTCCAAACTCGACACCACCAACAACGCCAACTTATCTACTCCCTGAGATCCATCCTGAGGCTGGGGGAGATTAAATTCATAGGTTTGAGGTAACACCGAATACAACGACGCAAACGCATTTCGTATCTTATAAGGTTTTATACTGTTAATCCGAATCCCCTGAGAATTTGACCAATATCGCTCACCCAGTAAATGAACCACCACCTTCGACAGATTCGCCATAAACTTCTCCGAAGGTGACGGATTGTTTCCATCTCCCTCATGGAACCGTAATAGAGGAATAAACAATCGCCGATCTTCTAAATCCAACGCATCTAAAATCACCCGCAAGCTGATATACATCAACAATGACATGGTGAAACGATAGAAAAATCCTTGACTGGAGTTACTCTGGCTCGGATCTAAATAGCGATTATTGTACGCTACAATTACGAGCGGCGTATTCCCTAAATTTCTTTGAGACGTTTGGCTACTTGTGGAAGATCGAGGAGTTACTAAAACCGGAATTTGATAAATTGTATCTGTCTCCGCATCATAACAATCAAAACGCTCAGTTCCTGGCTTAGAATAATAGCGAATATCCTCAAACTCAAAACAAACCGGAAGTTGACAAAACGTTTCATCCGAGGTAAAGTCCTCTTGAATTGTAATGTAGCGCAGACATTCCCTAGGATTACGACCCACCACATCATCAAAGACATCTCCGTTACCTAAGGAATTAGGCGATTGTCTTAAAATACCTCGAACTACCCCAATTTTTTTCTGAAAAACTTGAGGCTTAAAAATACCTCGACGTTTTAATGTCGTTTCTAGCAAATGCTTGAGTCTTTGTATTTTTGTCTGAACATTAAATGTTTGAAATCCCTGGATAAGTCCTCGAAAAATACTATCTTTTTGCTCTTGAGTTCCTTCCTTAAAAATAGGGAGAATACGCTGCTCAAAACCAGAAATAACATCATAGTCGAGTTCTGACGAAATTTCATATCCCTCAGCCATCGGATTACACCGCGATGCAAAGATAAAATAGTAAAGAAACAAAATCCGCAGCATCTTACGCGCCACAATTTCTGGATTACTCTCCTCAACCTGTTGATTCCAATTTTCCGGATTTAAGATATTACAATAATAGTCAAACACCGGTTTAGCTTTTTCACCTTGTGATTGTACTTTATTGGCAAACTTCAGCTTAAGTCCAAAGGTGAAAATCCGCTCGCCATTGCTCTCATTGGTGGTTTCGCCGATAATATCTGAGAGAATCGGGATAATCGGCAACGCATCTAACGACTCTGAGCGTGAAAACCAATCTTTATAATTTAACTCAACTCCGCGATAATTGACCGTGTAATGACCATAAGGCTCCTTGCTAATATAAGTTTCAATATCCCGTAAACGGCGAATTAAATCATCTAAATACACCACATCAGGATGAGTATCCCGATTGATTTGCTGACTGAGATACTCTAAATAGCAAATTTTTGCCTCTTTTTTTAGCTTTCCTAACGACTCACGATCCACCACTCGCTCCAAGCGATAGAAATCCGAATTTGGCGAGTCTATCAATCGTTCCTGAACAGCCTCTTGGGCATCTTCTAACTCTTCTTCATCTGTTAAAATATCCTCCAGATGACGAGTTAAGCCAGCTTCCATTCGTGCTGAAAATTGGTTGACCTCACCCACCGTAATCGTCACCTTGTGGAACTTAAGCAAAGAATCCCCACCCCGTCCTTCCGTTCGAGTTTCTAAATCCGCAATGGGGACAGCAGTGGAATTAGAGGCTTCACGCGCAAAACTGATGCGACTCCATGATTCTTCCTCAAGAGTGGTCAGTAAGTCGTTGATATCAAACCCAGTTGTGGTGAGTTGATGCTGTAACTGGCTGGCGACTTCCTGACGCAACTGTTGAATCACGCCATTGAACCGTGGCTCAAAATCAACCGTTAAACTTAACGTCGCCGAACGAGCCGAATAATCCCCAAAAATAGGGTCTTGAATCTGTTGTTGTGCCACAGCTTGGGCGATCGCATCCACATTCACCATCAGGCGATCGCGATCATCTGAACGGATTCTAAAGAGTGGCTTCTGTCCCAATTCCCGTAGAATCTGCGCCAGCAAATCCCCATAATCCACAGAAAATGGCAACCCTTGTCCCAACTCAAACGTATTCATCTCTCCGGCACCGACAATGGCAACATCTTCCTAGAAGCTTAGCAGAGCCGAGTCCTCCAACTCAATAGACTTAAAACTCAAGACTTAAAACTCATCCATCCCACCCCCGAGACAATCTCCTGAATCGATAACATTATCCAACTTCCCTGAAACCAGCGAGTCCCCCCGACAAGCCAGCTATGGTAAGCTAAGACGATCTTTAACCCATGGCCCCTGACTCATCACCAGTCCCATCAGGATCAGCTAGATAGTCACCCCCAAGGGAACTGTATCAACAAGGAGATAGAGATGTACGAAAAAATTGCCCCTCCCACCAGCGGCGAGAAAGTCACCTTCAAAGACGGAGAACCCGTCGTTCCCGACAACCCGATTATTCCCTTCATCCGGGGAGACGGGACGGGTGTCGATATCTGGCCCGCCACCGAGAAAGTCATCGACGCCGCCGTCGCCAAAGCCTACGGCGACAAACGTAAAATTAGCTGGTTCAAAATCTACGCCGGAGACGAAGCCTGCGAACAATACGGACAATTTCAGTATCTCCCCGAAGATACCCTGCAAGCCATCCGCGAGTATGGAATCGCCATCAAAGGGCCGCTGACGACCCCCATCGGCGGTGGGATTCGCTCCCTCAACGTCGCCTTGCGTCAAATTAACGACCTCTACGCCTGCGTTCGTCCCTGCAAATACTACCTCGGAACCCCCTCCCCCCATAAAACTCCCGAGAAACTCGATATCATCGTCTATCGGGAAAACACCGAAGACATCTACCTCGGGATTGAATGGGCCGAAGGAAGCGACATCGCCAAGCAACTCATCAAACATCTCAACGAGGAGTTAATCCCCGCCACCCCTGAACATGGGAAAAAGCAGATTTCCCTTGACTCCGGAATTGGCATTAAACCCATCAGTAAAACCGGATCTCAGCGATTAGTGCGTCGGGCCATCAAACACGCCTTGCGACTTCCCAAAGAAAAACAAATGGTGACCCTGGTTCACAAGGGAAACATCATGAAATACACCGAAGGGGCCTTTCGCGTCTGGGGATATGAACTGGCGACCACCGAGTTTCGCGACGAATGCGTCACCGAACGGGAATCCTGGATTTTGAGCAACAAAGAAGCCAAACCTGACATTAGCCTAGAAGAAAATGCTCGTCAACTCGAACCCGGTTACGACTCCCTCACCCCCGAGAAAAAAACCGAAGCCTGTGATGAGGTGAAAGCCGTTCTCGACACGATTTGGGACACTCATGGGAACGGACAGTGGAAAGAGAAGATCATGGTCAACGATCGCATCGCCGATAGTATCTTCCAACAAATCCAAACCCGTCCCGCCGAATACTCCATTTTGGCCACCATGAACCTCAACGGCGACTATCTCTCCGACGCCGCCGCCGCCATTGTCGGAGGCTTAGGAATGGCTCCAGGCGCAAACATTGGCGATACCTGCGCCATCTTTGAAGCCACCCATGGAACCGCTCCCAAACACGCCGGACTCGATCGCATCAACCCCGGTTCCGTCATCCTCTCCAGCGTCATGATGTTGGAATATATGGGATGGAACGAAGCCGCCGAACTGATCCAAAAAGGACTTGGGGCCGCCATTGCTAACGGGGAAGTCACCTATGACCTAGCACGTCTATTAGATCCCGCCGTCGAACCCCTAAAATGTTCCCAGTTCGCCGATGCGATCATCGCCCATTTTGACGACTAGAGCTTCTTAAACGACCGGGGGCAAGCACTTGGGGGCCGTCTGGCCCCCAATCTCCCCGAACTCATTAAGGATTTGCAAACGTATTGATACGTCCCCCACCAATGGAGCGTCCTGGGGGAGTCCGAGGAACAGAGAATGCCTCAGGCGGCTGGTTCCGTAGACTCTCGGGGGTTTCCGCTGCGCCATTATTCATCGCACCATTAGGAGACGTCATGGTTCCCTCAGGAACAGGACCGCGAAACACCGCACCATTGGGATTTAAAACATCACCGGGAGTTGCATGGTAGGGATTACTAGAGCCACTGGGGGGAGAGCCACCCATCTGGCTACCCGGTTGAACCCCATAGGGATTCCCCGGACTGACGTGCTGTTGTGCCGCCGGATTGATATGAGTGGGACGACGATAGCCAGTAGCGGGACTTCCCGAAAGACCAGGATTGACATTAGGATTCGGCGAACCGTAGGGATTGCCCATCTCCGTCTGCGGGATTGACCCTTGCATCACATTAGGATTGTAGGGATAGCCCGTAAAGGTGGATGCACCGGTTTCTGATTGAGGAACCTGCCCCCCAGCTTGAGGAACTGGCATCGCAAAAGCCGGTAATGTCTCCGCTGACGTTGCACGGCCATCAGCGCGGGGTTCTCCAGTATCAGACCCATTGCGGCCATTGGCTTGAGACTCGCGCGCTGAGTCACCCCCTTGAGCCTGTTGGGGGGTTTCTGACGCCGATTGTGGCTGCATGAGACCTAAAGAACTGGTGCGAGGATTGGCTAACTGTTGAAATCCGAGTTCCATCGGCGTCAGTTGAGGTGACGACTCCGCAGAAGGATCTCCATTCCCCGAGGTTAAAAACTGATTGAAGGCGCTGTTGTCCATCCCCTGGGGACGGTTCCCAGACGAGGGTGAACCAGAATCGTCAGTTAACCCTAACCCCTGTAGAAATAGATTGGATTCCGCCAAAGTGGTGTCATCCGAGGTAGGTTCGTCACCCTCTCGATTCGCCTCCGGAGAGGACACCGATGCTTCAGGATTGGCTAGAATTTCCAGAATGCGGTTGATGTTGTCTTCGCGATCTGAGTCAGAACGGGGTTGGGCTACTGGAGTCGGGGTTCCCTGTTGGGAGATAATCTGCTGCAAAACATCAGAACTATCAATGTCGGCAGCCATGCGAGCATCTTCCCCCGAGACCTCTCCCTGCCACCTTGAAGGGTCATCATCATCGTCATTCAAGGCATCCAGGGAAAAGTCTGCCGCGAGCTGACGAACCCCACGCCGGTCAACATATTCCCAGGCCACGCCCAGGATTAAAACCACCCCCAAAATAGAGAGCCAAATGGAAGGGCTAGAGAGGGTTCTGAGTTGGGCCCGAACCCGGTGGATCGAATTGGGGAGATGTTGCAGAGGCATAAGGTATCAACCCCGATAGACTTGGACAATGGTGCTACGTCCATTATATCAAATCCATCCGTGACTCCCAACGAAAACCCAGGGAAGGCTCGATGCTCACAACTACTTTTTCAGGGGAGACTCCGGTGCTTCCACGGCTTGGGAAGGGTTAGCCGGCTGGGAGGATTTATCGATCGCACTCGGGGAGCCTTCTGTGGGAATCAGGTCTACCACCACCACATCGGCCATAACCTCCCCTGAAGCGGGCAGTACTAATTCCCCTTGAGCCAAGCTATCCACCAGAGCCTGCCGAGCGTAGTAATCTAACTGCTCATCCCCCGTCAGTTGCAAGGGATACGGGTCTGACTCTCGCAGGTTCCCGGCTTCATCAACCAGGATGGCAAAGGCCACTCGTTGGGGAGCCGCGAGTCGTGAAGCGGGCAGATCCCGTTTAATAAATAATGAGGGTTCCTCCGGTAAGCTCAAACCGGCCTCGATATTATGAAACCAAGCTGCCCAGCGTTCTTGAGCTTGTTCGCTGATCTCCAGGGTGAGAAGATACTGCCAGACTTTCTCCGAGTCCTGAGCAGATGTCAACGTTTCCGGTTCGGGTTCCCTGGCTGTGTCAGGTTCTGCTTCGGGAACGGGTTTATCTGCTTCAATAGGTCGTGCTTCTGGGGAAAAGTGAACCTCGAACCAATAGGCTCGGAACTGTTGAGCCTCTGGGAATTCATAATGTTCCCCAAAGGTATAGTTGAGGGCTAATTGCAGAACGCGATCGCCATTGGCGGGTAGAGGACTCACCTGTTCAACCTCCCCTTGAGGATTCACCAGAACCCCCACATAAACAGAGCGTCCCACTAACTCTTGATAGGCCGATTGAGGCGGTAACACCCCCTCGATAACTTGGGGATCTTGTCCGATATGTTGTTGCAGTTGCTCTTCGAGGTCAGGATTGGCATCGTAAAGCGGTCTCAGCCAAGCATTAAAATCTGTCGTGAGTTGGACCCCCGCTCGATGTTCCTCTTCCATTCCGCCACTGTTCTGGCCATCCCTGGCAGCTTGGTCACCCTCAGCCTCAGACTCGGACGGCTCAGAGGAGGCGATTATTTTTTTCTCTTCTAATAAGTCCTGCTCACTCAAACCTCCATCAGTTTCGGCTTGGCCATCGAGTGATGGGGTCGGGGGATAACTGCGATCGCCCTGAATCCGTTCCCACTGACGTTGATACTCCTCCCAAATATCATCATAGTCCTCGGCTGACGGCTCCGGTGCCGAATAAGTATAGCTGTTATACCGTTGGCTCATCGGCGGCGGCGAGGAGGTCGCATCGTCCCAATTGCTCCAGCGTTGCTCAATCGAGGAGCGGCTGTGTTCCTGTGAACTGGTTGGTGGTGGAGGGGGGAAGGTGGCCCGACTGGAGAGAGAGGGGGGAGTGGTCGAATCGAACTCCCGCTCAAAATTAAAGCCTGAACCCGCCCCAAACTCCTGGGTGGCGGAAGGAGCAAAAAAAGCTAATTCGTCTGAGGTGAGTTCCACCACCGTACTATCGAGAATCCGCTCCGCCTCAGTCTCTTGATTTAATCCCATCAGAGGGAGTGACGCGGCCACGGCCCCATGAAGTCCCAGGGAAATGGCGATCGCCAACAGATTGGGTTGTAACACCATCTGCCGTAGGGACTGCCAACGAGTCGTCGACTGCCCTAGGCTAGAGTTAGCTGGGATGGGGTGAAGTTGGGAAGCCTCAGACATACAGGTAACACTGAAACGGATAACGTGAGTCGTTAGGACCCCCGGCGATCGCTCGCCCATGAGGAACTGTTGGTTAGTCTAGCAATTCTACGGAGAAACGACGGCATCATCGGTACAATTTCCCCCAGGGTCTATGGATCAGGGTATCCTGGTCAGGATACTTCTCTCGGCTGGCTCCCCGCCATGACATTGGGTTGCATTCTTGGTCATCAACCCTCGTTAGACCATCGGGCCGCATGAACTTACCGGCCCAAATTCAGCAACGGGCCCAAGACTGGCGGGCCGCTCAGGGGGGATAATGGAGCCGTTCCAATATCACGTCAACAATGGGGTTTGAGTACGATTGGCTGGTGGTGGGAGATAGTGATGGGGCCGTCCATTCCGCCTCCTTAGCCGTCCAATGGGGGGCGCGAGTGGCCTGGATGTTGCCCCCAGCTAGCACCTGGAGACAACGCCTCCACAGCGACTTAGCCCTGGCCCAGCTTCAGCAACAGTCCTCAGGGGCGGATTTAGCCGAGATTTCGCGTTTGGCACAGCAACAGACAGAAAATCTCGCGATTCTCCGTTCTCCTGCCACCCTAGCTCAGCAAGGGGTTGATGTTATCCTAGGCTCAGGCGAGTTTGACCGCCAACCGGCTTTACAGCTACGCCTCCAGGAACAGCACTTGACTCCCCGAGTTCGGGAGTTGCGATCGCGCCGTTATCTCCTGGCCCCCTCCCCCAAGCCTCAGTTTCCCAGCATTCACGGCATCGAGACGGTTCCCCACTACAGCCTCAACGACTTAGAACCCCTCTTCACCAAGCCCCTCCCCCAACAGATCCTCATCGTCGGCAGTGACCCCCAGGGAGCGATTCTGGCCCAAAGCCTGGCCCCCCTCGGCTGCTCGGTGCAACTGCTCCTGAGTGAACCTCAGCTATTACCCCGAGAAGATCCCCAATTGGGGCAATTACTCCAGGCTCACCTAGAAGCGGCAGGGGTTCGAGTCCGCACCGCCACCCCCGTCAGCCAAGTGCGCGAGATTGATGGCCAGATTTGGCTCCAAGCGGGGAATCAAGCCCTGGAAACGCAGGCCCTGATTCTCGCTCCCCCTTGGGGCGGGGATTTAACCGGAATCGGACTTGACAAATTACCAATAAAATGCTATGACAACATCCTTAAAACGAGTCCCAGCCTAGAAACCGCCCAACCCCATCTCTACGCCTGTGGTTCAATCTTGGGGGGCTATGGCGATCGCCACTTAGAGCGATACGAAGCGCAACTGGCCACCCACAATGGCCTAAGAGTCCGCCAGAGTTCCCTAGATTACAGCACCATCCCCCGGGCGATCGCCACAGTTCCCCCCATCGCCGCTGTAGGTTTAACCACCCCTCAAGCCCAACGTCAGTTTGGCGATGGGTTCATCAGCCTGTCGCTACCTCTCTATCAACTCGAATCGAGCCAACGGCGGGGCCATCTCTCAGGATTCGCCAAACTTCTCGTCAGTCCCTCAGGGCAACTCCTCGGGGCCCATAGCCTAGGAGATAAAGCCCCTCATTGGATTCAGGTCATTGCCCTGCTAATGCGACAAAATGCCCCGATCCAAGCCCTAGGCAAAATTCCCCCACCGGATGACGATCTCTTTGCCGCCTTCCTGCAATTGTGGCATCATCACTGGCAAAACAGCCATCCCCGCCAAGCCAATCTTCAACAAGCCTGGTTTAATTGGCGACGTTCATAATGTTCTTAACTTTGCCCTGAAAACCGACCATGAAAACTGATTTTGCCATCAAATTTGCCCCTCTGACTCTAGGTGATGCCTACCAACAAGCCGATGACTCAGGAAATGGTGCCATTGTCATCATGAGTGGCATGGTACGAGATAATACTGACGGCCAAGAGGTGAACTATCTGGAATATCAAGCCTACGAACCCATGGCGTTACAGGTGTTTCGTCAAATTGGGTCTCAGATTCAACAACGCTGGCCTGAAATCCGTTCCCTGGTGATTCACCATCGCATTGGCAAGCTGACGGTGGGGGAGATTAGTGTCCTCATTGTCGTCGGCTGTCCCCATCGCGGTGAGGCGTTTGAGGCCGGTCAGTACGCTATCGATACGCTCAAGCATACTGCCCCGATTTGGAAGAAAGAACATTGGCAAGATGGAACCAGTGCCTGGGTGAGTATTGGGGCCTGTGAAGAGGTTGACTGTGACCCCAATCAATCTTTAGTAACGAACACTTCAAATTAGACACATCAAAAAAAGAAAGCACTAATAAACAAGCCTTTCACAGTACCTTGCCGTCTTATGTATAAAGACTAAGAATACAGAATTAAGTTTTGAACACCCGATTCCGTATTATGGGCCATCTCACAAAAAAAAGGGACATAACTCGTCCCTTTTTCCTCTTCTCGCCCTCTTATTCTAATCAACTGTCTCCGGCTTTGCATCCAATTGCCACTGAGGTTCACGTGCAAAGGATTCATGGCTGATTTGACTGTTCGAGGGTAACTGTTGGAGTCGATGCCTCCCGATATTGTTGTGGAAGTTCCTGCCCATCAACCACTTGAACCATCACCACTAAGAGAATTCCGGCTAAGATAACGATGCCAAACCAGCCCCCATTTTGATCCTCTTCATCAGAGTCATGGTCATGGTTGCGATGATGAGATAGGCTTTTAGAGAAGCCACAGTTCAGGCAAGTCCATCGGCTGTCGCTTTGCTGAACAATGCTATGTTTCCCACAGCGTGGGCATTCTGGCGCACTTTTCATGGTGGATACCCCTGGGTGTTGCACCCGTGCTACTACATCGGTAGTATGCGCCCTGTTACTCCTATTCTCCGGACAGATCCGTTATGGGACGACAACTGGGGACAATTTAAAAACTGTCCTGCTTAAAGGTTTTTTGTTCAAATTACTGTTGAGTCAGTTATCGAAGTTTCGTTCTAAGTCTTGAATCACTTTCTCGATATACCAGTCTTCGGGTTGGTTGGGATAATAGCGTCGCGCTTGTTCGAGTAGGCGTTCGGCAATTTCCCAATGTCCCCCAACCAGCATCCGCAGGCGTTCCTTGCGGGGAGACAAGCCTGATGCTTGTGGGGGATTAATGGGGTTGGAGGGGGTTGGGGATGGAGTAGAACGGGAGAATCCGGCTTGCAGGTTATTTAGTTTTTTGAGGGTGGCGTTATAGTTGTCCCAATCGTCGGCATTGCTAAACAGAGATAGGGCCGTTTGATAGTCGGCGATCGCCTGGCGGGTTTCTTCGAGGCGAGTATAGGCCAGGGCCCGATTGAGATAAATTGAGGCAGAGTTCTCATCGAGATCGAGGGCCTGTTGATAGGTGGCGATCGCCTGCTGATAATCTCCTACATCACGAAAGGCGTTTCCTTT
>SMDP01000091.1:0-11146 GCA_012911965.1 Geitlerinema sp. P-1104
CTGCGATCGCCCCACGTCGATAAAGACTCTCGTGAGCATTTTGAAACCCGGACGCACCGCCGCATCATCGATATTTACCAACCCTCCTCGAAAACCATTGATGCTCTGATGAAGCTGGATCTTCCGGCTGGGGTTGATATTGAAGTCAAACTTTAAGATCCCTCCTAGGTTAGCTTAGACAATCTCGTATTTCCCTCCTATCCCCTGTTGCGTCTTGGCTTAATCTGAGTCAGAGGACAGGGGATTGTCTGTCAATGAGTTAGAATAAAAAGCGCAACCCTGACAGACGGAATCATGGCCACCTCGTCTTCTATCGCTGTTCGAGAACTTCCTTTATTTCCTCTTCCGGAGGTCGTCCTGTTTCCGGGTAGACCCCTGCCTCTCCATATTTTTGAGTTTCGCTACCGCATGATGATGAATACGATCCTCAACGGCGATCGCCGCTTTGGGGTACTCATGTGGGATCCCAACAATCGCGAAGCTGCCCCAATCGGCTGTTGTGCTGAAATTATCCAACATCAGCGGTTACCGGACGATCGCCTGAAGATTTGGACGATCGGCCAACAGCGGTTTCGGGTCTTGGACTATGTGCGAGAAAAGCCCTATTATGTGGGCTTAGTAGAATGGATCGAAGACCATCCTCCAGAGCAAGATCTACATGCCTTAGCCACAGATGTGGAAGAACTCTTACGGGATGTGGTTCGCCTCTCGGCTAAGCTCATGGATCGTGAGATTGAACTTCCTGAGGATATTCCTAGCTTACCCACCGAATTGTCCTACTGGGTCGCTGGAAACCTCTATGGTGTCGCCTCCGAACAGCAAGCCCTGCTAGAAATGCAGGACACGGCAACTCGTCTGGAGCGAGAATCGGAAATTCTGACCACCACCCGAAATCATCTGGCGGCGCGAACTGTTCTCAAAGATACCTTTGACCCCTCTTAAGGCGGCCAACCTGTCCTCTTGTTGTCGAAATGTCCTTGAATTACTATGGGTGAATCCAAACGTCGTAAAGAAGCCCTGGGTGAAAAGTACGGTCAGGAGCCTTATATCCTGCCCTGGCTACCCATTACTAAACGACAGTCAGAACAGTTCCTCAAATGGTCTAGCCGAGGAGCCTGGGCAGGGATTGTCGCCCTAATCCTTGTCTGGCTAACGGTGGTCTTTATCGCTCCCTCCTTGGGCTGGTGGGGATTAGGCCAGTAAACCTCTACCACCGGAGGCTACCTGAGTCCGCATTGATAGAAATTTCAAATAAGTTTACGTTCTACTCATAATCGGAATAGGAGTCTTGCCCGGGGTGACCCAACTGCGATCCCCGGAATTGGTATGAGGTAATGTCCTGAAGATCTAGAAACTTTGCAGAAAGGCAAAGTTAGATAGGGTAAGGATTTCTGCCTATGGAGACCTACTTTATTCCCCAACTGTCAGCTCGTCTGTGTTCTACGATACCCCGACTCTGGGCAACCTAAGTTAGCGTTGGGCAAGTTTCCCAACTCGACGATCGTCTGTTGGGGGCTGACTGTGTTGGCTTGCCTAGAGACCCAAGATGAGAGACATTGTTAAGTAAATCTTAAATTGTTAACCCGCGTCTCGCGTGTGAAGAGGAGGAGAACCGTGTTTATACGACTTGCCGAACAGCATCGTCAATTCGTCCAAGAATTGGTGATGAACTTAAAAGCTTTAGCCATTGTGCTGGAGCGTCGGGGCTATCTGGCTTCGTGCTACACCTGCGGCAGTCAGATGAACAGCGCGTCGTTTATGGTTAGCCTAGGCGACAATCATCTTATCCGTTTCCTCGTGTCCGACTACGGCATCACCTGGACTGAGATGCGTGACGATCGCGAACTGATGAAGCTCGAAGGCGCTGAAGCCATCGCTCAACTGCAAGAGTTAGCCAATCTGGTGAAATACCAAATTGCTCCCCAAGATTATCGCCCAACGGCGGTGCAACAGGCGTAAAATAGGGTTAGATCCTTGCGATCGCAGCATTTTAACCCTTGCTATTGGGTATTTCCCATGACAGATATCGATATTGGCTGGCAGCACCGTTATATTGACACCAACCGCATCCGACTGCATTGTGTAACGCAAGGAGAAGGCGACCTGGTAGTCCTTCTCCATGGATTTCCCGAGTTTTGGTACTCCTGGCGCTATCAAATCCCTGCCCTGGCGCGTCACTTTAAGGTCGTTGTGCCCGACTTGCGGGGCTACAACGACTCCGATAAACCCCCAAGTGGCTATGATCTCGATACCCTCAGCCAAGATGTGCGAGGAACCATTGCGGCTCTAGGGTATCGCAGTGCCCATATTGTTGGTCATGACTGGGGAGGGGCGATCGCCTGGCATTTGGCTCATACCTATCCCGAGTCCATCAATCGCCTCGCTATCCTGAACGCCCCCCATCCCCACCAGTTCACCCAAGCCCTCGCCAGCAACGTTGACCAACTTCGCCGCAGTTGGTACGTGTTGGCCCTACAAATCCCCACCCTCCCCGAATGGGTGATTCGTAACAACCTCAAAGACTTCGTACAAAACATCTTCCGGGAAAACGCCATCCGTAAGGCCGCCTTTGGCCAGGAAGATAACCAGATTTACCAAGCCGCCCTCGAAAAACCCGGCGTGCTTAACTCCATCGTTAAATACTACCGCCAACTTTCCGCTCCTCAAACCTGGCTCAAAAGTTGGGGGCGATCGCTCGATCCCATCACCGTTCCCACCCTAGTTCTCTGGGGCGAGGATGATTCTTTCCTCAGTACCAGTCTCACCCAAGGCTTTGAAAAGCTCATCAGCGCCCCGTTCCAGTTGGAACTCATCTCCCAATGTGGTCATTGGATTCAGCAGGAAGTGCCGCAAACCGTCAACCGTAAACTACTCCACTTCCTAACCGTTGAGCCTTAAGGAACCCGCTCAGATGGGTGAACCCCTCGGTTTCACCCACCGAGGCTAAGCCAAGTTAGTGGCTATGCTCATGCTCGTGCGCCGCGCTGTGGCTGTGGTCATGACCATGACCTTGGAAACTGTCATGATGATGCTCATGGAAGCGTTCAGCGACTTCTTTGGCTAACTGAGGATTCACCTCAACCGCCTCCGACTCCAGTAACTCCTCAACATGAGAGTCCGCCCATTGAGCCACCATCTCTAGAAACTCTGGGCGATCGTTCACACAGGGCATCTGTACATAGGTAACCCCCGGATGACGGCGGTGCATCTCATCGACAATATGATGGACATCCAACAGGGTCTCATGGTTCTCCGTCGCGAAGCCAATGGGCATCATGACGATCGCCCGGGCCCCCAACTGCACCAAATTATCAATGGCCTGATTAGGATTCGGCTGCGTCCATTCAATTAAGGGGGTGTCATGGTTGAGCCAACCCACCGAAATTAGGGGATAGCGGTACATCAACCGCTCCCGTACCGCCTCATAGAGCGCCTGACTCTCATCAACCCCGGAGGTAAAGCCCTTCGCCTTCATCGGGCAGCCATGATTCATCAAGACGATACCAATTTGCGAGGGCAGATAGGCCGCCGCCAACTCCTGGGCGATGCGTTCTTCTACCATCTGAGCCATCAAATCCAGATATTGAGGCTGATTGTAGAAGGAGGGAATATATTTCAACCCCTTGACCCAATGCTCCTCGCCATCGGCTAGCTTGGATAGGGCCTGATTCACCTGTTCAACCGCGATACCACTGGTAAACACGGAATCCACCACGAGAAGGGGATAGATGAGTAATTTCGTGAAGCCTTGAGCTTTGACGTCAGCCAACACCTGTTCCGGGAGGAAGGGAGCGCAGAAGTTGAAAGCCTTAAACACCTGAATGCGATCGCCCCAGCGTTCCTGAAGCTTTTGCTCAATCCCTGCCCGTTGTTGCTCAAAAATGGCATTGTGGGGAGAGATAAAGTCATGGTGTTGATGGCCCCACTCATGGCGATCAAAAATAGCCAACAGTCGAGCCAAGGGGGGATAGAGCCAATCGGGGACCGGGGCGAACTTAGCCGTGAGCAGGTGTAAGGCCTGTTCATTGTAGTTGGCAAAGTCCTCATAGCTCTCCACCTCACCGTATCCCATCAAGAGAACGGCGACGCGATGATCCGATGGCGTGGAATTGGATGAATGGGTGGTCTGTTCGTGGGTAACAACCAAGATGACAGTCTCCTCTGAAGCGATCTAACGAGCTGCAACGGATTTGGCACGTTACAGCGGATAATGCCAACATAACACAGGGGTTTGACCCGCTGTCGTTACAGGATTGTTAATCGGCTGGAGCCGCGATGACCCTTTATCTATGTCCAGGGGTTCACCCCCCCAGTCTCAGCGAGCGTTTCTGCCAAGTTCTGGGGCTAGAGTCAGTCCTAATGTTACCCACCGTAACTCACCCTCCCTATTCCCCCCTGCATGTCCTCGATTACGCTCGCCAGCAGGGGCTAGAGGAGCCTTGTTTTTTGGCATTTAGTGCCGGAGTCGTTGGGGCGATGGGAGCCGCCTGGATGTGGCAACAGCAGGGGGGAACGGTTAAGGCACTCATTGCCTTAGATGGTTGGGGGGTTCCTCAGGTGGGGGACTTTCCCTGGCATCGCCTCAGTCATGATCTAACGACAGATCAGCAATCGGGCTGGTTGGGGGTGGGGGGCGATCGCTTTTATGCTGATCCCCCTGTGGCTCATTTGGAGTTATGGGCCTATCCAGAGCGGGTGCGAGGGGTATGGCTGCCGGAGTCGGGGCCGAGGCAAAAAACTGATGCGGCGGCGTTTATCCGAGCCATGTTGAGACGTTATGGCGAATTGGATAGTTGACTAAGCTTGCTGCACAAGGGATTTTGGGATTTTATTCTAAATTCGAGAATATCGAATAAAATGGAAGCCACTACCCTAAAATGCTGAAGTGCTGAATTGATGCTCAAACCTCAAGATGTGGTAATTTTACTCAAAGTTCATTGTTGGCAAGGAGACTGGACCTATGAGCAGTTAGCTTTGTCACTAAAAACCAGTACCTCTGTTGTCTATGAGTCGTTAAAGCGTTGTGAGGTTTCCCGTTTATACCATCGAAACCATCGTCAGGTGATGCGGGAGGCGTTGCTAGAATTTTTGGTACATGGGGTTAAGTATGTGTTTCCGGCAACAGTGGGCAATTTAAAGCGGGGTATTCCAACAGCTCATTCTGCAGAACTGCTTAAGAGTCTTTTGGTGGTTAGTGAGCCAATGCCTTATGTTTGGGCGTTTTCTAGAGGGAAGGTCAAAGGACAGGAAATCAAGCCGTTGTATAAGCAACTTCCAGAAATCATTGGGAACGATCGCCGTTTTTACGAACTTGTCTGTCTCGTGGATGCTCTACGCATTGGCAAGGTACGGGAGCAGGAGTTAGCGATCACCGTTTTAAAGGAAAGGTTATATGGATAATCCATTGATGGCTAATTTAGCCCAGGTGGCGAGGGTGTTGGCTCCGATTCCTGAACGGTTTGTGTTTACGGGGGGAGCGACGATCGTGCTGTATCTCGAAGAGATTTTATGGGATGAAGTCCGGGCAACGTTGGATGTGGATTGTGTGGTGGAGATTACGACGCGGGCGGATTATTACCGTTTAGCAGAGCAGTTACGGAGCGTGGGATTGGAGGAGGATCAGGGGAAAAATGCACCGTTATGTCGTTGGCGTTATAATGACCTCATTATTGATGTGATGCCCTGTGATGAGTCGGCGTTGGGTTTTACCAATCGTTGGAAGCGATCGCCCATCGAGTGAGTTACCCTTTGCCTGATGGTCAAGAGATTTGGATTTTCCCGCCGATTTATTTTCTAGCGAGTAAGGTTGAGGCGTTTGAGGGACGAGGTGGAGATTTGCGCCTTTCTAAGGATATAGAAGATATTGTCCTGTTGTTGGACGGATGTGAGGGATTATTGACAAATTATCGAGGGGCTAACCCGGGGGTTAAAAAATTTTTACGGTCTTGGTTTCAACAAAATCGAGAACCATTAAGGGAAGCAATTTATGCTTTTTTGCCTTCGTCTAGTGAAGGAAGAGAGGACTTTATTTTTACTTTACTCGATGAGCTTTGCCAAGAAAATCAAGAAGAGTTATAGGACTTTTTTAAGGGCTTACAGGGCTTATCCCGAACGGGCGCAAGGACTTTAACTGCCAGAGTTTGTCCAATACAAAAAATCGACGCAGCGACCTTTATGCGAACCAATGTTGAGACGTTATGGAGAATTAGACTGTTGAGCTTGTTTAGCCCGCCAAGCCCCATAAACAAGTCTCAGGGCTTCCTTGGAGACGCGATCGCTCAAATAGGTCCATAACTCCTCTAAACTAGCCCCCGGATGGCGATCGCAGACCCCTTCAATCTCCCGTTGCTGTTCCGGAGTTACCAACCGATCTAAATCCACCGGTTGCCCCATTTCCAACAGTTCCGCCAAATGACGAACAATGCGAGAGGGACGTAAATTCCGCTCTTGGGCGATCGCCTCAACGTCCAATCCCTTCTGATGCAACTCCAGACTATAGAGATGAGTAGAACTGGGTTCCTGGCTGCGGGGGAAGCGATGGCCCTCCCGCTTAATCACCGCTTTCATCAAGCGAATTTCCTCATAGGGATAGACCCCCCCTAGATACTCATACACCGGTTTTAACTTATCCGTATTCAGGGCGTGTAAGGCTTGGCGAATCGGCTGTTGATGATCCGAGGGAACCAGGGCATTAATATCAATCTCCTCTCCCGCATGGAGGAGGCGTTCGAGGTGACCATAAATCGTACCAGGGGTGAGATTACGAGCCAGAGCAATATCCTCAACGCTTTTGCCCTGTTGACATAACGCTAACGTTTCTCGGTGGGTGTCGCTTAGGCCGGAAGGGCGACTCGTTTGGGGCTTGGGGGGGGCGCTGGCTTCCCCTGTCGTAAACTCACGAATCAGGGCCACAAAGCGATCGCCATAATGCTCCAGTTTATAACGTCCCACCCCCGAGAGTTGACCAAACTCCGCCAAGGTTTGCGGCCGTTGCTGGGCCATCAGCCGTAGGGTTGAGTCGGGGAAAACCGTGTAGGGGGCCGCCGAACGTTCATTGGCGATTTGCTTACGTAAGGCCCGCAGTTGGAACATTAAGGCCTCGGCTTCAGCGGCTAAGGGACTGCGGCGATCGCCCTCAAAGGCACTAACAGTACGAGGAAGCGCCACCTCGACCTGACGCTGTTTACGCATAATCTCCCAACTGAGGGCATTGAGTTTCAAGACAGGATAGCCATCATCCGTCTCATCCACAAAGCCGCGATGTTTGAGAGTTCGGGCCAAGGCCCGCCATTGATCTGCCGTACGGTCTTTGCCGATCCCATAAGTGGAGAGGCGATCGTGGCGATATTTCTTGATTTTCTCCTTTTTCGAGCCTCGCAACACATCAATAATATGCGCCACCCCAAACCGTTCCCGACAGCGGGCCACACAGGAGAGGAACTTCATTGCTTCAATCGTCCAATCCTCCACTGGCTTAGGATTGCGACAGTTATCACAGGTTTGACAGGGTTCCCCTAGAGTTTCCCCAAAGTAGCGTAGCAGAATACTGGGACGACATTCCGTACTATCGGCATAGTCGATCACCTGGCGCAACTGTTGACGGGCAATTCGTTGTTCGTGTTCATCGGCCTTTTGGCTGATAATCCACTCGACTTTGCTGACATCGCCGTAACTGAGGAAGAGAATACATCGGGCCGGTTCTCCATCTCGGCCCGCGCGGCCAGTTTCTTGGTAATAGCTTTCTAGGGTTTTGGGTAAGTCATAGTGAATCACAAAGCGCACATCGGGTTTATTAATCCCCATCCCGAAGGCGATGGTGGCCACAATCACCTGCACATCGTCGCGAATAAAGCGGGTTTGGTTGTTGGCCCGATCCTGATCGCTCATTCCTGCATGGTAGGGGAGGGCCTCGATACCATCTTGGCGGAGTTTGTCGGCCAGCTCATCGACTTGGCGGCGGCTGAGACAGTAGATAATTCCCGCTCCTCCCTGGCGTACCAGTTGGTAGATTTGCTGGTAGCTATCTCGTGTTTTGGGGCGGACTTCGTAGGCCAGGTTGGCGCGGTAGAAGCTGGCGATATGGACTTGGGGCCGTTTCAGGGAGAGTTGCTGGATGATATCCTGACGGACGCGATCGGTGGCCGTGGCGGTGAGGGCCGTGACGGGAACCTCAGGATAATACTGGCGTAGTCGCGAGAGTTGGCGATATTCCGGGCGGAAGTCATGGCCCCATTCCGAAACACAATGGGCCTCGTCGATGGCGAAGCCGGAGAGGCCGGGTTGCGATCGCAGTTGCTTGAGGAACTCCAGAAAATGGTCACTTAAGAGTCGTTCTGGGGCAACATAGAGAAGCTTAATCTCACCCTCAAGGACTGCCCGGACGCGATCGCGAGCTTCGAGACCTTTCAGGGTACTATTTAGGAAGGTCGCCCCCAATCCGTTGGCCTGTAAACTATCCACTTGATCTTGCATCAAGGCAATGAGGGGTGATACTACCACCGTCACCCCGGGCCGTAACAGGGCCGGAAGTTGAAAACACAAGGATTTCCCGCCCCCGGTGGGCATAATTACCAGTTGATCCTGGTTTTGCAGGGAGGCCTCGATAATTCCCTGTTGACCGGGACGGAAGCGATCGTAGCCAAAGTATTGTTTGAGGGCGCCGTCAATAGAGTTGGGTGGGGAAGCGGACACGAATCCTGTGAGGAGTGGATTGAGCGTCTCCATCTTACCAGAGAGAGTCCCCAGGGGGCTGGCTTAAGTGCAGAGGAGTTTGCCTGAAAGGGGGCGATTGCGGTTCCCGCACGCTTCGCGATCGCCATTGCGCCCTAGGAACAACGGTTAAGTCGGTTAATTAAACCTTAACCTGATCGCTTCACAACTCGACGCTTTGTGATTACAATAAAGCCACGATTCAAAGATAGTGTTCATCCTCTAGATTCCTATCTTTTTGTGATTGAGTCCTCAATCCTTAGCTCTAAATCAGGCAGCCAAGTTTCTTTGTCTTTAACTTACAACCTTTATGGAAAACTTACCTCAATGGCTACCGGATACTCCAATTGTCCCGTTTACCGTTCTCCTCCTCGTTGTTCTTACCGTCCCTCCATTATTTGAGCGGTTAAGACTTCCGGGACTTGTGGGACTGATTGCCGCAGGAGTCGTCCTCGGAGGGGATGGCTTGGGGATACTTGATCCGACTGACGATTATATGAAGCTATTTACAGACATTGGTAAAATCTATCTAATGTTTGTCGCCGGGTTAGAGATTGATCTCTCCGAGTTTCAGCGTAAAAAAGACCGGTCTTTAGTCTTTGGTTTTGCTACCTTTGCTATCCCTTTAATAGCAGGAACTTTAATGGCAACAACGTTTGGCTATGGCTTGAATGCAGCGGTCTTAATTGGCTCTCTGTTAGCCTCCCATACTCTTTTAGGATATCCCATTGTTAGTCGTTTGGGTGTAGCAGGTAATGAAGCTGTCACGGTGACCATTGGTGCAACTATTTTTACAGACATTGCGGCACTTTTGGTTTTAGCAATTTGTGTCTCCATTCATGGGGGAGATTTTTCGGCTACCAGCTTGATTATCCAAGTGACTACCTTAGCTCTCTACACTGTCGCAGTTTTGGTGGGATTGGATCGAGCGGGTAAACTATACTTTCGTCGCACGGGCGATGAAGAAAGCAACCAGTTTTTGTTTATTCTTCTGGCAGTTTTCTTGGCAGCCGTTGGTGCTCAGGTTATCAATGTTGACCAAATTGTTGGTGCTTTTTTGGCGGGTCTTGCCGTTAATGATGTGGTGGGTCGTGGACCCGTGGAAAACAAAGTAGAGTTTGTGGGAAGTACCCTGTTTATTCCCTTTTTCTTTGTGGGGATGGGTCTTTTGCTAGACCTATCGGCGTTCATGGAAAGCTTTACGCAAAACTTTGGTTTTGTAATTGCCATTGTTTTAACTCTACTAAGTGCTAAATTTTTGGCATCTATGGCGGTTAAATTCATCTATCGCTATAGCTGGAATAGCATGATGACAATGTGGTCATTGTCTATTCCTCAAGTCGCGGCAACTCTGGCGGCTGCGTTAGCGGGCTTTAACGCAGGGTTAATTCCTGATTCTGTGTTTAATAGTGTCATCGTTTTGATGTTAATTACATCCGTGATTGGCCCGTTAGCAACGTCCCATTTTGCCCGTAAATTGCCGTTGTCTGGGGGAAGCTTAGATCGGTCGTTAGAAGAGGATAAAACGACATTGCCCTCTTTGACCTTTTTCCCAAAAGAGAAACCGTTTAAGGTGGTGGTTCCGGTTTCTAACCCTTTAACAGAACGCTATCTAATCGAGATGGCAGCAATTTTAGCCCGCCAGCGTTCTGGCTCAATTGTGCCACTGTCGATCGCCGAGGCTCATTTACAAATGGATGAACCGGAGTTAGATGTGGCGATTCGCCGCAGTGAACGGCTTTTGGAACGAGCCATGGCGGTGAGTAGTGAGTTTGACGTTGAGGCGGTTCCTCGGATTCGTATTGATAGTGATGTGGCTCATGGGATTAGTCGCACGGCTCGGGAGGAGAATGCCAGTACCATTGTTATGGGTTGGAATGAAAATCTTGGCATTCGAGCGCGGTTGTTTGGCAGTGTCGTCGATAGTGTGTTTTGGTCCTCTCATTGTCCGGTGGGGGTGATGCGTTTGTTGGATGATCCCCTGAATATTCATCAAATTTTGGTTCCGGTGAAAAGTCTAGCGCCGCAGGTGATGGAGGCGATGCGATTTGCTCAGTTGTTTGCGGAGTCTAATCAGGCGGAGTTAACCTTGCTGCATATCTGCGATCGCCGCACCACACCAGAGCAGATTGAAGAGTTTGAAAGCTCGTTGATGGCAGTATTTCATGGTGGGGGATCTCAGGTTCCGGGCCAGATGAAAACCGTGGTATCGGATGATATTGCTCAGGCGATTTTAGAAGCCTCTCAAGAGGTGGATATGGTGGTTCTCTGTTCCCGGCGACGGCGTACGGCTGGGGGATTGGCGGTGAGTGACGTGGCCACGAAAATTTTGGGACAGATTACCTGTTCGATGGTGTTGTTTGGAGAACCCCATTGGTAGAGATGTCCGAGAAGCAAAGGTTACGGCGATCGCTGTTGCAGTTTCGTCGTCAGTTGG
>SMDP01000091.1:11326-16666 GCA_012911965.1 Geitlerinema sp. P-1104
TATGGCATTCTTGGCAAGTGGGCGATCGTTGGGTTCCCGGTGCATTTGGGATTATCGAACCCCATCCCGATTCCCCCCAAATTGCTCCTGAAACGGTGGATTTAATCTTAGTTCCGGCGGTGGCTTGCGATCAACGGGGATATCGTCTGGGATATGGCGGCGGGTTTTACGATCGCCTCCTCAGTCAACCCCAGTGGCGAGAGATTCCCACGTTGGGGATTGTCTTTGAGTTCGCCTATCTCGCTGAGTTACCCATTGAACCCTGGGATTGTCCCCTGACGGGAGTTTGCACCGAGGCGCGATGGGTGAAAACCCACCCCTGAGGGCAATGCTACATTAGAAGTGTCGCCCCTCTCCCTTGTACGCCATGACCGTCAGCAAAAACCCGACCTCCTTCCCGGATCACACCCACCTCCCCTGTGACGATGAAACCTCCATGGAAGATTGGACAGAAACCTTTACTCCTTTACCGGATCACACCCAACTTCCCTGTGAGGATGGCACCTTCGTGAAAAACTTTCAAGAGCATCCCCAAAGCATTCTCCTCACGGATTCGATTCTTCCCATCCTCAACGCCAAACATCCCGAGGGAGATTACTGTATCGGTCAAGATAGCGGAATTTACTGGCGCATCACCGATCCTCCCCTCCGGGGTGCCGTCTCTCCCGATTGGTTTTATGTTCCTAACGTTCCTGCCACCTTAGACGGACAAGCGCGGCGTTCCTACGTCCTTTGGCAAGAACATATCCCCCCCGAGATTGTTATCGAGTTTGTCTCAGGGACGGGGGCTGAGGAACGGGATAAAACCCCCTGGACGGGCAAGTTTTGGGTCTATGAAACGGTGATTCGTCCGGCGTACTACGCGATTTACGAGGTGCGACGGGCCACGGTGGAGGTCTATGGCTTGGTTCGCAATCACTATGAGTTGATTGCGGCTAACCCACGGGGCCACTTCCCCATTTCTGAGTTGGGGGTTGAGTTAGGCATTTGGACGGGACGCTATGGCAATATGGAACTCCCCTGGCTGCGTTGGTGGGACAGTCAGGGGAATTTACTGCGACATGGCGAGGAGCGGGCCGAGCAAGAACATCAAGCGAGCTGAGCGTCTAGCGGCGCGCTTGCGGGAGTTAGGTATTGACCCGGATGAAGAAGCAGTTAATACATAATCAGGAGAATTTGTCAACCCTCAATTTTTAAGCATCCATGATTCCTCGATAACCTCCGAACACCGCAAAGCCAAAATACTTCCAGGGAATGGCTACATCTTCAAATCCGGCGGAGGTCAACATCTGGAGATGGTCTGATAGACTGGTTAAGCGATCCTGGCCGGAATGGCCTTGGGGAACACTCTCGCCAACCTTCGCGCGAGTGGTGGCGATCGCCTCCCCTTTTTTCTGCGCCCACTCCTCGCGCACGGACTGGTATACTTCTCTGAGATGGGGGGTTTCGGGGACGACTGGATCTCCATTCCAGAAACATCCCCCCGGCTCTAAGATATTAAACACCCAGTTAAACAATGTTTGTTTCATCTCGTCGCTGAGATGGTGGATGGCTAGGGAGGAGACACAGGCTTCGGCGCCTTGAATGGCCACATCGCCACCAGTGCGAGAGGCTAAGTCGCCAAAATCAGCACGCATGGGTTCCCAGCGATTGTTATAGCCGGCCTGGGTGATTTTCTGATGGGCAAATTCTACCATGCGCGGCGAGTAGTCGATGGCGAGAACTTGCGCTTGGGGACAGCGTTTTAACAGTCGTAGGCTTAACTCTCCAGTTCCACAGCCGAGATCGATAATGGTTGAAGAGTCAGCGGGAACACAGCGAGCGATACTATCGAGCATCTCCGTATAGCGGGGGAGAAGGGTGCGAATCCCCTCGTCGAAGTCGTGGGTATTGGGGAAGATTTCGCCGGGATAGACAGTTTTACTCATCGAGGGAAAGGGTCAAAGGCTATACGTTGTTCCCATTTTACGGGTAAATTGGGATGACGACGAAGCGCCATCCCATTTACAGAGAGCTAAACGCTAAGTTTTTGCAAGCAGAAACTTGAAATTCAAACAGTACAATCTAAGCTAACATTCTAAATTGACTTAGAAAACCGCTGTTGTTTACGATCGCGGCTATAGGCATCAAAACAGTAGGCGATATTACGAACCATCAAACGCCCACTGGGAGTCACCTCAATCATATCACAGCCATTGATGACTAAGCCATCATCTTCAAACTCTTGTAACATCTGCAAATCTAGGGAAAAATACTCGTCAAAGTCAATGCCATGTTTCTGAGAAATTTCTCGTTTGTCGAGGCGGAAGTGACACATCAATTCCATAATGACTTCCCGGCGTAAGAGATTGTCTGGTTCTGCGAGTTTGACGAGCTTCTCAATGGGGGTTTGGTTTTCATCAATGGCTCGGTAAAAGCCTTTCAATCCCTTGTAATTCTGCACGTAAACATCGTGCAGCATACTGATAGCAGTGACGCCGAAACCAAACAGTTCAGAATCGGGTTTGGTAGTGTAACCTTGGAAGTTACGATGAAGTTCTCCTTGGCGTTGGGCGATCGCCAACTCATCCCCCGGCTTGGCAAAGTGATCCATGCCAATAAAGACATAACCATTATCGGTCAATTCGTCAATGGTCATGTGGACGATTTCCAGTTTTTCTTCGGAACTGGGGAGGGTGTCTTCGAGAATCCGTTTTTGCACCGGTTTCATCCAGGGAACATAGGCGAAGTTAAATACCGCAATGCGATCGGGATTGAGTTGAATGGTTTTAGCGATAGTTTCGCGGAACGTATCGAGGGTTTGATAGGGAAGTCCATAAATCAGATCCACATTCACACTCTCAAAGTCCGCTTCTCGCATCCAAGACATGACATTGAAGAGCAGTTCTTCCGGTTGAACTCGGTTGATGGCTTCTTGAACCACGGGGTTGAAATCCTGAATCCCAAAACTAATGCGATTAAACCCGAGTTTTCTTAAAAACAGAATATAGTCGCGATCAATGTAACGGGGGTTGACTTCAATGGAGAGTTCTGCATCCTCGGCAAAGGTGAAATGTTCATGCAGCTTGTTCCAGAGGCGTTCGAGTTGTTCTGGGTTGAGATAATTCGGTGTTCCCCCTCCCCAGTGCATTTGTTGCACAAGGCGATCGCCGTCAATCAAGGGAGCCGTCTGTTCGATGTTTTGAAAGAGATAGTCTAGATAAGGATTCGCCACTTTATCTTTCAGTTGGGTGACGATAACATTGCAGCCACAAAAGTAACAGGCACTCTCGCAAAAAGGAATGTGACAGTAGAGCGATAAGGGGGTTTTCTTGGCATTTCCACGGGCGATCGCCTCATAAAACTCCTGCTCATCAAAGTCTGGACTTAGTTCCGTGGCGGGGGGATAACTGGTGTAGCGAGGAGTGGGATGATTATGTTTTTGTAAGAGTTGAGCGTCAAAGCGAACCGATTGAGTGGAAACTTCCATAGGAATCAAGACAATTGAGAACGAAATGTTGTAAAGTTAGGCATCAAAACGACGGCGATCGCCCAAGTGGGGACACGTCGCGATCGCCGCAGCTGAGAATCAGGAGAAATCGCAGAACTATTGAGAGGAGAACGGCTCCATCAACTGGCGACAGGATGGGCCCTTTCGGTGCTTCCTGGCTTATCCTGGCGAGTTAGCAAATCAAACACATGATCGCCAACGGCCGCTTTCACATCCGCTTCTAATCCGTGCATCACATCACGGTTGAGTTGAAAGGCTAAATTGGCTTCCTCAACAATCTTTTGGGCCAACGCCTCATCCACTGGGAGTGCGTTCAACGCATCGCGATACTGAACTTTAAAATCCCGTCGGCTTTCGGGAGTGGGGAAGGCCGCAAACTCATGTAGGCCCGTTCCCTGATTGGGAGGAAGATCTAACGCTGAACGGACGATGTTTTTCAGGCTTTGTCCCCCCGATAAATCTCCCATATAGCGGGTGTACGCATGAGCAACAAGCAACGCCGGTTCCGTCTCGGAAATCTCTTTGAGGCGATTGACATAGGTGAGTCCTTCCGGGAGCGGCTGAATTTGCTCACGCCAATTTTCCCCATAATAAAAGGCTAAATCCGCCTCCAGGTTCGCAGTTCGCTGCAATTGAGGAAAGTCAATCCCCGCAATCACCGGGTGGCTGCGATGACGTTCGAGTTCTTCTTCTAGGGTTCGATAGACAAAATAGAGGTTCGCCAGGAGTTTCCGGAACGGTTCCCGCTCGACAACCCCCTTGAGAAAGCATTTCATATAGGCCGTGTTTTCGGCTGCGGTGTGGGCCCGTCCCGTTCCCTCTCGCAGCAAGCTGGCTAATTGAACACTCATAGGATCTAAAACAGTGTTTTAACTTTAATCACTTTATAGCGATTTACCGGTTACGCAAGGGGGAGTTCTCAAAACTTTACATTTTGAGGTCAAAAGGGAACCGGGGAGGGGATGTCAAGACCATTCTGGCTGGGGGACGGATGCTGAAACCTCCCGAAACTCAATCTAATTACTGTTTAGCGATTATTGTTCGTCCAGCTCATAGGTATGGAAGCGGGTTAATCCCCCGATGGTTTCTGCGTGAATGGTGGGGATTCCGGGAATGGGGATGGGAAGGGAGAGTTCCGTGCGGTAAATACTGAAGAGGAAGAAGTTGTCGCGATTGGTGTTGCGATCGATAATCTGTTCAAGTTGGGGCCGACTGTCGTCGACAAAAGATTGACAGAGATCCTGGCCTCTCCCCAAATCCGTACAAACCTCCTCCTTGAGATGAGTTGCGAGAATATCTCCCGCATAGACTCGATACTCCTC
This sequence comes from Geitlerinema sp. P-1104, assembly GCA_012911965.1. Taxonomy (GTDB): domain Bacteria; phylum Cyanobacteriota; class Cyanobacteriia; order Cyanobacteriales; family Geitlerinemataceae; genus Sodalinema. Next base: position 16,139 of record SMDP01000091.1, read on the forward strand.
CCGGCTGGGATTGGTGACTCCTAAAGTAATCCCGGCTCCGAGAACTACCACTCCGATTCCAATCAGACTTGTTTTCATAATCTCCGTTTTCGCGTTGGCTTGGCTTGACGCGGCGCATTACAACAATCATCTATCTTAACTTCACCCCTTCACCGGTGGATTCCGAGGAGTCTAACGGCTTTACCCGTCAACTGGCGCCACTTTCTCAAGCAACGCCAGTGGGGTGAGGGTTTCTAGGTGTTTGAGTTGCTGCGAGTTGCGGACGAGGAGGGCCCCAGCGAATCCCAACGCATTGAGGGAGATTCCGGCGAATCCTTCTTGGCTTCGCCGTACTACCATCAGCCAATCTCTTGTTGCTAAGAGGTTATAGGCCCCGGTTTGAGTTTCGGTTTTGGGGGTTCCGTCGAGTAACCCCACGGCGTTGAGGAGACGATAATACTGCTGCTGGAGTTGTGCGGGGGAGCTGTTGGGGGAGATGGGTGCGATCGCATGGTTGAAGGGAAACTCAGGGGAGCGACCGATTTTGTC
>SMDP01000092.1 GCA_012911965.1 Geitlerinema sp. P-1104
CTTAATATTGCTGCCCGAGGTATTCTTCAGCTCACTCGCCGAAAGGACAGTGAGGAACGTTCGAGCCAACGTTCTCGACGTTCGCCTAGAAGCTGGGCTTGTTTGTGTGACCTGTGGACTCATACCGTCTCAGGTTAGCACCGACACCCCCACCTCGCCTTAGGCCAGGTGGGGTGAGCTTCATGATTGTGTAAACCCTACGCAGAAATTATAACTTTTTATATAAAGATTGTGTAAAGATGGCGCGTGATTGTTGACAGAAGTGCCGGTGATAATGTAAAGGAGTTTCAGTGATTTAGATCGTTGACAAAACTAGGAATCTGTTAATGGACTCAGTGTCTTCGGGAGTTGGCATGATGCTGCTGCAAAAAAAATCCCTAGCCAAAGCTAGGGATAGATGGGGTTGAGGGGTCGTCGTTGATGACGGATGAGCTAGAGTTGGTCTATAACGAGTACACCTGACCGTCAAAAAACACGCGGGTGATACCCTTGGCCTGTAAATGAGATCCCGTTTTTTGCAACATTTGACTGTCAGGAACCTTCATCACCCGCTGATTTCGGTTGGCAAAGCGGCGAGCCACGCGATGATTATCAAACACCGGTAAGGTTTTCGAGGCAATCTCTGCGGCGGGGATTTCGCCGAGATCATTAAATTCTCGCAGAGGCCGTGAGATCAGTTCCGAAGAGCGATCCACAACCAGGTAGCAGGTTTTGGGGATTAAGGCCTTGGCGAGGGGTTCAATCGTCAAGGCGGCCAGGGTGAGATCGTCACTCTTCGAGGCCTTAGACGGTTTCTTGTCTGAGTTGTCCCCTCCATCCAACTCGACGGGAGTTTCCACCTCACGAGAGCCACTCTCCTCGCTGCTACTCGTACTCACCAGTTTACGGCGCTGACTCCGGTCGTCATCGTCGGGCAAATCCAGTTGTAACTGTTCCCCGGGGTCAACCTCTGAGGCCTCCGGGGTTGAGGACGAGTCTCGCAAAATGGGTTTGCGCCGCCGGGACTTACGATCGCCCGTTCCAGAACGATGAGAACGTTTTTGTTGAACCAGCTGATCATACTCTTGGGCTGAAAAGCTACTTTTGAGCAAGCGGCTGATGGTGGAATTGCTCACCCCATAGCGTTGCGCGAGGGTTGAGGTGGTCTCACCGGGTTGCCGGTATCGCTCTATGATGTCCTGTTTATCGGCATCGGATAGTTTTTTAGCACTCATTCGAGGGTTGTGATCTTGCAGAACTTGAAAAATGGGGTGAAGGGGTTGCCTGAATCAGGATGAAGAACCGCGACGACGGCGACCGCGAGAGACGCTGCGGGTTGAGACATCATATTCAAGTAAGGCACCAATGGCAAAAAACACCCCAGTGAAGGTAAAAAACACTTCTAGTAAATCGCCACTTTCATAATTGGGGATGTTTTTGTCGGCATACTTAAACCACATATCGGCAACATATTGAGAGAAGGCCGCCGCCGCAATCATGCGCCAGGACTGAGAAAAGCGTCCTCCCCAAAATGCCAGCAACAAGACCGCTGCAATAATCAACAGCAGTACATCGAGGAACACGTAGATGAGGTTGAGGGGAGGACCGAAGGGGTCGAGTTGTTTTTCTAGGGTAATCACCCAATTGGGGGCGGGGCGGGCTGTCTCAATGGTGATTGCACCGTCGGCCATGGCATTACTGGTATCGAGGCTAAACTCGAAGGGATAGGAAACCCAGGCCGCAAAGGCAATCCCAGCCGTGGCGATCGCCAAAATCACCCCCCATTGCCACAATTCTAGATTGAGTCGACGCGATCGCACCGCCAAAATCATGCCAATGGTCAAACACAAATAGCTGGCTACGTAGAACAAATCTCCAGGGGAGACGGCCGGGTCGAGTTGCCAATAGAGTTCCCACCAGCTAAAAAAGAGATTGCCGATAAAGAAGGAAATCATACCGAGGCCCAGGGCCAGCCAGACATTACGACCACTGGCAATCTTACTACTGAGGCCATTGCGTAAACACAGGGCCCCGGCAAAGGCAAACGCCACCTGTTCTGATAATAACGTGCCGATTCCATACCAAAAGGGGCGGCCCTCACCGGGAATCGTGACGCTGAACAGTAAGAAAAATAGCAGGGCTATGACACCCCACATCACGGAGAGTAAAACTAAGTTGGGGGTTGAGAACCAAGATGTCAACCCATCCTTATTGTTTTTTTCAGAGGTGCTACTCATAAAACATTCAGAGGCTAATAGCGTGCTGGCAGTGATCTCGGGCGGAATGATTCAATACACCTGACGACGGTATCACTGGGGCTTATCACTGGGGCTTATCACTGGGGCTTATCACTGGGGCTTACCACTAGGGCTTCAGGCGGTGGACCAAAGTTTTCCGAGGGGAGACTGGTTCATCCAATTCATGAACTGAGTGCGATCGCCATCGGGCAAATCTTCTAGGGCCTCGATGGCACGTCCAGCAAAGTTAGGATTGCCGAAATAGTCTTTGCCAATACGATACAGTTCTTGAAGCAGGGTATTCAGGTGATGTTCCTGCCAAGGGGGAACCTTACCACTCTCCAAGGGATCTTGCTGCAACAGGTCTTCCACCTCATTGGGGGCGATCGCCTGAGGGAAATTCCATTGTTGGAAAACCTTGGCGATTTCTTTCTCGAAGGCACCGGCCTGCCGAGTTCCTAGGAGATCTTCGACATCGAAATAGACGGCTTGCAGGAGCAGCAACGAGGCTTGGGTGAATGCCGTCGACGCGGCAACAGACACATCCTCCCCCCCTGAATCCCCACTCATTTGTTCTAAGCGAACTTTTCCCCAAACACTATAGCGATCGGGTTCTTCGAGGAGAACACAGGCCTTACCGCGATTGTCGGTTAAATCCCGCCAAAACGAGCGTGCTTCTTCAGCTTGGTTGGCATTGAAGACACTAATCAAGCGAAAGGTTTGCCCTTGATAGTTAAGAACCGGAACGGGTTGACCGGATTTTGGGTGCTGGACACTGGTAATTTCAACATCCTGCCTTTTTAAAATAAACATGACACTGCCAATTGACTCCGATCGGGGTCGATGGATGGTGTGGGACACGACAGGCGCGGTGTTGTCAGAGTCGCGATACCGCAAACCATCATATCAACGATGGTTTCAGTGGGCAGATCTCTGTCCTCAGGCGGATTGCCGGGACATCAAAGCTACCGTTTGACTTCAACTCTATCTCAACTACTGTCGGATGGTTTAGATTTTAGTTTACCCTGTAATCCGCGTTCAACCTACGCCAATGCCAGGGTTAACTGTTTTTCGGGTCTGACACTTTTCGATCTTCAGTCGGGTGTGATAGGCTGGGAGGATGGATTTGCCAAGGTTTGAAGGCCCTGAAAACTGGGTGCGTAACTCAGGTGGATAGAGTAGCTGCCTTCTAAGCAGCGAGTCGTAGGTTCGAGTCCTACCGCACCCGTTCACATTACAATTAATCGGTCTCAACGAGGCCTCAGCCCGGGTCTTGACCGCCCTGGGGTGAGCGAAGTTGCTCAGCTAGCTGCTCGAGGGGTTCGAGAAGAGTTAGGGGCAGGGCAAAACTGTTTAACTCTTTAGCGGTTCGTCCCCGGTTGGGGCCGTGATAGTCCGTGCCACCGGTGATGACCAGATTATACCTCTGGCTGAGCTGTTGCAGATGCTCTCGTTGCGATCGCCGGTGATGGGGATGATAGACTTCAAGCCCCATCAACCCCATATCCACCAATTCCGGCAGCACCTCATCCACGGACCCCCCAGCAAATAAGTAGGGATGGGCCCAGACAGGAACAGCGGCACAGGAGCGCAGTAAAGTTATCCCCGCTTCAGCGGTAAATTGAGGATAGTCGACATAGGCAGGGCGGCCCTCTCCGAGAAAGCGATCAAAGGCTTCCTCCCACGATTGAACATGGCCGGCCTCTAACAGGGCCCGAGCCAGATGAGGGCGACTCGGGGCCACCCCTGGGGGGAACTCCGGGAGTTGAATGGGATACCCCAACTGCTGCAATCTCTGCATCATCGCTTCAGCTCGCTGCTTGCGTCCCTCCAAGCGAGCTTGGAGGGGGCCCTTGAGGCGATCGCCGTCGGGATAAAAGCCCAGAATATGCAGGGAGCGTCCCCGGTGAACAGTACTCAACTCAACCCCAGGAACCAGCGTCAGATGATAAGCTTGGGCCGCCTCAGCCGCCTCCTGACAACCTGACATCGTATCGTGGTCTGTTAACGCCAGAGCCTTCACTCCAGCCGCCACTGCCCTCTCAACCAGTTGCGTTGGGGTCAGGGTTCCGTCAGAATACTGACTGTGACAATGTAGTTCCAGCATGATGTAGGGGCAACGCCAAATGTCCGTTGTTGTTTCTCTAGGGTAGCTCGATTCAGACGTGCAACAGTCCTCGCAACCATCCGCTCCGTTTATTATTTCCCCTGACCGTCCTGCGGAGGCGGATAGACGCTCTGCGCCATTAAAGTTAGGGGTTCTCGCCTCGGGGAGTGGCACTAACTTTGAGGCCCTAATTCAGGCGATCGCCGATGGTAAACTACGGGCTGAAATCCCCGTGCTGATTTACAATAATCCCGGAGCGGCGGTGGCTGCCCGCGCCCAGCGGTGGGGGATTCCGGCAGTTTTACTCAATCACCGCAACTATCACAGTCGAGAAGCCTTTGACTTTGATATCGCCCAAACTCTACGCCAATCGGGAGTGGAATGGGTCGTTATGGCCGGCTGGATGCGTCGTGTGACCCAGGTCTTGATTGACCACTTTGGCGATCAGATGCTCAATATCCACCCCAGTCTCCTGCCCAGTTTCCCCGGCTTACACGCCATTGAACAGGCGTTGGAGGCGGGGGTAAAAATCACAGGATGTACGGTTCACATCGTTCGCTTAAAGGTCGATAGTGGGCCGATTCTGATCCAGGCGGCGGTTCCTATCTTGCCCGATGATACCCCTGAGAGCTTGCACCAACGGATTCAGGTGCAAGAACATGAGATTCTGCCCCGGGCCATTGAACTGGCCGCGTTGCGACAAGCGGGCCAGAGTCCCCACAATTCCCCCCATTCCTAACCCATTTGCCCCGTTTCCTGACGATTCGCCACTATGACCTCTTCTGTAACGACTCTATTGGCAAGCTGCGATCTTGCCACGGTGCAACAGCATCTGTTAACTCTTCTGGCTCGCTTGGCTTACCGGGAAGGGGACTTCGTTCTCTCTTCGGGCCAACGCAGTTCCTACTATATCAACGGTAAATTGGTCACCCTCGACCCGGAAGGGGCCTTATGTGTGGGCCGCTTGATGCGATCGCGCCTCCCGGAGGATACGGCGGCGGTGGCGGGCCTGACTCTAGGCGCCGATCCCATTGTCTCGGCGGTGACGGTGGTGTCGGCCTATGAGCAACGACCACTACCAGGGCTAATTGTGCGCAAGGAGGCGAAGGGCCATGGAACCCGAGCCTATATTGAAGGACCGAGCCTAGAGAAGGGCGCTAAGGTGGTGGTTTTGGAAGATGTGGTCACCACGGGACAATCGGCGATGAAGGCGGTGACTCGTTTGCGGGATGCGGGCTACTGCGTGGAACGGGTGGTGTCTCTGGTAGACCGCCAACAGGGGGGAGGCCAGTTCTACCAAGATCGCGGTCTAGTATTTGATGCGTTGTTTACCATCCCGGATATTCAGTCCATGGCCCAGCAAACCCAGGACTAAGCCATCTAGGAGGGGTTGGGATTCGCCATTGGCTGCCGGGGTGAGTTAGGCTGGAGATGACCCTCAGATGAGGATGTTTACGATGACTGATTCCCCTTCCAATGGCGATCGCGCCTCCCGTGATTCATCAGCCGCCTCGGAGCCTAAGGTGACGGTGGTTGATGTGGACCCGGTGACCTTGTTTGTGATCGTTACGGCCCTGTTAGTATTGCCCGTCTTTCTGGCTGGGTTTTTCTTTCAGTAATCCCAACGGCTCAATCGAACGCCCCCCTTAGAGATGGGGCGATGATGGGGCAATGGCTATTAATCACAAAAACCTGCCTGGAGGCAGGTTTTGCTGTGAAGGGGTTTAACAAATTTGCAAACCCCCAATTATTCAGATAATGCACCATCAGTAATGAAAGTTCGGTCAACCTTAACACGCGCCACTGCCTTTGAACACAACTAGAATCGTTTTCAGAATTAGCTGTAGATCGTAGGTCACAGACCATTTATCTTGGTACTGGAGATCCATATCAACGATATCCTCAAAGTTTTTCACCGTTGAGCGTCCATTGACTTGCCATTCTCCAGTGAGTCCGGGTTTAACATCGAGACGGCGCCAGTGGTGGGGGTTATAGCGAGCCACTTCGTCCGGGGTTGGGGGACGGGTTCCCACCAAGCTCATGTCACCTTTAAGAACGTTCCAGAATTGAGGTAGCTCGTCGAGGCTGGTGCGACGTAGGAAACGACCAATCCGAGTAATTCGGGGGTCATTTTCGTTCTTAAAAATGAAGCCGCTGGCTTGATTTTGAACTAAGTGTTTTTTCTGGTCAGCATCGCGAACCATGGAGCGGAATTTCCAAATCCGGAAGGGTTTTCCTTTATAACCGCAACGAACTTGGCTATAAAAGATGCCACCTGGATCGGATATGGAACTTACAATAGCCACAGGAATGGCGATGATGGCGGTGATACCTAAGCCGACGATCGCGCCGAGGATATCAATGAAGCGTTTGGCTCGGCTACTGGCCGAGGGATGGATGGGTTCGGAATATACTGCTGCGGTATCAGGTTGATACGGATTGAAGGCAGCAAATTGCGAAGTCAGTGTCGTAGTCACGGTTGGCACTCTTCGTTACGTTAACAGGTCAGCCCTTATGTTCCTAATATAGTCAGACTGCCCGAGTCTGGGTAGATGTTCCCCTTCAAGTTTGCTTAATCTTCATGATTGAGGCGACTTTTTTAAAGTTCCGATGAGGAAACACCCTAAAATGGCGAAATTTAAGGGTGGTTCGGCGTGATATAGATCACTCATGGCAGGCAAACTGGGGGTGCGTCAGGTTAAGCGGCCCAGATGCTCAAATAAGGCGTTCACTTTGTCTAAGTCTTTGTCGCCGGGCGATCGCTCCACGCCACTAGAGAGGTCAATGCCCTGGGGATGTAGCTTCGTCAGGGCCTCGGTGATGTTGTCTGGGGTGAGTCCTCCGGCCAGAAACCAGGGAATTGGTGGTTGAAAGGATTGTAGGGCCGGCCAGTCGAGGGTTTTCCCGGTTCCACCGAGTTGTTGGGGATGATAGGCATCGAGTAAGAGGCTATCGACGACCGTCTGATAGCGATCGCCGTGATCTAAGTCTGCCGTTTGGCGGATGCGTAAGGCTTTAATCAGTTCTTGGGTTTCGAGCCTCTGACGCAAGGCCTGACAAAACTCGGGGGATTCGTCGCCGTGGAGTTGAATCCCGGTGAGGGGAGCCTGGCTGACTAACTCAACAATCTCGTTTAGGGAGGCGTTGGCCACCACAGCAATGCGATCGCACTCGGGTAAATCCAGACAAATGTCTGCGATCGCAGCCGGGCTAATATATCGAGGAGAGGCCTTAACACAAATGAAGCCCAACGCCGTCGCCCCAGCTTCGACAATCGCCTGTCCCTGGGAGGCTTGGGTAATGCCACATATTTTAATTCGCATCATCCTCGCTCCCCCAATGGCTCCCATTCATAGCTTGACTGTGCAGGCTTACATCCTCAAGACCAATATCACATTTTAAGTTTTTTGTCAATAGAAAGTCGAAGGGAGGTCAAGAACGGGAGTTTGTTAAATATTTCAACATTTGTGAACATCCCCAGGCATTTGTGCCTATAATCTGGCCCCATCTGCAACTTTAATTTATCTTCAATTTACAACAATGATGTTTACGAACAGTGCCTTAACCCTAGCCGCTTCAGGGCTCACCTCCCCCTGGTCCTTTCAAGTTGGCATTATTATGGTCTTCTGTAATCTATTTGCGATCGCCATTGGTCGCTATGCCATCCAAAAACGGGGTGTGGGTCCGGCGTTACCCATCTCTGTTCCCGGCTTATTTGAAGGATTTGGCTGGTCAGAACTGCTTGCCACCGCCAGCTTGGGTCACATTCTCGGAGCCGGTATGATCCTCGGACTGAGCGGAGCCGGAGCCTTCTAGGGAGGGAGAATCACGGGGGCGTAGCTCGGTTACGCCCCGACTTGAGGCAGCTCGCCACCGTTGCTAGGGGAGGCTTAACCTAGGCGTTGGCGAATCCAGAGTGCAAATAAAGGTAACGCCAGACGATACCCGAGATCCGGGCCATAGATAAGGCCCTTATGTTGCAAGCCGGCGATCGCCCCTTGTAATGAACCGCCTCGGGATAAATGATGCTTTTGAATATAATCACGACTTTGGGGTTTATCCGTCGGATCTAAGGCCAAAGATTCTAACAGTTGCAGTTGAGATGCCGGTAACAATACTAAAATAGATTCAAAAATATTACTCAAATCCGCTAAAAGGTCTTCTAAGGTTTCTTGAATTGCCGCCTCATTCAAGCGGCCCTGATACCAGCGTCGCTGACGTAACCGACGCACTAACATCGAGGCATCACCAATATGACCCTGAACCGCATTGAGAAATAACTCTAACGCCGACGATCGCGGGTCAAAACTCAACCCCACCTGATGCAAGACCAGCTGGGCCCAAGCCGCCACCACATCATCGGCTAAGGGTGTTAAACAAACCGTCGTCAAGCCACCGGGTTCATCATGAAGATTGCGACTTTCGGCCAGAGTGGTCACCAAGACATAGTTGGCCGTCGTATGGCGGGCGATCGCCTCTTGTAAACAGGTTTCCCATTGAGCCGTCCGGTCCCAAGCTCGAATATGGGGAAATCCCTGAAAGATAAGAATCACCTGCCGTTCCATGGCGATGGCCAACTGTTGCGGAAATTGCAGTAACTGCTGATAGGCTTGCCACAGATGCTCTTGAGTCAGGGCCGGCTCCCGTTGTAGGGAGAGTTTGCGGGGGGATGTTTCGTTAAACTCAAACCAGAGTTGTCCCTCACGGCCCGTCCAATCTTCAAGGAAGGCGATCGCATCTTGGCTTTGCACCCCCTGGGAAATCCCTTCACAAAGGAGTTGCACAAATCGCCGTCCATCTGTGGCCCGAATACAATCGACCTCGATCACCTTCGCCCCCACTTCCAAGGCGGCCCGACGAACCAGAGTCCGGCGACCACTCCCGGGAACCCCGGCAATCAACAAATCCTTGCCATTGGCTAACGTCTGGGTAATCTCTTGAAATTGTGCTTGTCGTCCGAACAGTTCCAGTACTGACTCTTTGGTCGGAGTGCTCCTCAGTACTATCTCAGGGGGGGTGGGTCCTAGCATCGTTGAGTTTTGGCTACTACATCAACACGACGTGGATAGTCTCGCACTATAAGTCATATTTGACCCTAGCACAACCAAAAATTATAGTGCCTGGTCGTGACAACACTAAAAAATCGTGCTAGCCTAATACTAACACTCTGAATCATCTGTACAACTGTTGACAACTTGCAGAATCTGTGTTAGAAGCCAGCCTCTTCGCCACCATCCTCCTAGGATTTGTCGGTATGATGTTCAAAGACAACCTGTTGATGAAGATCATCTCCATGGATGTCATGAGTACCGGGGTCATTTCCTACTATGTTCTGATTGCGGCCCGTAAAGGGTTAGCTACCCCCATCCAGCGACCGGAGGAAACCCTTATCTATGCCGATCCTGTTCCTCAAGCCGTCATCTTAACGGCGATCGTTATTGGCTTTTCCATCCAGGCCCTCATGCTTGTGGGTGCCATGAAATTGGCTCACAACAACCCGACCTTAGAAAGCCACAAGATTGAAGGCAATAACACACCATGATTGCTTTAACCATTGCCGGGATTACCTTACCGTTACTCATTGGCCTAATCATCTACCTTCTGCCTCCCCTAGCTCGTTATCTGGCCCTAGGGATTACTGTAATTTCCCTAGGCTATGGGGTGCAGATTCTCCGCAACCCGGAGGTTCGAGACCTCCAGCTTTTAGATAATTTTGGGATTAGCTTACAAATTGACTCCCTCAGTGGCTATTTTATTCTCACCAATGCTCTGGTGACTCTGTCGGTCTTAATTTACAGTTGGCGACAGCAAAAAACCGCTTTTTTTTATACCCAAGTTACAATCTTACAAGGCAGCTTAAATGCCGCCTTTATTTCAGCAGATTTTATAAGTCTTTACGTCAACCTGGAGGTCATTAGCATTACCGTATTTTTGCTAATTGCCTATCCCCTCACCGACCGTCTGATTTGGATTGGCTTACGCTATCTATTCATCAGTAATACGGCGATGTTATTCTACTTGGTGGGGGCAATTTTAGTCTATCAGGCTAATCATTCCTTTCACTTTGACGGCTTAATGAACTCGCCTCCGGAGGCGATCGCCCTAATTTTTTTAGGACTCTTAAGCAAAGGGGGAATCTTTGTCTCAGGCTTGTGGTCTCCCCTGACAAATGCCGAATCTGATACGTCTGTCTCCGTACTGCTATCAGGGATTGTGGAAAAAGCCGGCGTGTTCCCCCTAATTCGTTGTGCCTTACTCCTAGAAGAGATTCAGCCCACGGTGCAAATTTTTGGTATTGCGACTGCCTTTTTTGGTGTGTTCTATGGACTCTTTGAGCGAGACAGCAAACGAGTCTTAGCATCCTCGACAATTTCTCAGTTGGGCTGGATTATGGTAGCCCCAGCGGTGGGAGGAATTTATGCCCTAGCTCATGGTTTAGTCAAAGCCTTATTGTTTTTCGTGGTGGGAGCTTTGCCGAGTCGGGATTTAAATGAACTCCAGCAGAAACCCATGGCCACTCTCCTATGGATTCCCCTGTTTATTGGGTCTCTTTCCATTTCAGGCTGCCCCTTATGGGTGGGCTTCGGGGCAAAAATGTTGACCCTAGAACAGTTGCCCCTTATCCCCAATCTGTTAATGAATGTGGCAGCGGTTGGCACGGCGATATTGTACGCCAAGTTTGTTTTTTTACCTCATGGCAAATCCACCACATCCCTCTCGGCAACTTCACTGCTAGTTATCGGGTTGTTAATCTTCGGGCTTCTGGTGGGGAATATCTTATATCTACCCGCCTACAGTGCCTTTAATCTCCTGAAGGCGATCGCCATTATTGTCGTCGGCTGGGGCGCATACTGGCTCTTTTTCCGCAAGATGCAGTGGCAGATTCCCCGAATTGGAGAAACCCTGGAAAATCTCCTAGGGGTGATGACGTTGGTCGTAATTGTTCTATTCTGGGGAATTTTATTATGATTGGCTACCTTAACTTAAGTTTGCGGCTTATTATCTGGTTTCTGCTAACGGCAGATTTCACGGGGTTGAATATCGCCCTGGGTATTGCCATCGCCTTTTTACTTCCGGGCCTTCATAAAACCCCCAGTCGCTTAAAAGATTGGGTGCGAGTTTTTTGGGAAATTGTGGTGGCAATTCCTCAAGCCTACTGGGAAGCCATTGAAATTATGCTCTCGCCTCATGATCATGAAGAAATCACTCTAGAACGGGTGAAGCCTCAACGGACTCCTGGGTTGATTTTCTTGGATATTTTCTTGATTACATTTACTCCCAAAACCGTGGTGGTTAAATACCATGAAGAGGGCTGGTATGAAGTTCATCGAATCAACAGGAAATAGCAATTATGTCAGGAATTTTGATTGGAATGTTAATCTGTTTATTACTGCCAATTTATGAGGCTTGGCAGGATAATAACGTTTGGCAAAAGATTTTAGCCTTTGCTAGTATCGAAACCAAAACATCGATGATTATTTTAGTCGTTGCCGTGTTACGGGATGACTGGATGATTGGCTTAGTTGGGGTGATTATCCTCAGTGTGGGCAATGCGGCTTTGATGCTGTTAGCCAATGTCATTAAACGACTGAATGATGTCTCAAATCGGGGGTTGTATGGTTGAAAATCTGAGTCTTTTTTTTATGGGGTTTGGTCTAGTGCTTTGGTTCTGGGGGACGTTTCCCTTATTGGGGGATCGGTCTGTTTTATTTAAGCTTCATAGTCTCTCGGTGGCTGATACCTTGGGTTCGATGAGTATTCTACTGGGCTTGTTGTTAAAGATTCCCAAGGAATGGCCCCTGTTGCTGTTGGCCCTGTTGTCGTTAGCGATTTGGAATACGATTCTGGGCTACGTCCTCGCCTATTGTTCGCAAAATCGTTTGGATTCATGAGTGATATTTATATTGATGGGATTATCCTGTTGTTACCTGTCACAGCTTTGATGTTGGTGCGATCGCAAAACCCCTATCATGCCTTAGTAATTCGGGGGATTATGGGGGAGATCGCGGCCCTAGTTTACGCCGTCTTAGGGGCCGCTGATGTGGCCTTAACGGAAGCGTTGGTGGGGACGATGTTGGCCATTACCCTCTATGCTGTGGCCGTGCGATCGTCTCTGGTATTGCGGTTAGGGGTGCAAGCCTCGGAGTTTAAGGGGTCAAGCTGCGATCGCCGCTGGGGAAAACTCTGGCAGGAGTTACGTCTTTTGCTCGATCGTTATCATCTACGACTGGAGTTAGTCTCCTACGATGACTCGGAGGCCCTGCATCAGGCCTTAGCGAATCAAGATGTTCATGCGATCGCCCAAACAGTCCATCCAGCCCATGAAGCGGACAAACCCTTCAGGATGACCACCCGCATCCAACGCATCTATGAATTGATACAAACAGATCTGACCGTAACCGACAACCACCTCTTCACCGCAACTCCCGAGACATCGATCGCCCCAGAACCCGTTACCTATGGAGGTCAATCCCGATGAAGTGGCTTTACATAGCGGCCGTGGTGGCTATTTTTCTGCAATTTATCCTCTTTCCCAACCCAGTCCCCGAGTGGCCGGAACCGTCGATTATTGACGTGATTGTCAATGATAGCGGTGTCCCTAACGCGGTAACGGGGATTATCTTCAGAAATCGTATTTATGACACCATTTTTGAGGTAGTGGTGTTTACTATCTCCATTATGGGCTGTAAATTTCTCTTAGCTAACGAGAAACCTCTCAGTCAGGTGTTTCAGTTTAGCGATCGCCCCTCAATCATCCTAGCCCGGCTTGGGGCCTTAATCTCAGCCCTCGTCAGTATCGAGTTAGGGATTCGCGGCCATCTCAGTCCGGGGGGTGGTTTTGCGGCGGGAGTGGCCGGAGGAACGGCCATTGGCCTGGTGGCGATTACCTCCAATGCCGAATGGATGGAAGGGATTTATAAACGTTGGCGAGCGGCCCTAGCGGAAAAACTCTCGGTGTTGCTGTTTATTATCCTGGCGGGATTAACCTTACTCGGATTTGCCCTCCCTGAAGGGGAATTTGGCAGTCTCTTAAGTGGTGGGATGATTCCTCTGATGAATATCCTCGTCGCCTTCAAAGTGGCATTAGGGTCTTGGGCCGCCATTTTGCTGTTTATTCGCTATCGAGGCTTATTCTAGGGAATCTCCCATCTGGGGATGTAATAAGATAGGGGCCATCGCTGCCGCAAATGAGCCTGAACCCCGTGAGTTCATCAGGGGCAACCGCTACAATGGAGATATGCAACGTGAGGAGTGGCTTGCCCGAGTCGCTGCCGACTCCCTCATCCAACCACGCCGTCTCTAACAGGTTAAAAGGATAGTGCCATGCAATCAGGTGCGCGAATCGGGTCGTTATTTGGGATTCCCCTGTATATCAATTCATCTTGGTTTGTGATTTTGGCTTTGTTTACCCTGGCTAAGGGTACGGCCTGGCAAGATACCTATAATTGGGGCGGGGCGATTCCCTTCGTGGCGGGGTTTATTAGTTCGGTCTTGCTGTTTGTCTCGGTGGTTCTCCATGAACTCGGCCATAGTTTGACCGCCCAAACCCAGGGAATTAAGGTCAACTCCATCACCCTGTTTCTCTTTGGTGGAGTGGCGGCGATTGACCGCGAATCGAAAACTCCAGGACAGGCGTTTCAGGTGGCGATCGCCGGGCCGGCAGTCAGCTTGGGCCTATTTGTGGTGCTGTCGCTATTGGTTTCGTTATTACCCGAGTCTTCAACCCCGGCGAGGGTGTTGCTGGGTAATTTGGCCAGTATTAATTTAGTCTTATGTCTATTTAACCTGATTCCTGGGTTACCCCTAGATGGGGGTCAGGTACTCAAGGCGGCGATTTGGAAAGTCACGGGCGATCGCTTCAAAGCCGTGCGTTGGGCAGCTAAAGCGGGGGTCTTCCTGGGAACTGGGGCCATCGCCTTTGGTCTCTTTGTGGCCCTGCTGGTTCCTGGCTTCACTGGGGGCTTCTGGATGGCTTTGATTGGTTGGTTTATTCTACAAAATGCCAACAACTACGGTCGGGTGACGACGTTACAAGAACTGTTAGTCACTACCCCAGTCACCGAAGCCATGACACGACAATTCCGGGTTATCGATGGCAAAATGACCATTCGTGAGTTTGCCGATCGCTATCTCCTCTCGGATGTTTATGAGGGTCATTCTCAGCATCACCCCTATTTTGCAGCCTCCCAGGGTCGCTATCGGGGGGCGATTCGTCCCGAAGATCTGCGCACGATTGAGCGATCGCAGTGGGACTATCAAGCGTTAGAAACCATTGCTCATCCCATTGCCGAATTGGTGACGCTGCCTGAGTCGGCGACGGTTTTGGATGCCATTTTACTCTTGGAGCAATCCCAGCTCCGGGAGTTAACGATTCTTACTCCAGCCTCTGCTGTCGCGGGGGTGGTGGATCGAGCGGGGATTGTTCAGAGTATTGCTCAAAAAACGGGCATGACCATTCCTAAGTCGGAAATGGAATGGATTAAAAATGAGGCTCGCTACCCGACCAGTTTTCCCCTCGTCGCCATTGCCAAGTCGATTCAACTGGATTCCTAATTATGTCTAATTCCCTCGATTCTCATCTCTTGCCGGCCCAAGCCACCGAGAATCCCGAGTTTGAGGCTGGCCAAGCGACTCCCCTGGAGTCGCCGGGGTTGTCTCAACGAGGACTGATGACGCAGCAGTTACAGGAACAGGTAATGCGGTTGGGTCCGTTAGAGGGGGCCTTGGCCGATCTGGCGGCGTTACGGGAACCCAGGCTGTTAGAGGGAAAACTGAGGCGGCCTCTCAAGATATCTCAGAGGCTCAAGCCGGCTGCGAGTGCTAACGATTTAACTCATCTGGTTGGCCAAGATGTTGAGTCAGGGAAACCCCAACGGCCCTTAGAAACCCAGAAGCTAGAAACCCAGAAGCTAGAAACCCAGAAGCTAGAAACGGCGATCGCACTGAAACAGGAGAATTTAGAACGTCTCTTTTGGCATTGGGTGCCGCCGGCGTTGGGCGATCGCCGGGACTTGTCGTCTCTGATTGAGCAAATGGGCGATCGCCAGTTACGCCAAGAGGCTCAGATGCAACGAGGGGCCATGGCCAACGTCATGGAACAGCTTCCCTCTAGCCTCCATCGGGGTGAGTTTGATGTCTTGAGTCCCGAGGCTCAATCTCTCCTGGGGAGGCTTTTAGAGCTGGAACGCCGTCAGCGGGTGATTGAGCGGTTGCTGTGTCGCGATCGCACGGTCCCTGCGGCTGTGATCACCTTCTCGATGGTCTATGGTTTGGCCGTAGCGGCCCTGGTGGTCTTATTTGTGGTCTTTTGGGGTCATGGCTTTGTGGTGCAAGGAGTGAGCGAGCAGAAACTGCCCCTGATTGGTCTTCCTTGGCCGGTCGTTGTCTGGAGTTTATTCGGCAGCCTCAGTGCCATCCTGGCTCGCTTTCTATATCATCCCTTTCGCCGGTTACGGGAGATGAGCCAATGGATGCTTTTACGCCCGATTCAAGGGATTGTCTTGGCGGGGGCCAGTTATTTTATCTTGGATACCGTCTTATCTCTGTTCATCCCCCTTCAACCAGATACCCCACTACAAATGACGGACGAGGCAATTTTGCTACTGTCATTTGTCGTGGGGTTTAGCGATCGCCTGGCAACGATGGTCTTCCGTTGGCTATGCCAAACGGACTCTGAGAACTACAACCCTCAGACGCGCTGATTATAGGGAAGTTTGGCCAGTAGGCGAGCCATCATGCAGGTGTTGGAAATCCCCGCAAACAGCAAGCCAGCACCGACAAAGCCACTGAGAAATAGGAATCCTGGAGCCACAAAAGCCCCTAGGAGCGTGCCGATAAGAACTAAGGAGCCGGCCACGATTTGCACCTGACGCATGATGCTAATGGGTGCGTTTTTATTGACGATGGTGGGATGGCCCGCTTGTTTCCAGGCGTTTAAGCCTCCATCCAGGTGGCTCACCTGTTCAACTCCAGCCGCGAAGAGTTGTTGTGCAGCTTGGGCGGAACGAGTCCCGCTTTGACAATGCAGGACAAAGGGGCGATCGCTCGGGAGATCCTCAGGGTTAAAACGAGATAGGGGCATCAGTTGCGAACCGGCAATTTTTTCACCAGCATGTTCTGAGGGTTCCCGCACATCAATCAACAGGATTTCTCCAGCATCCAATTGAGATTTTAGGCGGGTTGCATCAATGGATTGGAGGCGATCAGTTGGGTTTGTGGATGGGGTGGATGTCATGGTTTTAAAGGGAATAGGGAACAGGGAACAGGGAACAGAAATAATGTAGGGGCGCGCCCTTGTGGACGCCCTAGGCAGTAGAAAAGACGTAGGGGCGCGCCCTTGTGGACGCCCTAGGCAGT
>SMDP01000093.1:0-2607 GCA_012911965.1 Geitlerinema sp. P-1104
TGGCGATCGCTCCCTCCTCCCGTCCCAGAAGACTCGGCGATATTACGAGTTCTAGTGCAATTGCTGGTGATTGTGGGGATGGTGGCCACGGATGTGGCGGCGGGAACTCAAACGAGCTTGTGGGCGGTTCCCTTGAGTATTATGGGGGCAAGCTGGAGTTGGTTCCGTCGGCGAGAGCGTAATGTTGTTCTGAAGTTTGTTTTGGCGATCGCCCTGATTGGCACTTTAGTCGTTTTTCTCAGTAATCTGGTCACCACCCTCAATGATACGCGGGTTATTTTAGCCGAACTGCTGATTCAGGTGCAAGTCCTGCATACCTTCGATTTACCCCGACGCAAGGATTTAGGCTATTCGATGGTCATCGCCTTAATTCTGATTGGGGTGGCGGGAACTATTAGCCAAACGATGGCCTTTGCACCGTTTCTGGTCTTGTTTTTGCTGCTGGCGATTCCCACCTTAATCTATGATTATCGCTCTCGTTTGGGGTTGGGCGATCGCAGCTCAGGCCCATCTCAACCCTCGGTCATGGCCACAGTTCGCCAGTCGTTTCCCTGGAAAGCCAGCTTCACCCTGGGCCTACTGGTTCTGAGTTTAGGCTTAGTCCTATTTGCGGCGATTCCTCGGGTTCCGGGATATCAGTTACGCTCGTTTCCCGTCAGCAGTACCATTGACTTTCGCGGCGACTTCGATGGCCGAACCATTGCTAGTCCCCAGGCCCAAGCCGATGGGACTCAGTTGAATGGGGAGGGAGACGGAACCGCTGAAGGTCCCGGTGAGGTGGATGAGACCTTTTATGCGGGGTTTGCGGAGAGTATGAACCAAAACCTGCGGGGTTCGATGACCCCTCAGGTGGTGATGCGGGTGCGATCGCAGGCCCCCGGATTTTGGCGAGTGATGGCGTTTGATGAATATACGGGCCAGGGTTGGCGCGTCTCCAGAAACGACGATGTACGGGAGGTTCGCCGTTCTCCCTGGAGTTTCCGCTTTGACTTACCCTTTATGGGACCGCGCAGTTACACCCAGGAGGTGATTCAAACCTATAGCATTGTCGCCGATTTTCCGGGACTGATTCCGGTTCTGGACCAACCCCGCTATCTCTATTTCCCCACGGAGGATGTGGCCATTGGTCCAGAAGGGTCGTTGCGTTCCCCCGTTCCCCTGTCGGATGGGTTGACCTATAGTGTGGTGTCTCATGTCTCCTTGCGCGATCGCACTCGCTTAGGAGAAGCCGCCACCACCTATCGCGACGCCATCTCCGAGGTCTATCTACAAGTTCCCGAGGAGATTAACGAGCGATTACGGGACTATAGCGAATCGGTCTTAGCCAACGCCGTTAACCCGCTAGACAACCCCTATGAGATATCTCTGTATCTGGCCCAACATCTCAAACAGACCTATGATATCCCTCAAGATCCCTTTGGCTTAGCCTTTCTCGATGAAGGGGAAGACTTGGCCCTCAACTTTCTTTTCCGCTGCGAGGAGTCCCCCAATCCAGCGGCTTGTACTCCCGGCGGCTATCCCGACCATTTCTCGACGGTGTTAACCCTCCTATTGCGTTCCCTGGGGATTCCCGCGCGACTGGCGACCGGATTCGGGCCGGGGGACTTCAACCCCTTTACCGGCTTATACGAGGTCAAGAATACCCATGCGTTCGCCTTAACGGAAGTGTATTTCCCCAGTCATGGTTGGTTCGCCTTTGACCCCATCCCTGGCCATGAGGTGATTCCCCCCTCGGTGAGTGAGTATGAACCCTTTGGGGTATTACGACAATTTTGGGATTGGATTGCAGGTTGGCTTCCCTCTCCGGTGACGGGGTTTATTAACGGCCTGTTCGTGATGCTGGGCCGGGGGATTGATTGGTTCTTAGCGCGATTCGCTCAGGGATGGCTGGGGGTATTAAGTGGTTTGTTAACTCTAGTTCTGTTTAGCTTTGCCGGATGGTTGAGTTGGCAAGGTTGGCGGGAGTGGAAACGCCGCCGTTGGCTGTCGAAGTTGGCGGCGATGGAGCGGTTATATCAGCAGATGTTGCAGCAGTTGGCGGCTGATGGCTGTCCGAAACATCCGGCTCACACTCCGTTGGAGTTTGCGCGTCAGGTGGGCGATCGCTATCCTCCTGAAGTGCATAGCATAGTATCTCGAATTTGTCAAGCCTATGTGGGTTGGCGTTATGGGAAGGAGTCGGTTCCAGTTGAGGAGTTACGCCAGCAATGGCAGACGGTGCAGCGTCAGGACTGGCGGCGTAAGTTGGCGACGTTAAGGGGACGTTAATTCGGGTAGGGGCGAAAAATCTTTCGCCCCTATTTATCTCCCGAGGGAGAACCCTGGGGGGATGTTGTGAGAGAACACCAGCAACAGCCGACTTGCGAGTCGTCAGAGAAGGGGTTTTCGCCGTCTTTTCCCCCTCGGCGATGTTGCCAATGATAGAGGACTAAAATGAGACTTAAGCTAAAGCCGAGATAGCTATCAATGTAAAGTCCCACGACATTGGAGATGAGACATTCTAAGAGTTCAAGGAAAGATGGGTTGGAGAGGGTGTTTTGGGGTTTCATGATGTCGCCTTAAGCCGGGATACCTCTATCCAAAACCAGGCTAAAAATTATTGTAAAT
>SMDP01000093.1:3030-4341 GCA_012911965.1 Geitlerinema sp. P-1104
AGGCTTGTGCTACCTTGAAAATAAACAAACCTGCGGCAGCTCATCCCCAACCTGAAGCCGTCAGCACCAGCCACGACGAGAGGTGAAACCATGTTCAACCCCAATCCCTCCTCCTTCCAGGAACAGTTCTTACATCACCTCAGCGAAACCGTGATGTGGAACAGCCGCAGCGAACCCCAAAGCTGGTGTTTTTGGTGGCGTTTCCATCCCCAAAATCGACATCAGACGAACAGCGACGTCGCCAAACAGATTCGTCAGTCCCTAAACCAAGGCTTTCACACCCGTCATATGTCCGCCACCCTAGCGGCGGTTATCGGGAAAGTCCAAGAGACATTCGCCGCTGAAATGGCCGCCGATGGCGTGAACGGGCAAGACTTGAAACGGGAACGAGGCTGGAGTCCGAAAACTCCCGAAGACCGTTATCCTTGGCAAGTGATTTATGACTGGTTCTGGACTTGTAAATTTCCCCGTGAGGGTTGGAGTTGGGCGACGAAATTTGCCGGTTGTGGGGTGAAAGAGTTGCAGATGAAACCCCTCAAGTCCAGCGAATTTCGTCGGAAACTGGATTTGGGGGACATTCCCAGCCGCGAGACGAGTCTCGAAGCGAAAGAACCCTATTATTTAGAGGTGACTTTACCCGAAAGTGGCTATTTACTGTTGCTTAATTGCAGTCAAGACTCGTCGAGAGGGAATCCGATGACCCGGATTTGTCTGTCTCCCTCCCAAGCCTTTCAGCCGAACCCCCGCTGTCAGGCCCATCAACCTCTCCATATCCCCGATAAGCAGGGGTTGGTCTCGTCGTTAAGGTTTACGGAGGTGGGGGAGGAGTATTTTTTGGCCATTGTCACGGAAACTCCCCTGGCCTTGTCTTGGGTTCGTCCTGATGGTGAACCGAGGGATATTGAGGTGGATGAACAACGGTTAGGGGAGATTTTTCGGGAACTGGGTAAACAGTGGCAAGGAAAGTTGTTTTATAAACGCTTTCAGGTGCAGGAGGGGTGAAGGAAAGGACGGCTGGGGCGAACTCGGAGATATCCTGTTTTGTTGGACGTTGAGGTGAAAGTCAGCAGATGTTTGAGACAAGTTTTGAGGAAATTAAACGGTTGCGTCGCCAGTCACTGATGGCTCTTGAGACGGGTGAGTATGCGCGGGGGGTTCACTTGGCTGAACAAGCCTGTCATCTGGGGAAATCTGCCTTTGGAACTCATCATTCTGAGTATGCCGCTTTGTTAAACAATTTGGCGGCACTGTACCGGAAGATGGGGCGGTGGGGGGAGGCGGAACCCCTTCACCGCCAAGCGATGGAGATTG
>SMDP01000093.1:5384-14637 GCA_012911965.1 Geitlerinema sp. P-1104
AAATCTTCCCCTGATAGTCGGGTGGCGGCTTTAGATATCCCAGAAACCGCTCAGGATACCCCGAGTTATGACTATCCGGAGGTGGGCAAACATCTCTATCAACGTCTCATTGAACCCTTAACCCCCTATCTCTCCCCGCAACAGGTTCTCTATCTTTGCCCGGATGGGGAATTGACGACTCTCCCCTTTGGCTTGCTCTCTAGGGATGGCATTCAGGAGTTGATGGGGGAGTTTGAGTTGCGCTATCTCAATGTGGGGCGGGATATTTTGCGCCTGACGGTGAAAATTCCCGTGCAGTTGAGCCAGCCGTTGGTGATTGCCAATCCGGATTTTAATTTGGGTCTCCATCTCCCTCAGCAGGAATCCCTTGTTGCAGCCGCCTCTCCCCAGGGACGCCAATTCCGCCTGCGTCTCCCCCGAGAGGTCATCCTCGCCACTCTGGTTAGTCTTGGGTTTTTGGGACTGTTGCTGCTGTTGGTTCTGTTTCCTGAATGGGTTGGGGGACTGTTGTTGCTGGGGATGATGCTGCTTCCTGTTGTGCTTCCCCGATGGTTGGAGTTGTCGGACTCTGGCAATCCAGGGGTTTCCTCGGCGGTGGGGTCGTCGGGAATTCGGGCCGATGACCTCAACTCGGGTCCATCTTTGGCGGATAGGGCCAAGATGGCGGTGAATTTGGGGTCTCTACGTCGGGAGTTGGGGAGTCAGGAGAAATTACCCTTCTCCCCGCTTCCGGGAACTCAGTTGGAGGGGGAACGGGTGGCTCAATTTTTGGGGGTGGCGGCTTATCTGGACGGCCAGGCGGTCAAGTCGTTGTTGTCTCAATGTCGCTCGCCCCAAGTGCTGCATCTGGCGACCCACGGTTATTTTCTTGGGCTGACGTCCCAGGAGTCTCCGACGGCTGAGACAGCCTCGGAGATGGCCTGGGGGGGGAAGTTGGCTTCGGGACTGGACCCCCTGACTCGCTCGGGTTTGGCCTTGGCAGGGGCGAATACGGCCTTGGTCTCGCCGGGGGAGTTACCCCTTGAGGCGGAGGAAGGTCTGCTGACGGCTCAGGGGACGATGGGGTTGGATTTGACGGGAACCTGGTTAGTGGTCTTGTCGGCTTGTGATACGGCGTTGGGGGGAAAGTCGATTGGTGAGGGGGTGATGGGGTTGCGCCGTTCTTTCATTTTGGCGGGTGCGGAAACGGTGGTGATGAGTTTATGGTCGGTCCCGGATGTGCCGACGGCGATTTTGATGAACCGATTCTACGAGAATTTGTTTGAACGGGGTCTCCCCCGGACGAAGGGGTTGGAGGAGGCTCAGGCCTATTTACGGGGTTTGCGGGTGGGGCAGATTCGTCAAACTTGGTTGACGGACAAGGTCATCGCTCGGGTGGGGGTGATTTCTTATAAGAGCGGTCAATGGCTTAAGGAGTTGTCGGGAAAACCGGATGATTGGAGGCCTTTTGTGTCTCCAAAGTTCTGGGCGGCGTTTGTTTGTATTGGTGATTTTCGGGAAATCGGGGGAGAGGACACCCCGTAGGGGCAATCCCTTGTGGTTGCCCATCCCTTGTGGTTGCCCATCCCTTGTGGTTGCCCATCCCTATCCACGCAGAGCGTAAGAACCCAGGGTAAATCCGCTGGAGTATGGCAACATTACATGAGCGATCGATAACACCGGGTTAATCCTGATGAAATTACCCTTTTTATAAGGTGGGGCTGGTTTTTGTCTCCAACACCCACTCATCCCCGCACAACATCAGCGATACCCTCTCCACGACAGCTAAACCCCATCCATCACCCAGGAGTTGGAAATGCGCCAAACCCTACAACTCAATCTCCCCAACAGCGTCAAATTCCACGTCACCCCCGAACAGTTCGCCACCCTCGCCACCCACAACCAAGACCTACGCCTAGAACGCACGGCAACCGGAGAACTCATCGTGAACCCACCCACCGGCGGAGAAACCGGCAAACGCAATATCAACATCAGCGGTCAGTTCTATCGCTGGTACGAAGACAACGATTACCCCGGAGAAGTTTTCGACTCCTCCACCGGATTCACTTTACCCGATGGTGCCATCTTATCTCCCGATGCCTCCTGGGTCAGCTCGGAGCGTTGGGAAACACTCACCACCGAACAGAGAGAATCCTTCCCGCCAGTATGCCCTGACTTCGTGGTAGAACTCCGTTCCAAATCCGACGCCCTCAAGCTCATACAGGCCAAAATGCAGGAATATCTTGCCAACGGAGCGCGACTCGGGTGGCTCATCGACCCGAAACGCCAGATTGTAGAAATCTATCGCGCCAGCGGAAAACCTGAAGTGTTGTCGCGTCCAGCCAACGTATCCGGCGAAGATGTCCTTCCGGGATTCGTCCTCAAGCTCGATCGCATTTGGACGTAGCGAGGAGGGCGACCACAAGGGTACGCCCCTACATGGTATTAAAATTTCAACCAACGAAACAGCCGCTCCACCGTCACCGTCACGCCCTCCACCCACTCAGGCATCGGAAGAACCGCCTCCAACTCCTCAAACACCTCGATTTCCTGCTTTGGACGATACACAAACACCGTTTTTTCTGCCGGGTCAATTAGCCAGCCCATTGTAGTGCCGTGTTTCAGGCAATGGAGAAGATTTTTGGTGACGCGAGTGTGACTCTGCTCCGGTGAGAGGATTTCGATCGCCCAATCCGGCGCAAGGGGAATCAGGTTGGCAATTTCACCATCTTCATCGATGGGAATGCGCTCCCAGGTCAGCACTACCACATCCGGCACAATGGCGCGATCGCCAAACACACAGCGCAACTCCGGAAATGCACAACCCAATTGCCCCGGTTTGATCGCCAAATTTAGCGTGGTCACGAGGGCGCTTTGCAGTTGACTATGTTTTCCCTGGGGCATGGGTTTTTGAACAATTCGCCCGTCAATCCATTCGCTGGCGGGTTTGGTTTCCGGTAGCGCGAGAAAGTCAGCGAGGGTCAGTTTTTTTGTCGCAGGCATAGGTTGAGATGAGCCGCAATAATAACGATTCTAGCAAGGTCGCCGGGTGTGTTGGGCTGTCGAAGACCGGGTTCAATCAATTTTGGGTTTAACATCAGGATTGTTTATTGTATCTATAGCATTTATTTTGATATTTAAATCATTGATAGTTTTTACAAAAGTTCATACATGGCTAATTATTAGTAATTATTTTCATTTATGAACGAGGTTGACAGAGGTCCAGCCATTTGTTAAAAATTAGGTATATCAGCTATTGTGTTCTTCTTGTATCTAATTTTGGGAAAACGGCGATCGCCCCGAGGGGATGTTTTCTCACCGCTGCTGAGGGAATGGGCGGCTAGGATTAGCGCAACGTCTGATGGGGAAAGGGATTGCCCGAGGTCTATCGTCAGAAGTCCGAGGATTCCTCTCCTGACCCCTGTGCCGGGGTCGGCTCAAGGAAGTCCGGCGGGACGCTGCCAAAGTTAACCCGCAAATCAACTTCTTTTTTATGACGGAATGTAACGTAGGTTGACATATTTTATTTTTTGTGGTAGTAAGCGCCGATTGGGGGGTGAACGCACCGGCTTCCCGAATCGGTGCGTTCCGCTATCGCAACCTCTTCAGCCTAATCGGTCTGCCAACGCTCCAAATACTGCCAGGCGGAATAGGCTAACGTAATCACTCCCGTCATAATGGCCTCCTCATCAATATCAAACTGAGGATGATGCAGGGCATAATTGCGTTGATTGGCATGACCCACCCCGAGACGAAACATCGTTCCTGGGGCATGATCTAAATAGACCGAAAAATCTTCCGCCCCCAAGGAAGGTTCCATCAACAATTGCATCCCCGTTTCCCCCCAGGCCTGACGCACCGTGGACTCGACAATCTGAGTCAACGCTGTGTCATTAAACACAGAAGGAACCAAACGGCGATAGTTCATCTGATAATTCGCCCCATAGGTTTTGCAGACTCCGGCGACGATGTTCTCAATCCAGTCCGGGAGTTCGCGGTGGGTTTCCGGGTGCAGCGATCGCACCGTTCCCAGAAGCTGTACCGAGTCGGCGATCGCATTGGGGGCCCGTCCTCCCTGAATCTTACCAATGGTCAACACCACCGGCCGCAAGGGATTATGAGTGCGGGAAATGGCCTGCTGCAACGTGGTAATCACCTGGGCCGCAATCCAAATGGCATCCACCGCCTCATAGGGACGCGCCCCATGGCCCGACTCTCCCGTAATAATCAGTTCCAAGTCATCCGCCGCCGCTGTCAAAGCCCCATAACGCACCCCCACAATACCGCCAGGAATGCTAGGAAACACATGAACCCCAAAAATGGCATCCACCTCCGCCATCGCCCCATCTGCGACCATCCAATGGGCGCCCTGGGCGATTTCTTCAGCGGGTTGGAAGAGGAATCGCACCGCCCCTGGCAACTCATCCACGAAGCGAGATAAGACCATCGCCGTCCCCAATCCCAAAGTGGTATGGACATCATGGCCACAGGCGTGCATCACCCCCGGATTGCGGGAGGCGAAGGGTAAGCCGGTGCGTTCTTCGATGGGGAGGGCATCCATATCGGTGCGAATGGCAACCCGAGGCTGTTGGCGGTCTCCGAGTTCCCCAATGACGCCGGTTTGGCCCACCCCCTCCCGGACTTGTACGCCACAGGAGGAGAGAACGCCAGCCACATAGGCGGCGGTTTGGTACTCATGGCCACTGAGTTCAGGATGGCTGTGGATATGACGACGGATTTCAATCAGCCGAGGGGCAATCTCTTTAGCAAGGCTTTGGATGCGATCGAGCATCGTGAGGTTGGTCACTCCGAAAGGTCTTCTCTCTCTAGTGTCGCTTAGGAGAGAGGACAAGGCGAATATCGAGTTGTTCTCTCTCTTCGTCAATGGACTGGACGAGACTCAACTGATTGCTTCGTTGGTCATCGCTTTGTGAACGAACAGGTCAAGGGATTACGAATTGGGTGCGATCGCCCGTTCAAAGTCTTCTAGGGAGGAGAGGGTGACGGCTTGAATCAGTAAGGTTTTCAGGTAGGTGGCGTCGTCGATAGCGTTGATGCGATCGCTCAGGGAACTGGGAACAGGTCCAAACCGAGTTTCCAAGATATCCAGGATATCTTCACGGCCCCTTGTTAACACTCCGGCTGAGACTCCGGCTTCTTGAGCGAAACGCTCTAGGGGGGTGATGTAAGGCATTTTTTCCTCCTCCTCAAAGGCGGCAATTTCAGTGTTAAACGATGACTCCAACTCGTCTGGGAGGGTCATGATCCAGCTCACCAGTCGGAAGAGTTCCAGAATATTTTGACGGCTATAGCCCCGACGGTAGAGGCTTTTAGTTACCTCCAGCTTCCATTGTAGTCGTTGGTTGGGCTGCTGTCGGGTGGCTTGGGTTTTCAAATGGGCCATCACCATCACCGCAAAGGGGTTCACATCCTCTTGTAGCTGGTCCCACTGGTCTTGATACGTGAATAGGTCGGGAGCTTGATAGCCCTGCTGCTTTAGCGCGGGGTGGAAAAGCGACTCGTGCGGCTTTAGCCGCCGTCAGCTTCTTAATCCTGTCTATCCAATCTTCGATTAGTTGAGTCATCGTTTTGCGCTTCTGCTTGGCAACCCGTCTCAGCTTCTCAAGTCGTCCTGTCTCAATCCTGACACTTAATCTTAATTTCATGGGACTGGCTACCCACTGGCTACCTCAATCGGCTATTATAATAGCATGAAGACGCTCAAGTTCAAGCTGTACAACCACAAGCGAAATCGTCACCTGAAGTGCATCGTTAATGCCTCGGGAACGATTTACAACCACTGTATTGCGTTGCATCGTCGGTACTATCGGATGTGGGGCAAACACTTGAACTGCTCCAAGCTCCAGAAGCATATTGCTAAGCTCAGAAAACGTAATCCTTCCTGGAAAACCGTTGACGCTCAAGCAGTGCAAGACATCTGCCAGCGTATCGAAAAAGCGTATCAGTTGTTTTTTAAGCACAGAGACAAAGGGGTTCGTCCTCCTGGGTTTAAAAAAGTCAAAAAGTACAAATCGTTTACTCTCAAACAGAACAACTACAAGTTTCTCGGTGAAAACCGGGTGAAGATCTGCGGTCGAGTGTATCAGTTCTGGAAGTCCAGAGAAATTGAGGGGAAAATCAAAACGGTGACAGTTAAACGGACTCCATTGGGAGAGATGTTTATGTTCGTCACGGTAGACGCTCCTTCGGAGCCGACTGTCAAAGTCGAGACGGGTAAAAGCGCTGGCTTTGACTTCGGACTGAAAATGTTTCTCACGACCTCTGAAGGCTTCAGTATTGACGCCCCGCTGTTTTTTAAGCAATCTCTCCGTGAGATTCAGAAGGCGAACCGAGAACTGTCCCGCAAACAGAAAAGCTCGAACAAGCGAGAACGCGCTCGAAAGAACCTAGTTCGTCGCCACGAAGACATTGTTCATCGGCGAGAGGACTGGTTCTGGAAACTAGCTCACTGGCTGACCGATCGGTTTGACGTTCTCTATTTCGAGACGTTGAACCTAAAAGCCATGCAGCGACTCTGGGGACGCAAAGTCTCTGACTTAGGATTTCGGTCGTTCCTGAAAATCTTGGAATGGGTCGCTCAAAAGAAAGGAAAAGTCGTTGCCTACATCGACCGTTGGTTTCCATCCAGTAAGACCTGCTCGGGCTGTGGGTATGTTTTGGACGAGTTGGATTTGAGCGTGAGACGGTGGCGCTGCCCGTCTTGTGGGTCGAAAAACGACCGTGACGAAAACGCCGCCATCAATATCAAACAGGTTGGGGCATCAACCTGTGGGCGAGGTAAAGTCAGTCAGGCTCAGCCTGCATTTACTGTTTGACCCCAGAATCCCCGTCGCGTGATTCGCGGGGAGTTTGTCAATGTAAGAGTTTGACGCTGGGAAACTCGAATGAGATTTTGCTATCCCAGAGTTCATAGCCGAAGTTCTTAGGGGTCCAGTTGGGTCGATCATCGGCCAAAATCACCAAGCTGGCCACGGGTAGCTTGTAGCGGTCAAAGATGCGATAGTTATAGACGAACACCCGTTGGTTGAAGAGTGCTTCGTATTGACTTTGCACTTCCAGATGGATGAGAACAAGGGCCTCCTGGCTGTCTCTACGCCAAACTTTCACCAGTTTATCGACCAGTCGTTTTCCCAGTTCCGCATCTCGGACAATTTGCTGAAACTCTTGGTCGAGAAACTCGTACCCTCGTAACCAGTCGATGTCCTCATAGGCTTTGGGAAAGAAAAAAGCCATGAAGTCGGGGAAATAGACTTCTAAGGCTTCTTTCCAGGGGCTATCATAGTCGTTGGTTTCCGATGGACTCATGGGTTGATGTGATGTTGCACCTGCTCTAATGATAATTCTAAAGCTTCGGCAATTTGGGCTGGAGTTAGGTGGAAACTGATAAGTTTGGCGATCGAGTATCGTGAGGTTGGTCACTCCGAAAGGTCTTCTCTCTCTAGTGTCGCGAATGAGAGAGGACAAGGCGAATATCGAGTTGTTCTCTCTCTTCGTCAATGGACACGCTTAAACTCAAACTGCGGAGAGATTGGAGAAACTCAAAGAAGGGATCGGTGGGTTGTTCCTCCCCCTCCACGGGAGTCATTCCGTTAAACTCCGCCATCGGAGACCGCCACAAGTCGCGAGTTGCGGCAACGATCGCCCCGAGGTTGTAATAGGCCAAACTGGTTCGGTTGTCGGGGAAGGGAGCGATCGCCGTCTGGAAGTTATAACTATCCAATAGGCGAACTCGTGGCTGGGGATACAGACGGTTCACCGATGCCATTCCCGTCGTCAGTAATAGGGTATCCTCCGTAATCCAGCCATGGGCCACTTGACTGAGGGTTTCATCCTCAACTCCCATGGGGAGATTCCAACTGGTGAAGGGCTGATTCTCCAGGGATTCTCTAGAAATCTCAACAAACCCCTCACTAATGTTGAGAATCCAGCTATCCAGGGCAGATAAGACCTGTTCTGCGGCGGGGCGATCGCCGGTTTCGAGATACAGACCAATCTCAAAGGGAAGAAAGGGGAATAAGGCATTCTGACTCCCGCCAATGGGAGGATAGAGAAACAAGGCAAACTCCCCATCCATCCATTGCAACAGGTCTTGTAGTTCCAAGCCTAACGCCTGACGAATCTCCCCCCGTACCCCATCGAGAACCGAAGCGATTTCAGGAATCCCCTCCACCGTAGAGACTAGAGTCAACAGAGACTGGCCCAAATTGATACCATTAGTGGCAACATAGGTTCCCCCCGGAAGTCGGGAGAGGAGGCGATTGGGGTTTTGGGAACGGGCCGCCATCTCGGGTTGGGGGTTCCGGTAATCGCTGCGAAATTGTAACCGTCCACCGGCTTCATCGGCCCAAATCAGGGCGTTAAAACTAAGATAGGTTTGACCATAGAGATCTGCCACCTGCGAGAATCCTGATCCACTGGGGAGAGGAGGGAATCCTGGTGGCGATTGAGTTTCCACCTGGCGGCTGAGTTGGGCGAGTTGTTTGAAATTCCCATAGGTTCCCACGACGGCGTTGCTGAAGTCGGGATGATGCAGCAGTTTCTCAAACTCAGGATTCTCGGCTAGGGGAACTGCCAAACTCGTCATATCCAGATAGCCTTGGATATCTTTGCGACTCGGGGCCACCACCACTAGATTATTGGGGAGACGGGCGATCGCCACACTGGGTTTAACCATCGCAGTCTGGGGAAACTCGAACTCTGGCGGGAAATTGGAGTCCTCAACCCCCTCTCCCTGCTTTATCGCTGTCAAAACCTGTTTGAGGGGGTGAGACAGGCGGCTGAGAGACTTGTCTAGGGAGGGATTGGTGGGGGAAACCTCCCCATCATCCTGCCACATTTCGGGAGAGGGAGGAGTTGGCATGGGATCGGGGACAATCTCCACCTGTGGGAAGACTTGAATGGGGATGTCGTTGTAGGTTTCCTGACTCGCCGATGTCCCATAATCGACTTCTAAGCGAGTGAGATAGTCGGCGAAGGCGTCCTCATCAGATACGGGAATCAAGGTGACGGTTGCGGCTGCCGTTTCTGTCTCAATCGAGGATAGCGGAATCACCGCTGTGGCACTCCAATCGTCAATCCAGGGATCTAAGATTTCCCCCTCTTGGAGAGTGACAACGGGGAGAAAGGGCAACAATCCCGGTTCATTGAAGATCTCACCCATGAAGTCGAGGGATTGAAAGCGGTTAAAGGACTGCCAAGCTTGGGGGCGATTCAGTAGCAGAACCAGGGCCGCGTTAGCGGGGAGATGCTGAGT
>SMDP01000093.1:14755-16060 GCA_012911965.1 Geitlerinema sp. P-1104
GTCAGGTAACGCTTTACCATGGGGGGGGAGTCCTTACTGGGAACAGTTCCAAAGCGAGTTTCCAAGATATCCAGGATGTCTTCGCGACGACTGGTTAACACTCCGGCTTGTTGCGTGAAACGCTCTAGGGGGGTGATGTAAGGCATTTTTTCCTCTTCCTCAAGGGCGGCAATTTCAGTGGGGTTAGAGTTCTCATCTTGGACTTAAGCCGCATCCCCCCGCCAACGATAATAGGCCGCACAGGCCCCTTCCGACGACACCATGGGCGCACCCAGGGGATGATCTGGGGTGCAACGAGTGCCGAACGCAGGACAGTCATGGGGTTTGCGGAACCCTTGCAGAATCTCGCCGCTGATGCACTCCGTCTCGGTTGCATCTGGGGAGATATCACTGGAAAACCCGAAACGGCGATCGCCATCAAATTGGCGATACTCCTCCCGTAACCCTAAACCACTGGCGGGAATTTCCCCCAAGCCACGCCAGTGACGGGGAATGACTTCAAACACCTCCTGAATCAGCATTTGGGCAGTAGCGTTGCCCTCCCGCTGGACGGAACGGGTATATTGGTTTTCAACCTGGGCAACTCCCGCTTCGAGTTGCTTGAGACAGAGATAAATCCCCTGCAAGACATCCACCGGTTCAAATCCAGTGACGACGATGGGGACGTGATAGGTCTCAACTAAGGGGTCATATTGGGTATAGCCCATGACCGTGCAAACATGACCAGCGGCCAGAAATCCCTGAACCAGACAGTTAGGTGAACTCAAAATTGCCTCCATGGCGGGAGGGACGAGAACATGGGAGACTAACAGGGAGAAATTGTCAAGCTGTTGTTGTTTGGCTTGGTAAACGGCCATGGCGGTGGCGGGGGCGGTGGTTTCAAAGCCGACGGCGAAGAAGACCACCTGTTTCTGGGGATTGTCGCGGGCGATCGCCAACGCATCGAGAGGGGAGTAGACGGTTCGCACATCGCCGCCGGTGGCTTTGACGGCCAGGAGATCGCGATCGCTCCCCGGAACCCGTAACATATCCCCAAAGGAACAGAGAATCACATCCTGGCGACTGGCTAAATCCAGGGCTTTATCGATGCGTTCGATGGGAGTGACACAGACGGGACAACCCGGACCATGAACCAGGGTAACCTCATCGGGAAGCAGGCGATCAATACCATATTTGACGATCGCATGGGTTTGTCCGCCACAAATCTCCATAATCGTCCAAGGTTGCGTCACGAGGTCTGCGATCGCCTCCCTGTATTGCTGCGATAGACTCGCATCCCGGTATTCACTGACAAACTTAATCATA
>SMDP01000094.1:0-12743 GCA_012911965.1 Geitlerinema sp. P-1104
GGAGGTTGAGGGGGATTCCGCCAAAGGCTGACGAAATCAGACTCTGGACCGAGGAGTTCGGGATGGGTTCGTCCGAGTTCTTGTTCGAGATAGGCCAAGGCGGCGTCTTGATGGGAATGGCCTTGATAGTATTTGGCAACCTTGACTAAGGAAATGGTCATAATGACTTGAAGAATGGCGATAATGATAGATTGAAGGCAAGCCTAGAGGCGTCGATGGAGTCGAGACTTAGCCATGATTGACGGCAGGCAAGAGTTTTTGAACCACCGGCCAGAAGTGATCCCAACCATTTAAACCACCATTAACGGCACGACGAACTCCCTGCCAATCTTGAGCTAGGGCCCGTTGATCGACAGACCGTTCCCAGAAATACTCCACAAGAATAGCGGAGGCGACTTCTGGATCGAGTGCTAATTCTGGATCATCGACGAGGGGAACCCCGAGTTTATCGCCGTAATGTTGATAGTTGGCGCGGCCGGTAATTTGGATAAAGCCCCGTCCGTGGAAGCGAACCCCATCTCCGGGTTGGCTGTTGCCGAGATCGGAGCGTCCCTCATACATTTCATGGAAGTAACTATTACCACCCCATTCGTTGATGGGTTGGAAACCAGCTGTTTCAACGGAAATGGTGGCTAGGGCAGCAACCAAGGTCGGTTGGTTGAGAATGCCACGGGCCTCAAGTTTCTCAATCAGAGGCGGCAGATAGGTTTCTACGTCTGAGATTTTGGCTCCCATCAAGTCTGCTGCGGACTGGATATCAATCCAACGGCTCGTGTCATTGCTTACGGGAACTTCCTGCACTTCGATGAGTTTTTTGGCGAAGGCGGGACCAATTTGATCGAGGGGAAGTTCAAAGGCGCGGGCAAAGCGTTCGATCGCCGCTTTGGTATTTGGCCCATAGAGTCCGTCAGCTTTATCACGCAAAACCTTCAGAGTCCGTAAGCGCACTTGGATCTGTTTAATCAATGGCCGGTGTTTGGCCGCCTGAGTCAGGGTCAGGGTTTGGTTGTTTTTGAGTAAGTCTTGTAGTTTTAACTCGGTCGACCCAGTAGAGGCGGCGGCGTTCCCATTACTGCTGGCTTTCGCGGCGACGGTGCTGCCGTTAGGAAGGGGGGGGGACTGCCCAGGTTTGCCATCAACATAGTGAATCCAGAGGTCACCATTGGTCCCGCAGATATCTTTCATATCTTGGTACCCGTAGATCAGAGCGGAACCACAGGTAGAGGTGTCGTAACCGCTAGGACTCCATTTTCCATAGGGATCGTGAATAATCCAGCCCTGATCGCAGTAGCCAATAATGGTGACAATATGGCCTGAGGCGGTAAACCAACCATGAACAATACAGGGTTTGCCCTGCTGTAGCCAACTGGTGACCTCTTCCCATTTGGCATCGGGTTGGAAGTCATCTTGGTAGCCGTAGAGTTGCAGCAGATGGGCTAAATCCGTGGGGGAATGGCGTGAAAGTCCGCGATCGAGCATGAACTGATAGAGTTCATCTTCGAGTTGCACGCCGCTGCCATTAATGGCTGGATGACCGAAGTAGGCCATACACATGGCGACGGAGGTCACGTTACAAGACCCATGGGGGTTATTGACGTTATCGAGTTGGGATAAGAAGGGAACGTTCAGGCGGACTGAGCCATCGGCCCGCACATAACTGACCGGTGCGGCCGGTTTCGGGGCTGGGGGCGGCGGGGGGGGCGGGGCAGTGGTGGCGGTGGCAACCTGCCTGGCTACGGTTTGTCCGACGCTGGCTAGTTGGGGGGTGAGTTGTGCTTGGGCTGGGGTGGGTTTGGCTGGGGCTTTGTTCTGGCTACGCCAGATACGAATGAACTCAGAGGTATCTGCCAGTAAATCCGGTCGGACGGCTTCGATTTGTGCTTGTAGCCGTTGTAAGGCTTTGACTTGGTGGGGTTCGTCTTTATAGTACTTGGCGACATTGACAAGGGAGATGCTCATGAGGAGTCCCTGACCCGTAATAGTTAGGATGATTATCCCAGTCTATCTGATGAGTTTGCGAGATGTCACATACAATTGTCAGCTTGTCAATTTACCTTTGGGGATAATTTACGGAAACGGGAGGGTTGAGACCCCCTCCCAGGGTGGTAAGATGCTTAAATTGTTTGAACTTGGGTTCCGGGTTCAGCTTCTAAGCTATCTCCATGACGATCGCCGTCGGTGTAGGCGGCCAAAACCACATCACTGGTTTTCCCCCAGGCGATCTGACCTTGGGCATCGAGGGCGATCGCCCCTAAATCCCGTTGATTTTCTGTAGCTTCGGCAAAGGATTTCTCCATAGCAGCCACCAAGGACATACCATCACTGACGCGAATGACAATTTTGGCGGCTAAACATTCATCGATGATGTCTTCGCCAATGCCGGTACAACTGACGGCAGCCAGTCGGGTGGCATAATTCCCCGCTGGCATGGCTGAATCACTGACTCGGCCAATGCGTTCAAAGCCTTTGCCCCCCGTGGATGTGCCAGCCGCTAAGTGTCCCTCAGCATCTAGGGCCACCACGCCAATGGTTCCCCGGCCGGCATTGTCATCCTCGACGGGTTCGGCAATCACGTTAGCCATACCGCGACGGAAATTATCTTGACGATCCTGTAACCATTCCTCTAGGCGATTATCGGTAATCGGGTCAGCAATGGGGAATTGTAGTTCTCGGGCCAATTCCGCCGCACCATAATCCGAGAGAACGCGATCGCGCTCCTGTTGCAAATACTCAACTAACTCGATGGGATTTTTCACCCGCGAGACATTGATAATGCCGCTAAACTGTTGTGAGGTTCCATCCATCAGGGACGCACTCATGCGAACCTGGCCGTCAGACTGTAACACGGAGCCTGTACCCGCATTAAAGCGAGGTTCATTCTCCAGCAACTGACAGCCCCGCACGACCGCGTCCTTGGCACTTTTGCCAGCCCGCAGTAGGCTATAGGCATCATCGAGGATGCCATAGAGTGTTTGTCGCAAGCCCTCGATTCCCCCTTTGCCTTTCAGGGAACTGCCAGCCCCGCCGTGAATAATTAATTTGGGTTGCACCATTGAGTCGTACCTAATTCCTGAGGATTAAAACATCAACGCCAATCTTAAAGCTTTTTGACCTAGACCCATGGAGGATTCTTCGGGCAAAATTGCCTATGGACTGGTCTTAGTGGCTGGGTTTAGGCTTGATGGCCCTCTATGGGCAACAGATTTTAGAACATCTACCCCAACCGGAACGCTTGCTGAAAAATTTGTCGGTTTGGAGTGCGGTGGTTATTGTATGTATTGGTATTGGTCTAACATTCGGATCAATTCTGCCTCTGGGGTAAATAGGGGAAGAACATCCCCATCCCTCGTTGCAGGGGTCTTGATTAGACCATTCCAATGCTCAACGTCGATCCTCACAGTTACTATGACAGTTAAAACTTCCCTTCGCGCCTGGCTCGTTGTTCTCGTTATCGGTTTCGCTGTTTTGGCCGGCCCACAACAAGCCTTGGCCCACACCCTCGAAGCTCATTTTCAACCCCAGTCGGAGAGCTTGGAAATTCAAGCGATTTTTAGCACCGGCGAGTTCTATGATGGAGCCGATGTTGTCGTCCATCCCCCCAGCGATGCCGAGGCTGAGGAAATTCAGGGCCTCACCGATGAGGATGGCCGCTTCGTTTTTGAACCCGACTATGACTTAGTGGGAGATTGGACGATTGAAGTGGGTGAGGGCAATCATTGGGATCTGTTAATTGTCCCGGTGGCAGATGGCCGGATTGGCTTTGATCAGATTACTCAACTCCATCCCGAGTTACCTCACCATCATCACCACTATGCCTCGAATCAGTTGTTCGTGGCGGCGATCGCCCTCGGTTCGTTCCTAGGGAGTCGTTTGCTGCGAGGTCGGTTTAGCCTTTAGCCTTTACCTTGTTGAGTGCGTTGCTGTTTAACCCAATCTAGGGCCTCGTGAGGACTATTGAGGAGTCCCTCAGCTTGGGCAATGGCAATTTCAGTCAACCAATAGCCGATCTCGGGGCCTCGGGGAACTCCCAAGGTCTCGATTAAATCTTGACCTTTGAGTAAGGCCCGGGGATGGGCGATGGGGTCGTTGGGGTTAAGATAATGCTGAATATAGGGGGCGATCGCCTCTCGGGAAATCCCAGAAGCTAGGGCATAAAGCACATAGGCGGGAAACGTCCCATCCAGGCGTTTGAACCAAAAATACTGCGATCGCACCGGTAGGCCCCGCAAGGCGGCTTCACTCCCCGCCCCCCGCCAGGCTTCTTGGAGGGCTAACACGGCCCGCACTTCGGCACGGGAATACTTGAGGCCGGCCAAGGTCGTTTCCGCTTCTGTTAACTCCTCAGACATTAAACTCATCAACTTGGCAATCATCACCAGAGTGGTTTTTAAGGTGGGCCGTAGGGGGGCCTGGAGTTCCTGGGCGAGTTGGGGGGATGTCTGGGCCAGTTCCCGGGCCACCTCGTCGATGGCACGTAAGCGATCGAGGGATTGGCCCTGGGCCTGAGGAAACCAGCCTGACAAGAGACCATCCTGCCAAGCTTGCTGTAACCAATAGGTTCCTCGTTGACTCCCGAGAAGATAGCCGAGTTCTGAATTGACTCGTTCCGCCGCCACCTGAGTTAACAGAGGTGCGAGTTGACGAATCCCCGCTTGGGTCTCAGGTTGTAGGCTAAAGCCTAATTGGGCTGCCTGACGGTAGCCCCGTAACAGTCGTAGCGGGTCATCTTTGAGGTTTTCTAGGGCGATCGTCCGTAACTGCCGCTGCTGTAGGTCTTGGTAGCCCTGAAGTGGGTCAATTAGGGTTTGGCTGCGAGGATTGTAGGCGATCGCATTCACCGTAAAGTCCCGTCGTCGCAAATCCGCTTCGAGGGAATCTCCCTCTTGTAGGGCAAAGTCCACGGTCATCTCAGGAAAGACAACTCGTGCGATTTCCCGTGTGGCATCGAGGATCACAAATCCCGCCTGATAGGTTTGTGCTAATTTGCGGGCGGCCTCGATCGCCCCTTGGGGAACCACAAAATCTAAATCCAGATAGTCCGACTGTCGCCCCAGCAAGCCGTCTCGGACTGCCCCACCGACTAAACAGGCCTCTGGGGGTAAATCCTCTAGGGAAAAGCCCCAAGTCTGGGGGGAAAACACCGTCGGTTTCTCCTCACCCATGACTAGATCCTCCATGATCAGATGTCCAATTCCCCGATCGCCCATTAATGCGTTCCCCATGACCAAAACTATCTCTACCCCCAATTGGGGCATTCTAAAATGCCTACGTTAAACTAGCAGAAAGTGCAAACAGTCGTGCAAAGACGGTTATACCATGTGTATCTGTGTCAACTGCCATTATGTTGATCGCTGTGCCACCTATCATGAAGTGGAACACCAGCATCAACAGTCTCATTTAACCGAAACTCCCGACTTCCAGCCCGTCGAACCCACCATTAACGTTAATATCCGCACTCCTGAGGGCGGTGATATTGAAATGGAATGGGATGTGGTGGGCTGTGAAAGCTTTAAAGCTGAGATGGGAAAATGGTCTAAACTTCGGCCGGGAGAACTGATTCCCACGTGACCCAGCTCTGTTGATCATCCCCTAACGCTATTTCCATGTCCGATCCGTCACCTCGCCGTCGTCTCAATCGTCTGCAAACTGTGGCTCGTTTTAGCGGCGGCTTTCTTTTTGGTGTTATCGTTGCCTTTTTTTCGCCCCACCTCTGGGGGGTGTCTGTTGTCGCGACGCTGTTCTCAATTGGCTTGCTGGGGTTATGCTGTGGCCTGCTGGCGGTTTTGTTTGGCGATCGCTTTTGGTCTTTTCTCAGTCGCTGGCTCTAACGGTACAACGGCAAGTAGAATCATGGGGGTTCTGTCTGAGTGAGGTTCATGATGAAGGTTTCTAAACACTGGCTGAGGTTGGCTAGTCTTGTAACGGTTTTACTGGGTCTT
The DNA here is from genome assembly GCA_012911965.1 of Geitlerinema sp. P-1104. Lineage (GTDB taxonomy): Bacteria > Cyanobacteriota > Cyanobacteriia > Cyanobacteriales > Geitlerinemataceae > Sodalinema. The sequence goes on from SMDP01000094.1 coordinate 5,940, forward strand.
GTCGCTTGCCTCGAACCCTCTGAAGATGCGTCCACCTCCCCCTCTCCTACGCCAGAGGAGACGGCCACAAATGGTTCGGTTGAGTCTAGTTATCCCCCGGAGGTGGTTGATCGCTTCCTAGAAAATTGTACTGGGGGGGATCCGGCTATGGAACGAACCTGTACCTGTGCTATTGAGGAAATTCAGGAACGATACAGTTTTGAGGAGTTTGTTGAACTCGAACAGGAGATTCAAGCGGGCCGTGATGATGGAACGGTTCTGGCCGAACTTCTCCAGGCTTGTCAGTAGGGGGGAGGCAAGAGGCAAGAGGTGATGATGTTGGTGATTTTTGATGGGAATTGTAATCTCTGTGTGACGTTGGTGAGACTTCTCGAATCTTTGGATAAGGGCGATCGCTTCCGGTATCTGCCGATGCAGGATGAACAGGTGCTGTCTCGCTTTGGGATTACGCCAGACGGCTGTGAGTTGGGGATGATTTTACTCAACCCCGATCATCCTCAAGAACGTTGGCAGGGAACGGCGGCGGCTGAGGAAATTGGGCGACGACTTCCGGCTGGGGAGGCGTTTGTTCAGGCCTATCGCAAGTTGCCGGGGTTAAAGAATTTGGGCGATGGGATGTATGAACAGGTGCGGGATAATCGCTATGATTGGTTCGGCCGCCGGGACAGTACCTATGTCTCTCAATATCCCCCTGATTTTACGGCTGATGCCTCTGAATAACGATGCCACAGCCGTCGTAACCAACGATAGCCCAGGACAACGGGATGAGGGGCGGCTAGGGCCAGACTGTTCAAGCCTAAACAGACGCTAGCGAGACTCAATAAAATGAAGGTGGGGGCTTGGACGACACCGACGGCAAACCAAGTCCAGACATGAAGAATCATGGTCACGGCGAGAATCATCGCTACAGCGGCGGATAATCGCTTAATATGGGGGGGTTTTCCCATGCCAACGACCCCCAAGGTGGTTAGGGTGGCCAGCAGGTTACTGGGAACGAGGAAGGCGCAGATACCTAGACAATGGAGACGGGAGAGTTCCGCGAGATGGCTGAAATCGAGCATATTGAGGGTTGATCCTGTTGAGGTGGCCGAAGCCTGGTCGTGATGGAGGGGTGATGGAACAGTGCAGATTATATTTTATCGATTCTGGTCAAGTTGACGAGTCTTCGTGCATCATTTGCTGAGTTATGGCGATTTATGTCTATTGGGGAGAGGATGAGTTTGCTTGCGATCGCGCTGTCGAGAGGTTACGCGATCGCAGTCTCGATCCGGCTTGGGGATCCTTTAACTTCGATAAAATCCCCGCTGATACCCCAGATGCCACCATTGAGGGGTTAAATCAGGCGATGACACCTCCGTTTGGGGGGGGACAACGCTTTGTTTGGTTAGAAAACACGCCAATTTTGCAACAGTGTTCCCAAGACATCCAGAAAAACCTCGAACGCACTCTCCCCCAACTCCCCGATACATCCGTTTTGCTGCTGACGACTCGTAAGAAACCGGATCAGCGGCTCAAATCCACCAAACTCTTCAAGAAGCTGGCGGAGTTTCAGGAATTTTCCCCGATTCCCCCTTGGAAAACTGAACTCTTGATTCGTCGGGTTCGCGAGGTAGCCCGTAGCCTGGATATTTCCATGTCTCCGGCGGCGGCGGAACGGTTGGCGGAAACGGTGGGGAATAATACCCGCCAGTTAGTGACGGAATTAGAGAAGTTGAACCTGTTTGTGGGGAATCAACAGGTGGGAGTTCAGGCGGTTGAGGAGTTAGTCACCACCACCACCCAGACGAGTTTGCAACTCGCGAAAACGGTTCTTCAGGGGGATACGGCGACGGCGTTGGGTTTGGTGGATGATTTAATTGCCCGTAATGAGGTTCCTATTGTTATTTCGGCGACGTTGATTGGGCAATTTCGGACTTGGCTGTGGGTGAAGTTGATGTTGGAGTTGCGAGAACGAGATGAGAAGGCGATCGCCCAGGCGGCGGAGGTGGGAAACCCCAAACGCATTTACTTTTTACGCCAAGAGGTGAGTCGCATTTCTTTGGGGCAGTTACAGCAAACTCTGCCGATTTTACTAGGGTTAGAGGCGCAGTTGAAGAGTGGTGGGGATGCGATCGCCACCCTACAAATGAAGGTGATAGAATTGTGCAGTGTTTGTCGAAGCTAACCGCATCCAGGTGTTTTCTCCCTTACGTCTTAGGCTGACTATGGTTCCACGATTGTCCGTTTCATCAATTCTCTGCGCCACGGGTATTACCCTCCTGATGCTCCTCAGTGGCTGTGGAGGAAATACCTCAAACGGAAACACTCCCACCGCTGACACCGAGAACCCCTCGGAAACCTGGCTCGACGCCTATGCGACTAGCCTTTGGCAAATTGAACGACAACGGGAGGCCAGCGCCCGGGCAATCTTGGATAATGTGCCAGAACGCGAACGGCCGGCCTTGCAAGAAGTGCGTTGCAACCAACCCGAGAGCATTCGTGGGTTTTCACGCAACCTACGGCGGGGAATTATCGACTACTGCGATCGCGTGGCCGAGATGATTGAGGCGCAAAACTTGACCGTTGATGAATTTAATGAAGTGCGCGATCGCATCCGCCAAGATCCCCTCCTTGAAAGACAACTCCAAGAACGGTTAGCCGAGTTAACACATAACTCTTAATATCGAGGAACTGAGCGATCAATCGCAACTGAATAAGAATCAATCCCCCCGGCGATATTAAACACCTGTTTAAATCCCTGAGATTCTAGCCATTGACAGGTATAAGCCGAGCGGATTCCATGGTGACATAACACATAGGTTTCCACATCGGGATCAAAACGCTCTAGAATTTTGGGAATCCACTCCTGGGATTGACTCAGAGGCAGATTTTCAAACCCCTCCAGGGCGGCGATCGCCACCTCTTCCGGCTCCCGAACATCAATCAACTGTAGGGATTGGGTTCCAGAAGCCAACCGCTGCACTAATTCATTGACGTCAATCGATTTAACAGACTCAACCATGAACTACCTGGGTTTTTTACGGGTTAACAACTACGACCAATGAACAAGAAATAACTACCGACAACGGCACTCAAACAATTACTGTTTAAAAAAGTCTTGAAGTGACTCCCCTAAACTTTCAACCAGAGATGGATCTTCAGGGTCATCAGAAAATTCCTGAGCTTCAATTTCCTTGACTTTTGCCTCCGGCAATCCAAGTAATTGCCGGAGTTTCTCATAAGCACTGGCCTCTTCTTCATTGATTTTTGGCTCATCAGGAGTCCGAGAACTAGAGGCAATCACCTCATAGGCTAACCGTAGCACCAGTTCTCGCTCTTCGTCACTTTGTAACTTAGGAACCAAGTCTTCCAACGGGATATTTTGAATACAATACGCTTGCAAATCCTCCCGTAACTTCTGTCGTTCCTCTGGGCTTTTCGCAAACAGTTCACTAAAGCGAGTGAGCATCACCTCAACTTCTTTCTGAGCTAGTTCTCCATCCGCCCAGGCCATGGCGGCGACGATCCGCAGCAGGTTCATCTGACGGGGAGAAATCGGTGGGGGAGCGGGAGGTTGAATGGGCATTATTGAAGAAGGGAATAGGGAACAGAAAAGACGTAGGGGCGTACCCTTGTGGTCGCCCTGGGCGTACCCTTGTGGTCGCCCTAGGCAGTAGGCAGTAGGCCGTAGGGGGGAGGAAGGGAATAGGGAACAGAAAAGACGTAGGGGCGTACCCTTGTGGTCGCCCTAGGGAACAGGGGACTGTCAAGACGTTAACACGCGATCGCCCTTCCCTGACCCCAGGATTCAAAAAACTTTAGGGTTGTTGGGCCAGCCAGGCTTCAATCCCTTGGGCCAGGGAAACTGCTAACCGTTGCTGTTCCTGTTCGTCCATAATCCACTCATACTCATCAGGGTTAATCATAAAGCCTAATTCCAAAAGGACAGAAGGGGCAATTTGAGGACGAGTCAGGGCAAAGTTCGCCCAAAACACCCCATATTCCGGGCGATTGAGGTCTTCGACTAAGTGACGGTAGAGAAAAATGGCTAACTCCTCAGCCTGGGGGTGATACCAAAACGTGCCAATTCCGGCGGTATTTTCAGCATCACCACTGTCGGGGAGGGCGTTGTAATGAATACTCAGGGCCAGGGTAGGTTCAGCTTTTTGAATCATATCCATCCGTTCCCGCAACCCCACATCAATATCCGTTTCCCGGGACAGAACGACCCTCGCACCCCGCCGTTCTAGCTCATCGCGCAACAGCAAACTGACGGTGAGGGCGGGTTCTTTTTCCCGTATTCCCGTGGGACTCGTGGCCCCGAAATCCTCGGGCCCGCCATGGCCCGGATCAATGAAAATGGTCGTCCCGGACAGGGGTTGACTGGGGTTAATCTCGGGGGGATGTCGTAGGCTCAGTACCAGGGTGGTATTGTCATAGCGCAGATCGTACCCCCACTGCTGAGGGGAGGTCATCTCAAAGGTATATTCCACCCGATCGCCCTCTAATTGCTGCCAGGTCATGCTACGAATAGCGGGATTGGCGTTGAAGGCAATTAAATCGGTTTGGGCAGTGGTGTTATGGAGGATCAGGCGGAACCGTCGTCCCTCTTGTTGGACTTGCGGGGGAACCCGACGATTCAGGGGAAAGCGAATCTCCGTGCGATCGCCCTGTTGGCGGCTACTAATACTACGAATCACCCCCTGGGGAGGCTGTCCCGCCTCTTGCACCTCGACTTCCCCTCGATGCACCCAAACCCCATAATCTAGGCGCAGCCAGTCCCCTTCGCTCCCGGTAATCGCCGCTTGTACTCCTTCGGGAATGGGAGTCAGACGAGAATAGCTAGTTCCAGGGCCCGTTCGCGAGATGGCTTCTCGGTTGATAATCCGCGCAACGGAAAGGGGACTGACCGGGGCCGGGCGAATCTCAACGGCGCCTGAAGCGGTTTCTCGCAGGCGGCGATCGCCCCGACGCAGTTCGAACACAGGCTGTCCCAGGCGGCCGGTTGTCTCAAAACGATGACACCCTTCGTAGCGCGTGGCCATGGCGGTTTGGGGCTGATTTTCCCCCGTCAGAACCGCCGCATTTCCAGGTAACTCACTACCATTGGTTTCAGGAAGAAGAGGAATCTGACGACCGCCCAAGCTGACAGAGGCGTTGAAATCAGCTCCAGGGGCTAAGGCGCTAAAACAGACTAATTCCCCCACTTGGCGGGTAATATCAACAGCCGGTGCGAGGGAGCCTTCAGCAAAGCCAAAGCCGTCTTCAGGGAAATTTGGGGTGCGCGAGAGGCGAATGACACGACGTTGAACCCGGCGATCGCCCACTTGCACGTCAATAACATTCTCTCCAATCTCTAGGGGAACACTGGGGGCAAAATGTCCGGCGGGGGAGCGGTAAATGGACTCCCCATTGATGACCACCGGTTGATTGGGGTTAGCCGTGCCGATAATGAAGATGCGATCGGCAAAGGTTTCATGATTGTCGGGAGGATAAGACAGATGCAGAGACGACTCGGCCTGAACCGAACTGGCAATCATAACCGGAGTCAACGAGCAGACAGCAAGGACTAGCCCCGAGAGAGGACGAGACGCAGGTAGCGGGACTGACTTGAGAGAGAAGGGTATCATCGAGAGGGTCAACGGCAGATTAAAGCGAATTTTGTTCTACTTTAGACCGCAGCCGTTGTAGCGTCGACTCCATTGTCTGCACGAGATGATGCAGTTGCGGTAAATCTGCGTCTACTTGAAGCACCGGGGCGGTACCCTTGGCGATCGCCTGGTGGTTAGAACTCGCTCCATGGTAGGTCTTGGCCTGAGACTCCACTTGTGCGGCGAGGTCAGGCACTCGTAACACCGCTGCACTACTGCTGGCCCCTTTCAGTTTGTGGGCCAGGTGATAGAGGTCTTGCCAATCCTGGCACTCTAGGGCCTGTTTCATGGCCGTAACGGATTCGAGGGCATCTTGAGAAAAGGTTTCAAGCAGTTCTTGCTCAAACTCACGATCCCCGCCCGTAATTATCCTCAGTTGTCCTAAGTCAATCAGCTCAAGCTCTAGATCTGAACCGGTTGAGAGGTCTGGCGAGGCAGATTCCGCAGGGGGAGAGGAGTCCTCGGCTTCGGCGATGGCGTTGACGGGGACGTGAGAAAGCCAAACCTCCAAGATTTGGCCCAGGTGGTCCCGGTTGACGGGTTTAGTGATGTAGTCATCCATCCCCGCCCCTAGACATTTCTCTCGTTCTCCCTCCAACGCATGAGCTGTCATGGCGATAATGGGGGGGCGATCGCCGTACTGTTGGCGGATACAACGGCTGGTCTCATAGCCATCGAGAACTGGCATTTGACAGTCCATGAGGATGACATCAAATGACTCTTGGGCCAGGCGATCGAGAGCCATCTGGCCGTGATCGACGCAAACCACATTCAGATAGCCGAGCAGCTTGAGTTGATTGCGGACAACCTTTTGATTGACTGGGGTATCTTCGACCACCAGGATTTTGACCTGGCTCAGGGGCAGCTGCTGGCCCTCATCACCAACGGCGATCGCCTCTGGATGACTCTCTGGATGACTCTCCGAGGGAGAATCAAGAGGCCTCTGCGGAACCAACTCACTCTCATTAGCGACCTGAACGCGAGCGGTAAACCAGAAGGTTGACCCCTGGCCCCATTGACTGTCCACTCCAATGTCACCCCCCATTAACTGGGTTAACTGTTTGCAGATGGCTAAGCCTAAGCCGGTTCCTCCATATTGGCGGGTGGTGGAGGCATCCACTTGGGAAAAGGATTGAAACAGTTTATGTTGATGTTCTGGGGCGATGCCAATCCC
>SMDP01000094.1:13013-16002 GCA_012911965.1 Geitlerinema sp. P-1104
TTGATGGAAGGGAATTGACTCAAGTTCCATGCGCCCGGCTTCGAGTTTGGAGAAGTCGAGAATATCATTGACGATCGCCAGGAGACTTTCGCCACTGCTACGGATGGTTTTTAGAAAATCCTCTTGTTCGGGAGTGAGCTGCGTAACCAGCAGTAAATCCGTCATCCCAATCACCCCATTCATGGGGGTCCGGATTTCATGGCTCATATTGGCCAGAAACTCTCCTTTAGCGATGGTGGCGGCTTCGGCAGCTTTGAGAGCCATCTGGAGTTCTGCGGTTCGTTCGTCAACGCGACGGGCCAGATGCGCTGAGGAGCGTTTGAGTTTGCGGTTGGCCCGGCGTAGTTCCCAGAGGTTTTGACTATTGACAATGACAATGGAGGTGGTGGAGAGGGCTAGGCTGGGAAGCACTAGGGGAGAGAGCCAACCTTGGAGAAAGCTCAGATAGGTAATGGCACTCAGGGTTACTACGCCAGTGGTGATGGTAATGAGTGAGGCCAATAGTCCGAGGTTATAGCCCCGCGATCGCGCCCAGAAGAGCAGTTGACCGGTGCTAAGGGCCCCCAACCCTGACCAGAGGAGAATCCAGCCCCAAATGGCGTGACGATGCCAAAGTCGCAGCAGGGGGCGACCGTCGAGGGCGGCGGCGAGGGTTTGACTGACGATATTAGCGTGAACCTCCACCCCAGCCATTTGTGGGGGGTCTTGGGTGAGGTTGCTGCTGTAGGGAGTAAAGAAAAAGTCGTTGAGGCTTGGGGCGAGAGGGCCGATTAGGACGATGCGATCGCGGAATTGTTCCGGGGGAACGGCTCCTGTGATAACATCCGTCAGGCTGACGGTTTCAAAGGTCTGACTGTAATAATTGAGAGGGATTTGGTAGCCGCCAATCTCATCTTCAAAATAATCCCCAACGTCTAGGGTAATGGGGACAAAGCGAGCCTGACCCAGTTGTAGATGCATTCGTTGCTCATCGACGAGAGCTAGGCGGATATCCTGTTGTTCCAGGTAATGCAACGCCAACACGACCCCCAAACCCAGGCGAGAATTGCCCTGTTCATCCTCTGCCGAGAGGATAGCGCGGCGAATCTTACCATCGGCATCGGGGAGGACATCAGAAATCCCCACCCGTCCCATGGCTTCTAGGGCTGGAGGGGGAGCCACCGGATTACCAATGAGCTTTTCTACTCCGAAGAGGTTGGGTGTGGTTTCAAAGACTTCAACCAGTTCCTGATGACCGGGTTCAACGGGTAAATCTCGATATAAATCTAAGCCAATCGCGGCGGGGTCCGCCTCATCAATCCGCCGCAGCACCTCACCCAACACAGTATCGGGCATGGGCCACTGTCCGATTTCCACAATATCGGCTTCGTCGATGGCGACAATAACTAACCGAGAATCCAGGGGTTCCTCGGGACGCACACGAAACAGTTGATCTCGAACCGTCCATTCCCAGGGGCGAAATAGGCCCCACATCTGTCCGAGGATGAACAAGACCCCCACCAAAGCCGGGGTCATGAGGATAAATCGCCACCGCCACAGCTTAACCCGAAGGCGCCGTCGCTTCAGTTTGGCGTATCGAGATCCCATAGACGATTTCAGATAAGCGTTTTGTCTAGTGTGCCATCCTCCTGATGCTTATCCTAACAGTTGAGAACACAGGGGATCCCGAGAGAAATTGGAATTCCCTGTGCAAGTAGGGGCGAAACATTTTTCGCCCCTACTTGCGCCTTTCAATCCCTGATGATTCAAGCCAACTTGTGAATTAGTCAAGGTTTAATGACTGTTGACTTAACGCTTCTAAACCGACAGAGGTGAGGAGTTGATTCCAGTTTTCGGCGATGACCTCATTGTCAGGTTGTCCGTGATGGGCCGTGGCTAGGGTGGCCAGAGCGTCATACCAAATGCCAAAGTCTCCATAAACCTGGGCGGTGTGCAGGTCTGTCTCAGCCCCGGTTAGGGCTTCTGCTAGGGATTCATCAACAGGTAAACGGTAGACGGTTCCCTCGATGGTGGGATTGTTTGGATCGAATTCCGATACACAATGGACTTCAAAGTACCAAGAATAGTCTTCTCCTAGGGCAATTTCAGGATGATCAGTTGGTAGCGTAATCTGGACAATTCCACCCTGTGCGGGCAAATTCACGCTGGTTCGGTAATGTAGATCACCGCTGCTATCTTGCAAGCTAAACGATCCGGTTTGAGCGGTGGTTTCGGGAACGGAAACAAAGAAAGAAGGATGTTCAGATACGGTTAAGACTCGCTCAAAGTTGGGCAGGACTGGACGCATGGCCGCCAGGTCTTCTTGACCCACTAAACATTGACCATTGGTGCGGCTCGCTCCGCCGCTAGTCCGAGTTCGGGGCGCTCCAGCTACCCCATCGGGGGTGCTAAAGCTCACTCCTAATACAGAGGGCGCAGCAACACCGAAGACCGTTGTTAGGGATAAGGTGGCTAGGACATAGCGAGAGAATTGTGAAATAGACTTCATAATTTGGCCTCGGGATTGAATGAAAGTTGTTGTCGGTATACTTCCTCATTAACATAGTATCCGAGGGATTTGGTAAACTTGTGTTTAAAGTGTGAAAGTTTCTTAAAGCTGAGATAAAAATTACTAAACTTGAGAAGAAAATCTCTTATAACCAATTGCCCACCAAGATAAACGGGGCCCAGAAGAAGGGACGTTGATACTCGGATTGGTGCAGTAAGAACAACTGGGCTTGTTGTAAGGCTTTGGCTTTGCTCATACCTGGCTGGGCCAGGTGTTGGTAGAACTCGGCCATGAGGTCGGCGGTGGCTTCGTCGCGGACGGCCCAGAGGGTGGCAATGGTGGAGCGGGCCCCACTGCGGACGGCTAGGCCAGCCAGGCCTAAGAGGGCGCGGTCATCCCCCATGGCGGTTTGACAGGCACTCAAAACTAAGAGTTCTAAGGCGCCAAATCGCTGTTCATCTCGGCGTTGTAGGAGTTGTCCGAGTTCGTTGACATTGAGCT
>SMDP01000095.1:0-14396 GCA_012911965.1 Geitlerinema sp. P-1104
CTGATGCGGAACTCCCGATACACTAAATAGGCAATTGATCGAAATACGCAATTTCATGACCTCCACTCAAGGACAACTTGCCCTCATCACCGGAGCCAGTAGCGGGATTGGCAAAGCCACTGCCCTGGCCTTTGCTGAAGCTGGTATTAATCTAGCTTTACTCAGTCGCTCTCAGGAGAAACTCGAACAGGTGGCGATCGCCGCTCGTAAGTTCGGTGTCACCGCCGAGGTATTCCCCTGTGATTTGCTCGAAGTCGAACAACTGCGCGATCGCTTTGCCACCCTGGCCCAGAAATTAGGCAAGGTCGATATCCTCGTCAACAACGCCGGGATTGGTTACATCAACAGCCTCAGCGACACCAGTTTGGCCGATTGGGAACGGGTGTTCCGTCTTAACGTCACCAGTGTCTTCGAGTCCACCTGCGGCATCCTCCCCACCATGCGAGCCAAGGGTGGCGGCATCATCGTTAATGTCTCCTCCATCGCCGGAAAACAGGCCTTTCCTAACTGGGGAGCCTATTCCGCCAGTAAATTTGCCATTATGGGCTTCTCCCAAACCCTAGCCGCCGAAGAACGAGAGCATGGGATTCGGGTGACAGCCGTTTGTCCAGGAGCTGTGAACACCCCCATCTGGGAAACAGAAACCATGGATCAAGCCGGGTTCGATCGCAACAGTATGCTCACCCCCGAAGCCGTCGCCCAAGCCATCCTGCAAGCCGTACAACTCCCCGAAGGGGCTGTGGTGGAGGAAGTCACCCTCATGCCCAGTGGAGGTGCGTTCTAGGAAGCCGTCCTTGCCCAGAGCTGCCAGGCCAGTTGGGCCGCTCCCACCATGCCCGCCCGGTTGCCCAACTCGGCCAGGCGCAAACTGAGTCCATCCCGAGAACTCGGCAGAACTCGCCGTTGTAATTCTGCCTCAGTCGCCGGCAAAAAGAGGGGGGCCGCCGCTGCAATGCCACCCCCGAGGAGAATCGCCTCAGGGGTTAGCACATAGACTAAACTAGCCAAGCCGGCCCCGAGTCGTCGTCCATACTGCTGCCAATAGGCGATCGCCCCCTCATCTCCCGCCTCAGCTTTGGCCGCCAATAGATGAGGCTCTAACCCTGTCTCGCGGCGAATCGCCTGGACTGAGGCATATTGTTCTAAGGACCCCTGATTGCCGCTATTACAGGGGGGACCTTGGGGATTGAGGGTGATTAAGCCCAACTCCCCCGCCGTGCCGTTACGCCCCACAAACAGCCGGCCATCGAGGAGAATCGCTCCCCCCACCCCCGTTCCCAGAGTCAGGAGAATCAGATTCTGGACATCCCGGCCAGCACCGAGCCAGGCTTCTCCCAATCCCGCACAATTGGCATCATTGGCCAGAATCGTCGGCCGTCCCGTCTGCGGTTCTAAAAGATCAGCCACCGGCACATTCTGCCAACCCGCTAAGTTAATGGCCACCCGAGCCACCCGTCCAGCGGCATCGGTGGGCCCCGGTGTTCCCAAACCCAGAGCCAAACTGGTTCGAGATGGATCTAGGTCTTCAACCGCAGCAGCGATCGCCCCCAACACCGCCTCAGGACTGGCTGGCTGGGGGGTGGCCACCTGTAACTCCTGTAAACAGTCTCCCTCACGGGTAAACTGTCCCAATTTAATGGCGGTTCCGCCGAGATCAATGCCAATGACAGTTGATTGCATACAAAACTGGAGAACGAGGTTTAGGATTCATCCGGGGGAGAGGAGATCTCCGTTGTTGCGCTGGTGTTCTTGAGGGCCTCGCGAAATCCCAACACCACCACTAAGTTGGACAGCGTCAGGAAAAACTCAGCACTACCATGGAGCCAATCCACATTCGCCAGGCTCTCACCAAACTCCACCTGGGCATAAATCCCCGCCGGAATCGTCACCACAACGAATAACAGTAACAGATAGAAGCCAATCAGAGCCAAACGAGGCGTTTCGGGCGATCGCGTCAGAAAGTAGAGAAACCCCAAATAGGGAAACAGCGAAACAGCGAACAGCATATCTTTGAGTGTCATAACTCTCAAACCCCTAGAGTTTTCTGTATTACGGGCTACCGATAGGGAGGATTCTCCCCTCTTACCCCGAAACCTAACATGGATCTCCCAACGGCGATCGCCCAACTCAACCAACCCAGCAATTCCCCGCTGACTCAGACATACAAGCCATTCTCCCTAGCTTTCTCATAATCAGTCTGGATTTGTGTTAGGTTTTGGGATAGGATCATAAGTGTTAAGTTTCATTGCCGCAACCGGTTCGCTGAACGCAGCCTCCGGGCGGGATGTCGAGGGTAACCTCGGCAGAGAATAACAAACCGTCTAAGCTGCTGTCAGAGTTGGCAGCATCCCTTAGTAGAAGACATTAGAGGAGAAACATCAATGGCATTCACCCTTCCTGAACTACCCTACGCTAAAGACGCACTTGCCCCTCATATTTCCGCACAGACCCTGGAATTCCACCATGGCAAACACCATGCTGGGTACGTCAAAAAATTGAACGCTGCCATTGAAGGGAGTGATCTTGAGGGCAAATCCCTAGAAGATATCATCAAAGCCACTGCCGGCAATCCTGAGAAATCTGGCGTCTTCAACAACGCCGCTCAGGTGTGGAACCACAGCTTCTACTGGCAATGCATGAAACCCAATGGCGGTGGTCAGCCTGGCGGTGCGTTAGCTGCAAAAATCAACACCCAATTCGGCGGCTTCGACAAATTGGTTGCCGAACTCAAAGCCGCTGGTGGCGGTCAGTTCGGTAGCGGTTGGGCTTGGCTGGTGCAAGATGGCGATAGCCTGAAAGTGGTCAAAACCCTCAACGCTGAGAACCCCATCACCCAAGGACTCAAGCCTCTGCTGACCATCGATGTTTGGGAACACGCCTACTATCTCGACTACCAAAACAAACGTCCTGACTACCTAGACACCTTCCTCAGCAGCCTCGTCAACTGGGAATTTGTCGCCAGTCAAATGAGCTAGACTCAGGCGAATTAGCCTTAGCCTGTTCTCGTTTCAATCCCGAAACGCCTCAGCCACGCCTCGCGTGGCTGTTTTTTTCTCAGGGCATCGTTAAGGTGACGTTAAACTGACTGAAGTAGAATTGACCATACTCGTCCTTTCAATGAATAGTCGTGATCTGGCACAGTATCTTGAAACGGTGGATGGACTCCATAAACCCTGGCTTTTGGCGCAGTTGCGCCTGAAAAAACTGCAAGAACGCCGTTCTAGTCTCTCTCAAGCCGAGTACATCGCCGAACTCGCCGAGATCCAAAACCAGTTAGCGCAACTGGGTGACTGGTGGGTCGGTCGAGAAGATGAGGTATTTCGACAAGGTCGTTAAGCCATCCTCAACCGGCACTATACCCCTAGCCTCCCATCATCCGTTCCCCGTAGTTTCTCCCCTAAACCTTCGACATGGCCAAGACAAAGAAGTCCGTCTCAGATTCAGCCAGTAAAACCGCCAAAGCAAGTCCCGTTAAAGCGGAAGCCCTGCAACAACCGCAGCATTACTTTAACCGAGAATTGAGCTGGCTAGAATTTAACTATCGGGTTCTTTTCGAAGCCCTCGATGAACGTACCCCTCTCTTGGAACGGTTGAAGTTCATGGCCATCGTCAGTATGAACTTAGACGAGTTCTTCATGGTGCGGGTAGCGGGACTCAAACAACAGGTTAAAGCCGAAGTTCGTAAACTGACCCCCGATGGTCGCAGTCCACAACAGCAACTCAACGACATCAGCGATCGCCTCCATCCCATCTTCGCTGAACAACATCAGCATTTTCAGATGACACTACGGCCCCTACTCGCCGAACAGGGGATTCATCTGCTTGACTATATCGACCTCAACCAAGAACAACGCGCTTACCTACAAAGCTACTTCGAGGAAAAGATCTTTCCCGTCCTCACTCCCCTAGCGGTCGATCCCGGTCACCCCTTCCCCTTCATTTCCAACCTGAGTCTGAACTTAGCCGTCGTCGTCAAAGATCCCGAAATCGACCAAGAACACTTTGCCCGGGTTAAAGTGCCCAAAGTGCTACCCCGCTTTATTGAACTCCCCCATGACCCCGACAGCAACTCCAACCAGGAGGACATGACCTGGATTGGGGTTCCCCTAGAACAAGTCATCGCCCATAACCTCGAAGCCCTGTTCCCAGGGATGAACATCCAGGAATATCACCCCTTCCGCATTACCCGTAACGCTGATATTGCCGTTGAGGAAGACGAAGCCGATGACCTGCTGCTGGCCATTGAACAGGAACTGCGGAAACGACGTTGGGGTGGGTCTGTGGTACGGATGGAAGTCCCCTCAACCCTCTCCCCTGAAGTGCGAGATATGTTGATGCGGGAGTTATCCCTAAACCCCGAAGATGTCTATGAAGTAGAAGGCCTCCTAGGATTAGGGGATTTAATGTCCTTTATGGGACTGCCTCGACCGGAACTTAAAGACGTTCCCTGGACACCTGTGATTCCTGCTCGCTTGCGGCGCTTTAGTGATGTGGATTTTGACTTTAGTCAATCAGGGAATGACGGGGATGGCGACCTATTTACAGAAATTCGGGAACGGGGCGATGTCCTCTTTCATCATCCCTATCACTCCTTTACAGCTACCGTTCAGCATTTTATTACCACCGCTGCCCATGACCCCAATGTCTTAGCCATCAAAATGACCCTCTATCGTACCTCCGGGGACTCACCGATTATTCATTCCCTGATTGATGCGGCTGAAAATGGCAAACAGGTGGCTGTTTTAGTGGAACTCAAAGCTCGATTTGATGAAGAAAATAATATCCTTTGGGCTAGGAAGTTAGAACAGGCGGGGGTTCACGTGGTCTATGGATTGGTAGGGCTAAAAACCCATACCAAAATCTCCATGGTGGTGCGACAGGAGAAGCAACATATCCGTCGTTATGTCCATATCGGAACGGGAAATTACAACCCCAAAACCGCCAAACTCTATACAGACTTGGGGATTCTCACCTGTAACGATGCCATTGGGGCAGACTTGACGGACTTGTTTAACCACCTGACTGGGTACTCCCGCCAGCGGTCCTATCGTAAACTCTTGGTGGCGCCGGTCAATATGCGCGATCGCATGGAGGCCCTGATTCGCCAGGAGATTGATCACGCCAAACAGGGTGGAACTGGACGCATTGTGGCCAAAATGAACGCCCTCGTCGATCCGAGTTTGATTGCGACGCTTTATGAAGCCTCTCAGGTGGGGGTGCAAATTGATTTAATTGTCCGGGGCATTTGTTGTCTACGTCCCGGTATTGAGGGATTGAGCGAGAATATCCGCGTCATTAGTGTAATTGGGCGCTTTTTAGAACATTCGCGTATCTTTTACTTCTATAATGAAGGGCAGGAACGGGTGTTTATTGGCAGTGCCGACTGGATGCCCCGGAACTTGAATCGCCGAGTTGAGGCAGTGGTTCCTGTCGAAGATCCCGTCATCGCCAAGGACTTACAAGAAATCCTGGGCATTATGCTCTCGGATAATCGTCAGGCTTGGGAATTACAGCCAGATGGCTCTTATCACCAACGCCGTCCCAGTGAGGATGGCGTGGCTCAAGGCTCTCATGAGATTCTTATGCAGATGGCAAGGAACAATTAACAGATAAGGGTTCATTCAATGAACAATCAACGGCGGCCAACCAGGACAGCCATCGGGTGCAGATTTGCCAATCCCAACCTAGTCAGATGATGATTCAATTTGGGCGCGAGATCTGTGGCAACCTGGAGCAGGCCCAACAACGGGAATGGTTAGTCACCAATGGAATTGGGGGCTATGGCTGTGGAACTGTGGCCGGGCTGCTGACACGGCAGTACCATGGGCTGTTGGTGGCCGCGATGGAGCCACCGGCCTGCCGACGGCTGCGCGTGGTCAAACTCGATGAAACCGTCCAGTTGGGAGGGAAGTCCTATCCCCTGTATACCAATCGCTGGGCCGATGGGACAGTGGCGCCTCGGGGCTATTATTATTTGGAGCAGTTTCGTTTGCTCGGCCGAACTCCGGTTTGGATATATGCCTGTGGCGAGGCCCGTCTGGAAAAATCCCTTTGGATGGAATGGGGGCAGAATACCACCTATGTTCGGTATCGTCTGCTGCGGGGTGGGCGATCGCTGGAGTTGTCGATTAAGGCCTTGGTGAACGATCGCAGTCATCATGGAGGCATTACAGGGGAAAACTGGGAGATTGACCCCTGTCCTCGGGGAGTGAAGTTATCCTGTGAGGGGGGCGTTCCCTGCTATATCCTGGGCGATCGCGGCTTAGTGATGCAACGCTACAACTGGTATGCTGGCTTCGATTTGGCCCGAGAACGCGATCGCGGCAGTGGGGACTATGAAGACCACCTCCATGGAGCGACCCTTAAGGCAACCCTAGACCCCGGCGACAGCTTCACAGTCGCCGTCACAATAGACCCCCTACCGGACTTCGATGCAGCGGCAGCTTGGAAGCGTCATCAAGCCCGAGAGCAGGGACTTTTGACAACTTGGGAGACCCATTCTCCATTCCGGCCGAAGCGACCCTCCCCTGAAAAAACTCCCCCCTGGATTCAACAGCTTGTTTTGGCGGCGGATAGTTTTTTAGTCACGCGCCAACCCTTGTATGTGAATCCCGGTCAGCCGGAAACCACAGTTTTAACCGGTTATCCCTGGTTTGGAGATTGGGGCCGCTATACCATGATGAGCCTACCTGGGTTGACGTTGGCCACGGGCCGCCCTGATCTGATGCGCTCGGTGTTAACCTCAGCCGCCTCTTATTTTCGCCAGGGAGTTCTGCCCAATGTCTTTCCTGATGACGGTGGCCCCCCAGGGTATAACACCGTGGATGCCAGCTTGTGGTATATCGAGGCCGTACGGTTATATGTGAAGGTCAGCGGCGATCGCCCCTTTCTCGACGAGATTTATCCGACCTTGGTGGATGTGGTTGAGGCCTATAGTCGTGGTGTGAGTCCAGGGATTCACTTGGACCGTCAGGATGGACTGTTGCACTCAGAGGCTCAGCTAACCTGGATGGATGCCAAAGTGGGAGAGACTCCCATTACCCCCCGTTGTGGGAAAGTCGTTGAAGTGAATGCACTGTGGTACAACGCCATCATGGCCATGACCGAGTTTGCGAAGCAGCTGGGCCAACGCTCAAAACCCTATCACGCCCTTGGACGACAGATTCAAGCAGGATTTCAGCGATTTTGGCATCCCAGTCTCGGCTATTGTTACGATGTCTTGGATGGCCCCAATGGCGATGATCTGCGCTTACGTCCTAATCAAATCTTAGCCGCATATCTCCCTGGGCCCCTCCTGTCTTTGGAGCGTCGCCGTAGGATGCTGGAGGTCTGTAGTCGCTCCTTGCTCACCTCCTATGGCTTGCGATCGCTCTGTCCTGATGATATGGATTATCAAGGCCATTATGGAGGCAACCTCAGCCAACGCGATCGCACCTATCATCAAGGCACAACCTGGGCCTGGTGGCTAGGAATCTATACCCTGGCTCACTATCGCGTCCATGGTGACTCCAGCACCGCCTTAAGTTTTCTCAATCCCATTGCCGACCACCTACAAACAGCTGGACTGGGACAGATTAGTGAAATTTTTGATGGAGACGACCCCCTACTGCCCCGAGGCTGTATTGCCCACGGGGCAGCTGTTGCCTCGGTTTTGTGGGCCTGGCGGGCGATCGCCCAATCCTAGGAAATGTCCTTAGCTAGCCGTTGAGACGGCATAGGCTACGGCGATAATCCCCCCTACAAACAGAGCCGCTAAGGCACCGAGAATGGCATAATTGCGCTTCTCTTCCGTGGTGGGAGGTTTCGCCTCATACATCTTAGGTTCGATGGCGTAGTTATTGAGGCGGCCCCCTTCTTCATCAACGTAAGGCATGAATAAATGTATCCTAAAGTGACTGCGTTTAGTCCATACTACCAAGATCCGTCGCAGTGCTCCGCCCATAGCCGTTGGCGTAGCCTGCCGGAAGCATAATCGCTGCAACGCCGATTGAAAGCGCCATCAATGAAGATACCTTAGGGCAGCATGGGCAAGGAGAAATAAAATGTGCTTCCCTGGCCTAGCTGACTTTTGACCTCAATGGTTCCCCCATGGAGTTCCACCAGTCGCCGGGTAATGGCTAAGCCAATCCCCGTTCCCCCCGAATGTCGCGATCGCGATCGTTCCGCTCGCCAGAAGCGATCGAACACATAGGGTAAATCCTCCGCCGCAATGCCAATCCCGGTATCACTCACCGCCGTCCAGATATAGGGTTCATCACACCAAGCCTTGACCGAAATCGTACCCGAGTCCGAATAGCGGACTGCGTTACCCAACAGATTCATCAAAACCTGTTCAATACGATCATAATCCCCAAATACCTTGGGTAAATCCTCTGGACAGTCCAAAGACAGGGTTAATTCATCAATGAGCTGCTCGGACAAACGAGTAATCAACCCTTCTAGTAAGCTACATAAACACAGAGGTTTAGGGTCAATGGTTAAATAGCCCGCTTCCGCCTTCGAGAGTTCCTGGAGGTCATTCACCAAGCGTTCTAAGCGACGAGTTTCACGAGCCAACTTATCATAGGTTTCCGGCGTTGGTTCCAGACGACCATCAGCCAGTTCCTCTAAATATCCTCGCATAACCGTCAGTGGAGTTCGCAGCTCATGGGTCATATCACTAATCAATTCGCGGCGGCGATGTTCAATCTCACGAATGCTATCCGCCATGCGATTAAAACTAAGACTCAATTGATAAAATTCGGGAATTTCACTCATCGGCATTCGCTCATCAAAATCCCCAGCAGCAAACCGTTGTGTAATTTGCCGCATCCGTCTCAGCGGTAGAGTAATCCGTCGCGCAAGCCAATAACTTAAGACGACTGCGGCTGAAGCTCCACTAATGACTGACCAAAATGTACTACGGTTCCAGGTTATCTCAAATCCTTTGACGATGTAAGTTTTCACAGAACGCACGCTAAAAAATTCCGTGCTTTCCATCTGCTCAAGCTGAATAATAAATTGTCGAGGAGAGTAAATTTTACTAATCAAAATAAAGCTTCCCAAGCCAACAAGCATGACCAAGAGATGAGATAAAAATAGGCGAATTTTAACATCAACTTTCATGCTATAAAATACCCCAAAAAACCAATAAAAAACTTAATTTTAGATCAACAAATACTCACTAATCAGCCCTGAAAACTCATCTGGGTGACA
Source organism: Geitlerinema sp. P-1104 (assembly GCA_012911965.1). GTDB lineage: Bacteria > Cyanobacteriota > Cyanobacteriia > Cyanobacteriales > Geitlerinemataceae > Sodalinema. The sequence continues at coordinate 9,196 of SMDP01000095.1, forward strand.
GGCAAAACTTGGAATTCCCAAGCCAGCTAAATACTCAGCATTTGCCACATCATAGCGAGGAATCCCGGTCTCATCCAGGGCCAAAAGACTGATAACCCGGACCCCTGACGCGAGCAGTTGCCCTAACAATCGCCAGACCTGTTGCCGATCGCCCCCATCATATAGATCACTCAGGAGAATCAGAATCGTCTCATGGGGCTGTTGGATCTCCTGTAAGCTGTAGCGTAAGGCCGCTGCAATATCCGTCCCACCCCCGAGCTGCATTCCCAATAATAGGTTGACTGGATCCTGAACATGGGGAGTCAAGTCGAGTACCGAAGTATCAAATGCGAACAGACGCACATTCAGTAAAGATACAGACGCCAAAACCGAGGCAAAAACGCTAGCATAGACCACTGAAGCGGCCATAGAGGCGCTTTGATCCAGACAAAGAACAACATCTGACAGCAGACGTGGGGGCGTGCCTCGATGAATCAGCCTTTCAGGAATGATCGTGCCATAGTGGGGTTGATAATGTTTGAGATTGGCATACAGGGTGCGTTGCCAGTCAATATCTCGATAGCGAGGATGGAGGCCGGGCGATCGCTGGCGAAGACGGCCCGAGAGGGCCTGCTGAGTCGCTGGACGTAACCGCTGCTCTAACTCCTCAACCACCTGACGGACAATCTCACGAACCCGCTCAGCTTTGGAGTCCGGTAACGTAGACATCAACGTTAACACCTCAGCCGCTAACATCGGATCAGGTTCTAGGCGATCGCTCAGTTCAGGTTCGAGCAACAGCGATCGCAGATTCAACCGTTCAATCGCATCATGTTGCATCACCCGAACCACCGACTCCGGGAACTGACAGCGAATCTCATCCAACCAGCGAACTAGACTGAGAGTTGAGCGTCCCAATCCCCCAGCAGGAGACGGCCGATAGAGGGCTTCGAGCGATCGCACTCGCCGCTGATCCAACCCATCCTCAGCCGAGTTTACCCCCGTGGCATCTGTCCCCAAAATCAATCGCCAACGGCGAGAAGCTTGTACATTAGAAGAAAGGTTACGATTATCAGTCATGGTCAACGTCCATTAGCGTAATGAAAAAGCTCTAAACAACTAGAGATTTGCCAGGAACTCGTTGTAACCTCTAAACAGGCCAAGAGGGCGGACTCACTCGACAGCAGAACGTCAGGCAAAATAGAGATTATAGCTTGCCCCCATTGAGCAATTCCCCTGGGAACATCGGTTGATTATTTTCTTCCACTCCGGCATGAAACTACGAAAGAAAACTTTACTCATCGTCGGTGCGGCGTTGGTGGCGTTGAACATCACGATTTACGCCATATCTTCGTTAATCTTACTAAGAGATTTCACGCATCTGGAGCAGCAGTACGTTCGTCAGGACGTGACCCATGCCCTACGTGCCATCGACCATGAGCTATCGCGTCTGAACACCATTGCCCGCGACTATGCCGAGTGGGATGACACCTATGAGTTTATCAAAACCGGCAACCCGGATTATGTGCGCTCCAACCTGATTGACTCGACATTTTCCTACCTGAACCTCAACTTCATGGTCTTTGTCGACGCTCAAGGCAGGATTCGCTTCGAGAAAGCCTATGACCAGACTCACAGCAGGAGCATGGCCCTGCCCGAGGGACTAGAGCCATTTCTGGACCCTGAGCAACCTGAAGCGTCCCTGTTAATCACCGATCATCCTGACGACGGCATCCAAGGACTTCTCGAACTCGAAGGGGAGCCGTTCCTCGTCGCGGCCCGTCCCATCGTCACCAGTCAAGTGACCGGGCCCCTGCGAGGAACCCTGATTGTTGGCCGTTACTTTAACGAGCAGGCGATCGCCCGACTCGCCGAACAAACCCAACTCTCCCTATCCCTCTATTCCCCCAGTGGCCAACAGCCTGCCGACGTCCAACAGGCCTGGCAGGACCTACTGGCCCCCTCCCCAGCTCCAACTCGTCTGCCCTGGACCGCCTCCAACTCAGGCCTGCTGAGCCTGAGTAACGATCTAACGATCGCCCTCAACCGCTTCAACCGTAACCACCCCACCGCCAGCTCAAACCTGGGTTTCCCCTACCTTCCCCTCTCCCCAGGAGAGCGGATTGCCGGCTATACCCTGCTGCGGGATCTCCAGCAACATCCCATTCGTCTGTTGCGTGTGGACGCACCTCGGGCCATCTACCAACAGGGTCAGATTAGCATTCGCTACTTTTCCCTAGCCTTGATTAGTGTCGGGGTTATTTTTAGTGGCTTAACCCTATTACTCATCGAAAAACTGGTTCTATCGCCCCTAGCTCGCCTGAGTGGGAGCATGAATCAACTCAAACAGACCGGAGATCTCAACCAACGACTCCCCGCAGCCGGAGAAGACGAACTCTCCAGTCTGGGCCGGACCATCAACGAAATGCTCGACGCTCTGGGGCGATCGCAATCAGAACGGCAAGAAACCGAACAGCGGTATCGGCTCATGGCCGAGAACTCCACCGACCTCATCGCCCGACAAAACCCCGACGGTCAATTTCTCTACGCCTCTCCCGCCTCAGAAGTCCTACTCGGCTACAAACCCGAAGAACTCATCGATCGCTATGCCCGAGACCTCGTCCACCCCCTCGATCGCGATAACTTTAACTATTCCACCGCAGAAGTCCTCACCACCAGCGGTTCATTAACCCTCAGTTACCGGATTCGCCATAAAGACGGCCATTACATCTGGTTTGAAACCACCAGTCGCGCCTTTATCCAAGACAAGAAAAGCCCCAAGCAGAGATCCAAGCAGACAGGAGACTCCGACCCGCGAGAAATCGTCAGCGTTTCCCGAGACATCACCGAACGGAAACTGGCCGAAGAAGATCTCAGAGAAAGTGAGGCCTCTATCCGGGCCATCTACAAAGTCACCTCCTCTCGTCACCTCAACTTTCGCCAGCGGTTACAGGGCCTCCTAGAACTAGGACGGCAGCGGTTCGGCATGGAAATCGCGATCCTCTCCCATATTCAGGACGAAGACTTTGAAATTTTGGAAGTTCAATGTCCCCAAACCCCTCCGGGAATGGTGGTGACTCATCCTCTGATGACTGGACAGCGTTTGCCCCTAGCAGAAACCTATTGCTTCCGGACTGTGGAAGCTGACGACCCCTTATATTTTGAATTTCTGCTGATGTATGGCACCAATGTGCCGCCGAGATATGGACCCTTCCGCATTCAAGCCTATATTGGCACTCCCGTCATTGTGGCCGGAGAGGTCTATGGAACCCTCAGCTTTTCGAGCCGCACTCCCCTCCATGACCCCTTCAAACCCGTAGACCGAGAAATCCTGAAACTGATGGCCCAATGGATTGGTGGCGAGATTGAACGACAAAACACCGCCGCCGACCTGGCCCAAACCCGCGATCGCGCCCTCGCCGCCACCCAAGCCAAGAGCGAATTTCTCGCCACCATGAGTCATGAAATCCGTACCCCCATGAATGCAGTCATTGGCATGACCGGGTTACTGCTAGACACAGAACTGTCCTTAGAACAGCGGGATTTCGTCGAGACGATTCGCAGCAGTGGCGATACCCTGCTGACCATTATTAATGACATTCTCGATTTCTCCAAAATTGAGTCCGGCAAACTCGAACTCGAACAACATCCCTTTGATTTACGGGCCTGCGTCGAACAATCCCTAGACTTGCTGGCATCCAAAGCCACCGGAAAAGGATTAGAACTAGCGTATTTAATGAGTAACGACACCCCACAGCATATTTGTGGAGATGTCACACGGGTGCGGCAAATTCTAGTCAACCTGCTCAGCAACGCGGTTAAATTTACCGATGAAGGGGAAGTGGTGATCTCAATTCAGGCCGAGCAGATCGACCGCTGCAACCGAGGCCCTGATCACGAGTCCGGCGAGACAACCCCAGTCGAGCGCCCAGAAACCCTAGACTTTCCCTATTACCGCATTCAGTTTGCCGTCCGTGATACAGGGATTGGCATTCAGAGCGATCGGATGCACCGTCTATTCCGCTCCTTTTCTCAGGTAGACTCCTCCACCACCCGTCAATATGGAGGGACCGGCCTCGGGTTAGCCATTAGCAAACGTCTGGCCGAAATGATGGGTGGGGTGATGTGGGTCGAAAGTATGGGTCATAGCACCGGGAACCATCCCACTGACTTTGAACTGACGAGCGATCCCGAACAACCTGGCTCTATCTTTTACTTTACCCTCATTGCCCCCCAAGCCCCGCAAGTTCCCCTGGTGAAATCCCTACGTCATCGGGTAGAACTGCGTGATAAACGGCTTTTGGTGGTGGATGACAATGCCACCAACCGCAAAATCTTGAGTTTAGCCACTCAAGGCTGGGGTATGGAAACCCTGGCCGTGGCCGATGGTCCGACGGCGTTGCAGTTGGTCCCGAGTCAACCGTCCTTTGACCTGGCTATCTTGGATATGCAAATGCCAGATATGGACGGTGTGACCCTGGCCCGGGAACTACAGACCCTAGAGGTGATGAAAGATGTCCCCATCATCATCCTCACCTCCATGGGAACGGAACTACAAGGGGTGGATCTCCAATTGGCGGCCCTGCTCAATAAACCCATTAAGCAGTCCCAACTCTATGACATTTTGGTGGGGGTTTTAAGTGGGGAGCCAGTGGAACGGGAATATGAGAAAACGCCGAAGTTAGACGGACATCTAGCCGATCGCTTCCCTCTGAAAATCTTGGTGGCCGAAGACAATGCGGTGAACCAGAAAGTGGCCACCCAAACCCTAGCCCGCATGGGCTATCGGGCGGATGTAGTGAGCAACGGCTTAGAAGTTCTCGATGCCCTAACTCGGCAGCATTATGATGTGGTCTTGATGGATGTGCAAATGCCGGTGATGGACGGCTTAGAGTCCTCCCGTCGCATTTGTAAGAAATGGGCCAAGTCTCGTCGTCCCTATTTGATTGCCGTGACCGCCAACGCCATGCAGGGCGATCGCGAGGACTGTATCGCGGCGGGGATGGATGACTATATTAGTAAACCCATTCGCGTCAATGAGTTAATTCAGTCCTTGTCTCGTTGTCCTGTGACGGGAACGGTCTCCCTGAAAGCCTTTGTCGCCGACCCAGATCCGTCAGAACGGCAAGATGCCGAGGAGATCCCCCCGGAAGCTAATCTGCCCATTCTGAATCAGAAAACCTTGGAGGACTTACGAGAGATTGAAGCCCTAGAGGAGTTAG
>SMDP01000095.1:14595-15872 GCA_012911965.1 Geitlerinema sp. P-1104
CCTCTGGGAACGAGTCCAGCAACAGTACGATCGCACGGTGGAGGCTCTACAAGCCGCGATATAACCCGCGACTCTAGACCCCGACTCTAGGCCATCGCCGAGGCATGGGGACGGGCAAAAATCATCCGGCCAGCGGAGGTTTGCAGGGCGCTGGTGACCACCACGTGGATTTCACTACCGATGAGGTCAGAACTCTCTTCGACCACCACCATGGTTCCATCATCGAGATAGCCCACCCCTTGATCCGGTTCTTTGCCCGTTTTGAGGATTTTGACTTCAATATCATCGCCGGGAAGATAGGATAAGCGAACTGCCTGAGCTAACTCGTTGATATTGAGAACCGACACTTTTTGTAGGGTGGCGACTTTGCTGAGATTGAAGTCATTGGTGAGGAGAGTAGCGTTGATTTCCGCCGCCAGACGCACCAATTTGGCATCTACCGTCATGGGTTCATCGTAATCGGCGGGATAGATATCAATACGCTCGGGATAATTCTCCTTGACTTGATTGAGAATATCTAAGCCACGGCGGCCGCGAACTCGCTTACCGTCGTTGGAGGCATCGGCCACCTGTTGCAGTTCTTCTAAGACAAACTGGGGAATGAGGATTTGTCCCTCTAGGAAGCCGGTTTCTAGGAGGTTCTGAATCCGACCGTCGATAATGCAACTGGTATCGACGACTTTGGTGGTGGCCGGTTTAAGGGTTCCTTCAGCCACCATCAGACTTTCGACACTGTTGGGGTTGAGGAGGCGCAGAAAGGCCCGGCCATGGGTATCCGCCAGAGTCACGCCGAGAAAGCCGAACATCACGCTCCCCAACACCGCGACAAAGGGTTTGATGAAGGTGAAGTCTTTGGGAATCGGGACTAGGAAGACAGGCGCTAACATGAGGTTAGCGACCAATAAACCAGCCACTAACCCCAGGGCACGGGTGAGTAGGACTTCTAGGGGCATTTGACGGATGTTGGCCTCGATACGCCGATAGGTCGTTTGGACCGAGAGGCCGACTACGCCACTGATGAGGGCGGCAAAACTTGCCACCACCCAGCGTAAGCCGTCAACGTTGGTGACTTGCTGCATGGCACTCCCTGGGAGGAGTTCAATGCTAAAAAAGCCTACCCCGGCTCCCGCAATGATAAATGAGATGATAATAAGTGCGTCGAGCATCGTTTTGATTCCGGTTAGGACGGGATCGAATTGGGTTGGGGAAGCGAGCGGTTGGGTTAAGGACTGTTTCCTGGGGCAGCGGATGACCGCTGTGGAGTTAGATCTCTTAAC
>SMDP01000096.1:0-4575 GCA_012911965.1 Geitlerinema sp. P-1104
TTTATCATGCGACGTTTCAGGAGTATTTTGCGGCGTTGGCGGTGGAGGATTGGGATTATTTTCTGCCGAAGGATCATGTAGATTGTCCGGTGGAAGGGAAGCAGTATCGGATTTTTGAACCGCAGTGGAAGCAGGTAATTTTGTTGTGGTTGGGGCGTGAGGATGTTGGAGATGAGAAGAAGCAGGGGTTTATTCGAGCGTTGGTTGAGTTTGAGGGTGGGGTCAAATATTTTTATGAATGTCAAGCTTATTTTCTGGCTGCTGCTGCGATTAATGAGTTTAAGGCTTGTTCTCTGGCTGCTGAGATTGTTCAGCAGTTATTGAAGTGGGGGTTTGGTGAGTTTGATATTCAGAAACAGAAATGGACAATTTTTCTCGATCCGGTTGAAAAAGGGGCGAGAAAGGCGATCCCTGAAACCATTAGACGGCTGGCGATTACAGAACTGAGCGCAGTTATTGAGAATTGCCCACATGAATATACCCGTGTGTCCGCGATAGAGAGTTTAGGGAAAATCGGTGTCGGAAATGCCGAGGCGATCGCTAGTTTGGTCAAAGTTATCGCTACCACTGAAGATGAAGATACCCGTTACAGGGCTGTCGATAGTTTATGGAAAAGTTTCAGGGAAATCGACCTAGACAATTCAACGGCGATCGCTAGTTTGGTCAAAGTTATCGAAACCACTGAAGATGAAGATACCCGTTACTGGGCTGCCGATAGTTTAGAAAAAATCGACCCAGGCAATCAAAGGGTGATCGCTGGTTTGGTCAAAGTTATCCGCAATACTCAGGATGAAAATATCCGTTACAGGGCTGCCGATAGTTTAGGGAAAATCGGACAAGGCAATGAAACGGCGATCGCGGGTTTGGTCAAAGTTATCGAAACCACTGAAGATGAAGATACCCGTTGCAGGGCTGCCTATAGTTTAGGGAAAATCGACCCAGGCAATGAAACAGCGATCGCGGGTTTGGTCAAAGTTATCGAAACTACTGAAGATGAAGAGATCCGTTACTGGGCTGCCGAAAGTTTAGAGAAAATCGACCCAGGCAATGAAACAGCGATCGCGGGTTTGGTCAAAGTTATCGAAACCCCTGGATATGAAAAATCTATCCGTTGGTGGGCTGCCGAAAGTTTAGAGAAAATCGACCCAGGCAATGAAACAGCGATCGCGGGTTTGGTCATGATTCACGAAACCCCTGGATATGAATATACCCATTACTACGGGACTACCTATAGTTTAGAGAAAATCGACCCAGGCAGTGAAACAGCGATCGCGGCTTTGGTCAAAGTTATCGAAACCACTGAACATGAACGTATCCGTAAGCAAGCTGCCAAAAGTTTAGAGAAAGTCGGACAAGGCAATGAACCAGCGATCGCGGCTTTGGTCAAAATTATCGAAACTACTGAAAATGAATATATCCGTAGGCGGTCTGCCTATAGTTTAGGGACAATCGACCCAGGCAACGAAACAGCAATCGCAGCTTTGGTCAAACTTCTCGAAACCACTGAAGATCAATTTATTCATTGGCGGGCTGCCGATAATTTAGGGAAAATCGACCCAGGAAATCAAATGGCGATCGCGGTTTTGGTCAGAGTCCTCGAAACTGCTAAATATGGAGACGATATCGGTTGGCAGGCTGCCGATAGGTTAACGAAAATTGGACAAGTCAACCCAGAAGCAGTTGCGGCTTTGCTCAAAGTTATCGAAACCACTGAAGATGAATATATCCGTAGGGAGGCTGCCAGGAGTTTAGGGAAAATCGGACAAGGCAATGAAACGGCGATCGCTGGTTTAGTCAAACTTCTCAAAACCACTGAAAATAAAGATACCCGTTGGGAGGCTGCCAGGAATTTAGGGAAAATCGACCCAGGCAATCAAACGGCGATCTCGACTTTGGTCACATTTCTCGAAACTACTGAAGATGAACGTATCCGTAGCGATGCTGCCAGGCGTTTAGGGAGAATAGGACAAGGCAATGAAACGGCGATCGCGGCTTTGGTCAAAGTTATCGAAACTGCTGACGATGAAGATACCCGTTGGCGGGCTGCCAGGAGTTTAGGGAAAATCGGACAAGGAAATCCGCAGGCGATCGCTGGGTTGCTCAAAGTTATGCGCAATACTAAGGATGAAGATACCTGTTGGCAGGCGGCAAAGAGTTTAGGGAAAATCGGACAAGGAAATCCGCAGGCGATCGCAGGGTTGGTCGAAGTGATCCGCACTACTGAGGATGAAGATACCCGTGGGCAGGCGGCATGGAGTTTAGGGAAAATCCTCACCACCCCCCAACACTATGCAGGGGTCGTCTCCACCTTAAAACACAACCTCAGCGATGAAGTTTACCAAAGCAACTTTGACCGATTCAACGAATGTTATAAACTCATCTGGAACTGTGCCGAAAACCTCCCCTATCCCGAATTTTATCAAGCATGGCACCATCCCCCCACCACTCCCCATCCCGAAGTGGAAGACGATACTCCAGTTGCTTCCACCCCCTTCACCCAACAGTGCAACCTCGCCCTTCTCCCCCAAATCCTCAACCAAGCCAATCAATCCCACCCCCTCAACTGCCAAATCATTTGCATCGACGGCAGCCGCTTCAGCGACCCTAGCAACCCTGCCCTGCAAATCTACACCACCCTGAAAAAAGCTGGTTGTCCCGCCAGTCCCGACGGTAAACCCGATACCATCGCCAAATTACAAGCCTACTGCGAAGATGACCTCAGCGACCAGGCGATCGCCCTCATCCTCTACGAAGAACCCACCAATCCACCCCCTCAAGGCTTTGATATCGCCGTCCTCAATCAACTCGCCCGCTTTAGCCATCCCCCCATAGCCCTAGTTGTCCCCGAATCCCTTGCTGAATGCCGATTACCGCAATTCCTAGAAAGCGACCCGAATTTAGTGACAACAATCCTTCAGTGGTTGCAAAATTTAGAAAGATAGGGGGCATCCCTTCCTCAGCGACAGCCCCTAGAAGCCCCCCTCAAAAGCTTCCCCCCCAACCAACCCAACCTCACCCCCGCCATCCAAACCTGGTTAGAAGAGCTTTGAACATCAGCATTTTTTAGGTTAAAATCTCCATAAGTTGATCAACAAAAAGAGGAAACAATGGAAATTGCCACTCAGCTCACTGACGAACAAGCACAAAAACTGGCTTTTATCCAACAAAAAACCCAACAAAATTCTGACGAAATTTTAGGAGCCGCCCTTGATTACTATTATCGAAAATTCTTAACTACTTCCACTAACCATCTGGAGAACTTCAGTAAAATTGGCTTTATTGGTTGTATTGAAGCCGAACCTGACCTAGCTGAAAATTGCGAATCAATATTAATTCAAGAAATGGGTAATGAATAATGATTATTGTTGATACTGGCTTTTGGGTTGCCTTAGCCAACAAAAATGATAACTACCATGAAGCGGCTAAACAAACATTTAGTCAATATAACGAACCTCTGATTACGACATGGTGCGTCGTCACCGAAACTTGCTACTTTCTACAAGCTCGTCGGGGAGTTCAAGCTTCGATTACGTTTATCAATGCCATGTCTCAGGGATTATTTCAAGTTTTTGAAATTAAGCCTGACCATATCGCCAGACTCAAAGATTTGATGACTAAATATCGTGATGTTCCGATGGATTTAGCAGACGCATCTCTCGTTTTGTTAGCAGAAGAGTACAAAACTGGACGAATTTTATCATTGGATATTAAAGATTTTAGTATTTATCAGTGGAATAACAAAAACTATTTTGAGAATCTTTTCAGGTCTTAATAGCAAAGCGCGGCCACTGACAATACATTGTTTATTAAACATCCCGATATTACCTAACGTCCATGACTATTCTTCAATCAGTCCCTTCAATTCATCAAGCAGGTCAGAGAACTTAAGATTTCCTTGTTTTTCTTCCTGCTGGGCTACTTGGAAATTCTTATAAATATTGTCACGAGATTCTTCACGAAGATATTGCTGTAACAACATTGAAATTTCTTGTTTTTCATCGATAGAAAGACCTTTTATTGCTTCAACTACATCATTAAATCTCATCATTGACTAAGCCTCACGGTACTGACTTACTTTGAATGATATTCTATTTTGCCATAAACCAACCGACACCCCAGCCTTCCTCACGGACGAACCCCTAGAATTGCCTCAACGCCGACATCCTCGCCAACGAAACCCGCGAACGGGAAATCGCCCTCACCCTGGCTCGAACTGATTTGGGACATCACTTGTCCCGACGAAGACCCCGCAGAACTGCGATCGCCACCTCAAAACCCTCAAACGCGCCCCACCTCCTCCCCCACCGTGCCATTCTCTTCGGTAGCGAATTTCCACCCCGACCCAACCCACCCCAGAAGCGTTCGCGAAGCGTCTCCGCAGGAGAATCGCCTTTTGCCAAAAACTGACCGGGGTAATTGCCGTTGCCTTTCTCACCGAGGAACCCCTAGAAGCGCCCTTAAAAGGCTTTCCCCCCAATCAACGGAATCTGTTATCAGCCATTGAAACCTGGTTAGGGGAGATTTAAGCAGCCAAGAAACCCGGTTTCTGACCCTTGGCGGCAAAATTAGCTAAAA
>SMDP01000096.1:4803-12024 GCA_012911965.1 Geitlerinema sp. P-1104
GGAAGCTAAACGAATTTATCTGGATACGAATATCCTCGCTTATGTTGCTAATACCAAAGCCCCTCAACATCAAGCCGCTTTAGAAATATTTAGACCCACCGAAAGGGAAATTTCGTGTGTCTCATCGCAGGTTTTAGCGGAATTTTACTCCTATATTACTAATCCCGCTATTCTAGCCAACCCTTTACAGCCAACGGAAGCAATTATCCGCATTAACCGGATTTGTTAGATGCCCCATATCTGCTTGCTTTCAACTCCGGTGGATTTGTTTGAACGTTGGATTGGTTTATTGGCAGAAAGACCTGTAACCAATGGAGGAGTTTTTGATTGATTGCACATTGGGATTATGTTAGCCCATGATGTTACCACAATCTACACGTTTAACATCAAGGACTTTTCTTGGTGTTCTCAAATTGAGGCGATCGCTCCAAGTCACCGTTAATCAACTCACCCAGGAGAATCGCCTTTTGCCAAAAACTGACGGGGGGAATTGCGATCGCCTTCCTCACCGACGACCCCCTAGAAATTCCCGAACAAGGCTTCCCCGCCAATCAACCACATCTGAATATATGTTGCATATAGTTTTTGTCCTATTCATCCCTACTATTAAACAAGGTTTAGGATTTTCTCGTTTAGTTGAGTGTTTTTTCTAAGGTTTGATGAGGGATACCGACCTCAATAAACTCAGGACTGATAGACTGATACCCCAGTTTTTGGTAGAACCTAATGGCTGAAACTCTCGCTGCCAAGTTAATGGTTTTGATATGATATGGCTTTAAATACTCTTCAACTTCTCCAATCAAAAAGCATCCTAATCCTTGATATTGCACTTCAGGAAGAACTGCCATTTGTCGCAGCTTGACCCGTTCTTGAGTTTTGGGAACAATCACCACACAAGCTAGTAATGAGCCAAGTTTCTCTGAAAATTGAATGATGCCAAAATGACCATAATGGGTTTCAGGTTCTAAGTTTTCTTCCCAAATCGATAACCCTAATGGTTGCCGTAAGACTTGATTGCGAAGGGTTAAGGACTGTTGATACAATGGAGAAACAACGGAGTAGTTCACCGCTTGAATTAGACCTAAACTGGGATGAGACCAGCGATTTAAGCCTTTGAAGTGCGGGCCATCGGTGAACATACGCCCTTACTGGTCACCCAGGGTTTCAATTAAGATATCAAGTTGCTGCTGCTTTTTTCCGAGAAATTGCTCACAGTCTTGGAGATGTTCGGCGGCGACGGCAAATTTATCGAAGACAGCTTCTAAATCCAGTTGTCCCGATTCGATTTTCTGAATGATGCTCTCGATTTCTTCGACGGTGGCTTCGTAGTTCCAAGGGTGAGTCATGGGATATTGACGGGAGACTAGAGAATCAGGGAAGGGCAGAGATTAGGATTGGCTGAAGGGTGCGGGTCCCTCGCTGCCAGTGGAGGTGATTTTTACCTTAACCCATCCTTGGGCCAGTTTCACGGACAAAACCCGTCCGGGTTGCAGATCCTCGCTAGAACGGATAATCTCTCCCTGAGCGTTACGCACCACCGCATAACCGCGATCTAAGACGATTTGCGGGTTGATGGTGGTGAGACGTTCTTGCAGAAACTGATGTCGTTGTTGGGACTGCTGTAGGCGTTGCTGGCTGGCGTTAATCAGGCGCTGTTTGAGTTGCTGAAGCTTTTGCCGTTCTTGGTTGAGTTGACGCTGAATCGGGGTAATATCGAGGCGCTGACGTAACTGATGCAGATGCGATCGCACCCCCCCGAAACACGTAATCATCACTTCTTCTAAACGCTGCTGGCGATCGCGATGGGCCTCAATCAGACTCTCAAGTTCAGGAACCGCCCGTTTCGCCGCCGCCGTGGGGGTTTCCGCCGCCACATCAGCCGCTAAGTCCGCCAGAGATTCATCCCGTTGATGCCCAATTCCGGTAATCACGGGATAGGGACAGAGGGCCACAGCCCGCACCACCCGTTCATCATTAAACACCGCTAAATCCTCCGCCGACCCCCCACCCCGGGCGAGAATCACCAACTCAGCCCGGCCATCCGCCGCCACCCGCGCCAGGGCCCGTTCAATACTAGCCGCCGCGCGATCGCCCTGAACCCCCGTCGGAGACAACAGCACCTGAAGCCCCGGATAACGCTGACGTAGAGTACTTTGAATATCCCCCCAGGCCGCCGCTTGCGCAGACGTAACAACCGCAATCGTTTGAGGATGTTTGGGGAGCGATCGCTTGCGTCTGGGGTCAAACAATCCCTCAGCCATGAGACGCTGACGCAGTTGTTGATACTGCAATGCTTGCATCCCCGCACCGAGGGGCAAAACCTGAAACCCATAGAGTTTATACTCACCCCGACCCCGAAACAGCCGAATGTTCCCCCCCACCACCACCAACTCACCCAACTTAGGCGGTGTCGACAGCTTCGCCACCTGACTTTTCCAGATCACCCCATTGAGGAGTGAACCATCCTCGCGATCGCGCAGGGTAAAAAACAACCCCGACGCATGAGACTTACAACTCGACACTTCCCCCACCACCCACACGGGCCGCAAATAGGGATTGTCATCTAACAGCGATTGCAGATAATCCGTCAACCCGGCGACGGTGATACTTCCTTCAGGAATGGGAGACTCAACAGCTTGCATCATCTGAGTTGGGGCGGCGACATGGCCATAGCCAAGCTTCCAGTTTACCGGCTTTTCCCCCTCGGCGTAAGTTCCCCAGGCCCCCAAACTGTGCCGGGAGGGATTCTGTACTAGAATGATGTATCTGCTGCAAACCCGGAAGATCCAGATTTTTAGATCAGCTTTTTACATCTTGTCGTTCTCCAGCAACGCTACAGGTTCTACCCGGTAACCGTCTCCATTGACGGTTGCTCCCCGGCCCGAGAGCGGGTCAATTAGTCAATTCATCGAACATTGAGGCAAGTATGGCGACCCCTATCACCCAGAACTCCGAAAAGCAGAAAGCTTTAGACATGGTGCTAAACCAGATTGAACGCTCCTTTGGTAAAGGGGCGATTCTGCGGTTGGGCGACTCAGCGCGGATGCGCGTTGAGACGATTCCCAGTGGCGCCTTAACCCTGGATTTAGCCCTCGGCGGTGGACTCCCGAAAGGGCGTGTGATTGAGATCTATGGCCCCGAGAGTTCCGGTAAAACCACCGTCGCCCTTCATGCGATCGCCGAAACGCAAAAAGCGGGCGGAATTGCGGCCTTCGTAGATGCTGAACACGCCCTCGATCCCACCTACGCCGCCGCCTTAGGGGTTGATATTGAAAATCTCTTGGTCTCCCAACCGGACACCGGCGAGATGGGCCTAGAAATTGTTGACCAACTGGTGCGATCAGTTGCGGTGGATTTAGTGGTCATCGACTCCGTGGCGGCCCTGGTTCCCCGAGCGGAAATTGAAGGGGATATGGGGGATATCCATGTGGGCTTACAGGCGCGACTGATGAGCCAGGCCCTGCGAAAAATTACGGGTAATATCGGCAAATCTGGCTGTACCGTCATTTTCCTCAACCAGTTACGGCAAAAAATCGGCATTAGCTACGGTAGCCCTGAAACCACAACTGGGGGGAATGCGCTCAAGTTCTACTGTTCCGTGCGCCTCGATATCCGTCGCATTCAAACCCTGAAAAAAGGCTCCGATGAATATGGGATTCGCGCCAAAGTTAAGGTGGCTAAAAACAAAATTGCGCCGCCGTTCCGGATTGCCGAGTTTGATATTCTCTTTGGCCAGGGGATTTCCCAAGTGGGCTGCTTACTGGACTTAGCCGAAGAAACGGGGGTGATTAAGCGGCGTGGTGCTTGGTATAGCTATGACGGGGATAATATCGGCCAGGGCCGAGATAACTCAGTGCAATATCTTAAGGATAACCCGGAGTTCGCCGCCACCATTGAGGAAAAAGTCCGTCAGGAACTGGCGATGGGGGCGATGGTCTCCTCTAATAGTGTGGGTAAAAATGGGACTCCCCAAGATAAGGCCAATGATGAGACTCCAGCCGAGTCCTCAGCGGGGAGTAACGGTAAGGGCAAAAAAGAAGAGGAATAGTCCTATGCTGTAAAACCGAGGCCAAATCTCTGGCCTCGGTTCTTCAGTTGCAGGAGTCGGACCTAGATTAAGCCTAGGCGAGTCCCACCAGTTTCATGCTTAGATCCCACATCCGCTCACCTCGTTCGTCATCTCGCGCTTGAGGGGAGACTTTCTGAACAAAGGATTTGCGGTCTTTTTTCTGGCGGTTCCCCCAACTCCAATACGCACCCGACTGGCGATATTCGGGGTCAGCCACCACAGCGGCCACCCGTTCCCCGGAGAGTTCCTGGGAGACATAGCCTTTGGTGATGTATTTTTGGAAGACGGGGAAGATTTTTTGAAAGAGAGGATAGTGATTGCGGAATAGGGGAGTGTCGGCGACGCAGCCGGGATAAAGTGAGGTAAAGGTAATCCCGGTTTCCTCGTGGTAGCGCCGATGCAATTCCCGCATGGTTAGCACGTTACAGACTTTGCTGTCTTTATAGGCTTTCACCGGTTCAAAGGCTTTCCCGTCCGCCATGGTGACCGGGTCTTTGAAGCCTTTTTCAAACCCTTCAAAGTTGCCCAAGTCGGGACGCGGGGGAATCTTACCGCCGAGTTCGTCGGGGTTATGGGTGACGGTTCCCAGGATGACCATACGCCGATCCTCGTAGGTCGATCGCTTCATGTCCTCAATCATGACGTTACAGAGGAGGAAATGACCGAGGTGGTTGGTGGTCATCGTTAGTTCATACCCTTCAGGCGATCGCAGGGGTTCTTTGATCAAGGGCATATAAATTGCCGCATTACACACCAACGCATCGAGAGGACGGTTGAGACTGCGGAAATTGGTGACAAACTGGCGCGTACTGGCCAAAGACCCCAGGTCAATGTGCATAATGGTGTAACTGCCTTCAGGAAGTCCCACCTCTTTGGCGGCGGCTTCGGCTTTTTCCAGGTTGCGACAGGCCATGACCACATGCCAATCATCGCGAGAAGCCAGAGCTTTTGCGGTGTAGAGTCCGACGCCGGAAGACGCGCCCGTGATTACTGCTGTTCGGTTGCGATCCTGTGCCATTTTGAGTTAATTTTTTTTAAAGTTTATTGACAAGTACAAGGGAGGTGTTTTCAGATTGCGCTCACGCTGCGCTGAAGGTGCGATCGCAAAGTTCCCATTTTCTGAGTCTTGAATTTGGGCTTCTAAGATACTTAATATAAACCAAAAAATGAGCGATCGCAACTCCTAGTTTAGACTTTAACAACAAAAATTAAATATTTGTAAAGGGAACAGGGAATAGGGAACAGGGAACAGGGGAAGAAGGCAGTAGAAAAGACGTAGGGGCACACCCTTGTGGTTGCCCTAGGCAGTAGGCAATAGGAATTAGGGCGACCCCCGGTGGGATCGCCCTTGGGGAGAGGGAACTCGCTAAACTGACCGGCGAGTCACCGTCTCAGATCACCGTCTCATAACCCCCTTAAACCTGTGCGTCTTCCTGGACTAACTTCTCCCAACCCAAATGCTTGAGATTGTCATTGCGACGCAGGGGACGAGTGGCTAACTCTAATAAATCGCGGGTGTTGGCAAAGCCATGAATCTGGGCAAAGGTAAACTCAACAGACCATTTTGTGCTAATGCCGCGAGCCTCTAAGGGGTTCGCATGGGCCATCCCCGTGATGACGAGATCAGGGTTCAACTCCTTAATCCGTTGCAGTTGATTGTAGTTATCTGGCTTCTCAACAATCCGGGGATAGGGAACACCCATCTCATCACAGGTCTTAGTCAAGAAATCCAGTTCCGCTTTTTGATAGCGTTTGTCCATGTAGGGAATGCCAATTTCCTGAACCGTCATGCCGCAACGGGTCAAAAAGCGAGCCAAGGAAATTTCCAGTAAATTATCTCCCATAAAGAAGACTGATTTACCTCGTAAGAGTGCTACATACTCCTCGACACTCTCCCAAATCTTTTGCTCCCGTTCTTCGAGTCCTTTGGGTTCAATTCCAAATACAGAACAAATCTTCTCAACCCAGGCCCGAGTTCCATCAGGGCCAATGGGAAAGGGTGCGCCAATGAGTTTACACTTGCGACGACGCATCAAGGTCGTGGCGGTGCGGCTGAGGAAGGGATTGACACCGCAGACATAATCCCCTTCGACCAACGCTGGCAATTCGGTATACCGTTTAGCTGGCAACATTCCCGAGACTTGAATCCCCTGTTTTTTGAGTTCTAAACTCAGTTGAGTTACCACGGGATCTGGGAGAGAACCAAATAAGGTCAAAGGAGGATGGTCAACATACTCAGCGGTGGTGGACTCCTCCTCCTCTGCCTTACGACCGAAATCGAGTAGACGCTTGATGGCATTGCGTTCAGTTTTTTCTGACTCCACCCGCTGACTGGGACACCGTTGTGCCATCGCCGCTAAGACTGTGTCTTCCCCTTGAGTAAA
This sequence comes from Geitlerinema sp. P-1104, assembly GCA_012911965.1. Classification (GTDB taxonomy): domain Bacteria; phylum Cyanobacteriota; class Cyanobacteriia; order Cyanobacteriales; family Geitlerinemataceae; genus Sodalinema. Next base: position 11,257 of record SMDP01000096.1, read on the forward strand.
GGCATAGTCCAACCCATTGGCCCGAGCGGTCACGATGGGGATGCCGATTTCTGCTTCGAGTTTGGGGGCCAAGCCTTCCAAGTCCATCTTGATGATTTCCGTGGTGCAGGTGCCAATCCAAACAATGACACTGGGGTTGCGATCGCGCTTAATTTGTTGGCACAACCGTTTCAACTCTTCGTAATCATTAAGCTGAGCCGACACATCCCCTTCTTCAAGTTCCGCCATGGCGTAGCGGGGTTCTGCAAAAATCATCACCCCCATGGCATTTTGCAAGAAATAGCCACAGGTTTTCGTACCAATCACCAGAAAGAAGCTATCTTCAATTTTCTGATATAGCCATGCAACACAGCTAATCGGACAAAAGGTGTGATAGTTCCCCGTTTCACACTCAAAGTTGAGTGCATTGGGTTGTGCATTGGGTTGTGCAGCAACAGTCATGGAACAGTTCTCCTAATATCAGGGGTGGTCAGTGGTGTTATTCAAGGTCTGACAACAAGTTGGAGATCTCAGGATCTTCATCATCGTCGTCATCTTCCATCAATGCCCCAAACGCTGCCTCATCGAGTTCGTCATCATCGCCGAGATCACCTAAGCCGGAGTCGTCATCATCTCCACCAAAGGCCCCGAGATCGAAGCCGTTATCATCATCGGACGACTCATCTTCTCCGCCGAAAGCCGCCAGATCAAGTCCGTCGTCTCCATCATCGTCAGAGCTGTCGTCATCGCCGAAGGCAGACAAGTCCATGTCATCGTCGGACGACTCAT
>SMDP01000096.1:12118-15817 GCA_012911965.1 Geitlerinema sp. P-1104
GTCCTCGTCAGAGGAGTCATCGGCAAAGGCGGACAAGTCCATCCCGTCCTCGTCCTCGTCAGAGGAGTCATCGGCAAAGGGATCAAGATCCATGTCATCACTGCTGTCGTCAGTGGAGGACTCATCCTCACTCTCGAAGACATCGAGATCCATGTCGTCGGTGACTTCGTCAGCCGAGGACTCATCTTCGTCCGGGAAGGCATCGAGATCCATGTCGTCGGTGACTTCGTCAGCCGAGGACTCATCATCGGTAAATGCCGATAAATCTACGTCATCGCTATCATCACTGCTCTCTTCGACGGGCATTTCTAGCTCCGTCGGTTCTTCAGAGAGTCCAGCAAAGGGATCAAGTTCTTCGGCCTCGTCTTCGAGATCGCTAGAGGCTTCTGAGGGATCATTGAGGATGTTGAGAGCCTCTTCCTCGGCTGAGGGGACTGGCTCGGGTTCATTCTCAATGATGCTGGCTTCGGGGGCTTCTTCCACCTCAGTCTCCTCAAGGATACTTAGATCCTCTTCCTCAGGTTCGTCGATGCCGGTTAAGGCTTCGTCGTCTGTGGTATCCGGGATTACGGCTGAGGTGAGGTCGGCCTCGGGTTCAACGACAGGTTCAGATGGTTCATCTGCTAGGTCGTCTGCTAGGTCCTCTGATGTTTCATCGGGGGCAGGGGGTTGGGGTGAGTCGGAAACTAGGCTGCTCACGGCGACGCCAGCGGCTGTGAAGTCCCCAGTTTCCGACTCACCAAAAGGGTCGTCTTCAGTCTCCTCGGCGATCGCATCAGAGGCTGGGACTGACTCTTGGCTAGGAATCTCGGTTTCGGGATCTAACCCTAGGGCAATGTCAGGGTCAAAGTTCAATCCCATCACTTCGATTAGGGTGTCAGGATCGGGATTGAGCCGAGAAAAAGGCAACATCAGTTGTGCCAGCTTGGGTTCGATGCCGTTTAGGGAACCAATGATGAAGTAGGACGGAGGACGACGACCTCCATCGGGGGTTTTGACGGCAGCGACCTGCATGTGCAAGTTGAGCCATTCGCGGTTGGCTTGGTAATACTCCAACCACTTCTCTTTGAGGGCGCTTGTAAAGCTATCGAAAAATGCCATAGTTTTTATTTATCCCCGGAGTTGCTGCGTTGTTCATTTCTAGTCTATCCGCCTCAGTCGAAGGTACTCCGTCTTGAAACGGTATTAGGCATTGCCTGTACTGAATCATACTAGGCTAGCTGACAACTCTGGCGCTTCATCACGGCAAGCTGTAATAGTCGTTGACATTTACTACCATTGGGACTGTCACTTAGGCTGCGATCGCGGCTGACACCTATATCGGATCGGCTGGCTCTGGCGTTCAGGACTGAAGATTCTGGGGTTAGACCATCATCAGGTCGGGTTCAGCATCCACGGTGGCTGGGGGTTGCTGAGGGTTGAGGTAGAAGTCCGAGAGCAGGGCAAACAGGTCGCGATCGGCGGCATCTTTAGGCACAACTCCTTCGGGGAGGGCCAAAATCTGATCGGCAATGTTGAGGTAGTAGTCACAAACGTAGCTGAGTGCGGCTTCGGTTTCTGTCATCTCAAATAAGGTTTTCCCTTTGACGCGAGAAACCCGGATATCTTCGATCAGGGGTAAGACTTCCAAGACTGGCATGGGGACGGTATCGATGTATTTGTCGATGAGATCCCGTTTGGAGGTGCGATTGCCGATCAGGCCTGCCAGTCGTAGAGGGTGGGTTCGTGCTTTTTCCCGCACTGAGGCGGCGATGCGATTGGCGGCAAAGAGGGCATCAAAGCCATTGTCAGTGACAATGAGGGCGTAGTCGGCATAGTTTAGGGGTGCGGCAAAGCCACCACAGACAACGTCGCCGAGAACGTCGAAGAGAATCACGTCATATTCGTCAAAGGCGTTGAGTTCTTTGAGGAGTTTGACGGTTTCTCCGACGACGTAACCGCCACAACCGGCTCCGGCTGGGGGACCGCCGGCTTCGACGCAGTCCACGCCACCGTAGCCTTTGTAGATCACGTCTTCGGGCCAGATGTCTTCGTAATGGAAGTCTTTTTCTTGGAGGGTATCGATGATGGTGGGAATGAGGTAGCCCGTTAGGGTGAAGGTGCTGTCGTGTTTGGGGTCACAGCCAATTTGGAGGACTTTTTTACCGCGACGGGCCAGGGCAACTGAGATGTTGCAACTGGTGGTGGATTTACCAATGCCGCCTTTTCCGTATACTGCTAATCTCACCCGATTTTCTCCTTTAGTTCTGACTGGGGGACGGACGATCGCCTCTGGGGTCGAATTGGCTTCAGGTTGCGATCGCTCGTCCTCTCGTTGTCTGCATTATGGGGGATGTGTTTGGAGATTAAAAGGGTTGCAACATTAAACTTAATGTCTCTCGCGCCTTTAGATGAATTTAAGATTTCTTAGGGACAGTCTGAGGCTCTTTACAATCTCTTAAGCTTTTTTAAGGCTTTTTTTAAGCTTTTAAACACTTTATTTATATTAAGTAGTTACAAAAACAAAATAAAGGATTTTAGGGTTTAAAGGAGCCGAAAGCTTGTCAGAGGTCTGCTGGCTAGGTCATCCTGATTGGGGATCGCGGCTTTGAGGCGCTCGTATAAAGAATGCTAAATTTTTCTGCGGGAGTAGGGGCGAAAAATTTTTTGCCCCTACTGCACCCCTGTTGACCCCGTAATGATGATGGATGGTCGCTGATGGAGTTGGAAATGGAGTTTGAGAAGGCGTTAGCTTGCTATGAAGCTCGGGAGTACGATCGCGCGATCGCTATCTGTAAGACGCTCTTAGCACAACAGCCTCAGCGCCTGGATGGGTTAAATCTTCTGGGGGGGATTGCCTTTAAGCAAGGGGATTGGTGGGGGGCGATCGCCTATTATCAAGAGCTACTGCGGTATCATCCCCATTGCGCCACCGGCTATGCCAATTTGGGCCGCACCTGGCAAGAACTCGATCGCCTAGAGGAGTCTGAGAGCGCCTATCGTCAGGCCCTGTCCCTCGATCAAGGGGCCTCTCGCTGGTGGTTTAACCTCGCCTATGTCTATTGGGACTTGGGCAACCTGGAGCGGGCGATCGCCTGTTTAGAGACAGTTTTAGAGCAGGTTCCCGATTGGGACGAGGCCCGCAGTACCCTGTCCCTCATTCGCCTGCTTCAGGGGGATTTTCAGCGGGGATTTGCCGATTATGAAGCCCGTCCCTCCCGGCGCGAGCTAGGGGATAGCTTTCCTCGGGCAGACTTAATCTGGCAGGGGGACTCCTTAACAGGCAAAACCCTTGTATTACTAGCAGAACAGGGCTTTGGCGATGCTATCCAGTTTGTGCGCTATGTGCCCGAGTTAGCCGCCGAGGGGGTTCGAGTCTGGCTGCGTTGTCGGCCGCCGTTGCTGCGCTTATTTCAAGGACTTCCCGGCTGCGATCGCCTCTTCTCGACGGAGGACCCCATTCCCCCCTGGGATGCTCACGCCTTGCTGATGAGTCTGCCTTATTTACGACAGACGACCCCCAAGACCATCCCGGCCCAGATTCCCTATCTATATTTAAGTCCCCATTGTCGGCCCGCCTTGCCACCGCCCAAACGAGGCAGGGCTAAGGTGGGGTTAGTTTGGTCGGGGAGTCCCACTCATCGCAAAGATGGCGATCGCTCCTGTTCCCTGGCCGCCTTTCAAACCTGGTTCGACCTTCCTAACATTCAGTTTTATAGC
>SMDP01000097.1:0-3624 GCA_012911965.1 Geitlerinema sp. P-1104
GATCGCCCCCCAAACTTCATAAAACAACACAATTTCTTCTAACTAAAGGTAGAGGGCAATTCTCACTATCTTGCGCCACGATCGCACTCAGCGATTCGGAGAAGTTTCTATGCGTTCCTTGCGAAAACCCCTGATTCTATTTGGGTTAACCCTGCTGTTGACGGGGGTGGTGGGACTTGGACTTCAGCGCGATCGCCCTGTTACCGCGTCTGAACCCCTCCTCTCTCCCTCTAACCCCAGCGACATTGCCTTATTCGACAATCTCCCCGATGTCGATATCGACGACCTCCCCATTCCCGATGTCTCGGATATCCTGGACGGAGATCCCCCCCTCACCACCAGTTTGGAAGATGTAAATCGAGACATTCCTCTCCTCGATGGTCGCGATTTTGGTCAACCTCAACCCCTCGCCGATTTACCCTGGGAGCGCGATCGCGGCTACATCGCTCCCCCAGGATTCTATCAAGCCACCCTGGAAAGCTACTGTCTACACGCGGGAACCCATGGCCCTGGTGAGGGAAATGGCTATGGCTATGCCACCCTCGACGGCCCTCGCGGGGAGATTGTTCGTAAGATTCTCCGGGAAGCTGTTAACTATCCTGAGTTTGAACGGCGGGATCTTCAGATGCTGCTGTGGGGGATTCTGGCACAGACTCGCCTCAATGATATGGATGATAACCTCCAGGCGATCGCCCAGGAAATGCTCACGGATTCAGAAATCTCGGAGATTAACGGCGGTGCCTTGGGACTCATCCCCGACTCGGCGCGACGGGAACTGTTTGCCAATCTCCCCTCCCAGGTGCGAGATGTCCTCAATGCGAAAGCCGAAATCCGCGAACAACTCAGCCAAGCCAACGCCGTCTATGAAGAATTGGAAAATATCGCCGTGTTGACGGGAACAGTCCCCGAGGGAGAGGGAAGTCGCGAAATCCCTCAAGACCGCTGGTCTCTGCATCCTGACGGCTATTTCGTTCGTTATTCTCCCTCAGGTTACCCCCGAACTCAGGTGGATATCCTGGTTCCCCGTCCCGTGCGAGTGGTCCGAGATGACCGCCACCGCATTACGGCCATTGACTATCAAGACGGCTATGGGGTGCAAACCGAGTATGACGATGAGATTGGCGCAATCCCCGTTCCCGGAGAGCCGGATTTAGAGATTTATCGCTTTAGCACCATTCGCCTGATTAGTCCTGACGATACTCTGGAAGTGCGCGATCGCGGCTGGACGTTTGTGGGAACTCCTAGCACTGGAAATGCTGACTTCTCCCAATGGTCTCATCAAGAGGTCGCCAGCCTCAACATCCTAGCTCAACAAGGGTCTGATATCGATTGGCAGGAGGCGCAGGAACGCTATAACGGGGCCCGAGAGACCCAGGAACGATTGGAAACCATGCGTAACCGTATGGATGAAGAACCCAACGCCGAAGATGTGGAGGATTTAAGGAATTACAACCATTATCAAGAAGGAGCGGATACGGTCTTTGAACAGGACCGAAACGCACAGGGAGAATGGCTTGGAGAGCATTTGCAAAAGGTGCGCGAAGGGTTTGCTCACGCGATTTGTGAGTTGCGTAATCTCGGCAATGCTGAGGCTTGTGGCGACCCTGAACCAGACCCCGACCCCGACCCTGACCCCGAACGGGACCCGAATTTTAACCCCCGTCCTAATCCTCCCACGACACCCGTGAATCCTGGTGGTGATGGTGCGGTTCCTGGGAATACTCGCCGCCAACGTTTGGGAATTTCGGGTCGAATTGCGAATTAGATTGCATGGTTTTAGGTTTTTGTCAAGCCTGATGTCCGGTTAATTCCATCTCGGAAAGCCGTAGGCGGGAACTTAGACTGCTCATGGTGCGATCGCCGATCCCGGTGATCGCATCAGAGTCTTTACAATAAGAATGTGCGTGACATGACCGGAGGGAGCCGATGCAACCGACTAATCCGAACCAATTTACTGAAAAAGCCTGGGAGGCGATCGCCCGCACTCCAGATATCGCCAAACAAGCGAAAAACCAGCAGATTGAAAGCGAACATCTGATGCAGTCCTTGCTCGAAGGACCAGGACTGGCGAATAGTATCTTTAAACGCGCCGGGGTGTCCGTGGTGAACCTCGCCGACACGACCCGCCAATTTATTGAAAAACAGCCCAAAGTCAGTGGTGATGGAAGTTCTGTCTATCTGGGACAAAGCCTTGACCAACTCCTCGACCATGCCGACCGTTATCGTAAAGACTATGGTGACGAGTATATCTCCATTGAACATCTCGTCCTAGCCTATCTCAAAGATAAGCGATTTGGAAAACCCACCTTCCAAAGCTTTAATCTCAATGAGACGAAACTGAAAGAGACCATCCAGCAAATACGCGGAACCCAAAAAGTGACAGACCAAAACCCAGAAGGAAAATACGACGCCTTAGAGAAATACGGACGGGATTTGACAGAAGCCGCCCGCACGGGGAAACTAGACCCGGTGATTGGACGAGACGACGAAATCCGCCGCACGGTGCAGATTCTCTCGCGACGCACCAAAAATAACCCAGTGCTGATTGGGGAACCGGGGGTTGGGAAAACGGCCATCGCCGAAGGACTGGCCCAACGTATCGTCAAAGGGGATGTTCCTGAATCCCTGCGCGATCGCAAACTCATGGCCCTGGATATGGGGTCCCTCATCGCTGGGGCCAAGTATCGCGGTGAATTTGAGGAACGTCTGAAGGCGGTTCTCAAGGAAGTCACCGACTCCGACGGTCAAATTGTCCTCTTTATCGACGAAATCCATACCGTCGTCGGTGCGGGGGCCACTCAAGGGGCCATGGATGCTGGGAACCTGCTCAAACCCATGCTGGCCCGGGGAGAATTGCGCTGTATTGGGGCGACAACCCTCGATGAATACCGTAAGTATATTGAGAAAGATGCGGCCCTGGAACGGCGTTTCCAACAGGTCTATGTGGATCAGCCCAGTGTAGTTGATAGTATCTCAATTCTGCGGGGACTGAAAGACCGCTACGAAACCCACCATAATGTTAAAATCTCCGATAGTGCCCTAGTGGCGGCGGCGACATTGTCGACTCGTTATATTAGCGATCGCTTCCTCCCCGACAAGGCGATCGACCTCATCGACGAAGCGGCGGCGAAACTAAAAATGGAGAGTACCTCGAAACCCGAGGAACTCGACGAAATTGATCGCCGCATCTTGCAGTTAGAAATGGAAAAACTCTCCTTGCAAAAAGAGAGTGATGAGGCGTCTAAAGAGCGACTGCAACGGATTGAGAGGGAACTGGCGGACTGCAAAGAACAACAGTCTCATCTCAACGCCCAATGGAAGGCGGAAAAAGAACTACTCGAAGAACGCAAAGGCCTCAAAGAAGAACTCGATCGCCTGCACGTCGAAATTGAAGAAGCCGAGCGTAACTATGACCTCAACCGCGCCGCCGAACTGAAGTATAGTAAATATCCCGCAGTTCAGAAGCAACTCGACGAAACTGAGGCTCGCTTTGCCAATGCTCAAAACAGCGGTGAAGCCCTGTTACGGGAAGAGGTGACCGAAGCCGATATTGCCGAGATTATCTCAAAATGGACGGGGATTCCGCTGAGTAAGTTGGTTGAGTCTGAGAAAGAGAAACTCTTG
>SMDP01000097.1:3872-15643 GCA_012911965.1 Geitlerinema sp. P-1104
CTCGCGCCTGATTGGTGCGCCTCCGGGATATGTGGGCTATGACGAAGGGGGACAATTAACGGAAGCCCTGCGTCGTCGTCCCTATGCAGTGATTCTCTTTGATGAGGTGGAAAAAGCTCATCCCGATGTCTTTAATGTCTTATTACAGGTGTTAGATGATGGACGAGTGACCGATGCGCAAGGGCGAACGGTGGACTTCAAAAATTCCATCATTATTATGACCAGTAACATTGGCTCTCAGTTCATCTTAGATGTGTCTGGGGATGATGCGGATTATGATGAGATGCGATCGCGCGTCTTAGAAGCCCTACGGGCCAATTTCCGCCCTGAGTTCCTCAACCGCATTGACGACACCATTATCTTCCATGCCTTAGAGAAATCCCAGTTACGGGAGATTGTCAAGTTACAGATTGTGCGCCTAGAAGAACGGTTGGCGGACAAGAAAATGGCCTTGAAACTCTCCGAAGGGGCGATCGACTTGTTGGCGGATGTAGGGTATGATCCCGTCTATGGCGCTCGTCCCCTCAAACGGGCGATTCAGCGGGAACTGGAAACCCAAATCGCCAAGGGTATTCTACGCGGAGAGTTCAACGACGGCGATACGGTGTTTGTGGATGTGGAAAATGAGCGCCTGGCCTTCAAACGCCTCCCGGCGGAGTTGGCGACGGTGTAGAGAAATCGCCTCCGGGTCTTCTGGAAATACGGTACAATTTGTTGCCTGGGATGCAAAATTGGGGTGAGGGCGAACAGCCATTCACCCCGATAAACCGGGTTTCAATCTGGCATAACTTTTGCTGATTTCCTGACATCCTGAAGACCCCAAGGTTTAACTCTTCAAGTCTTTATAAATCTCCTTAAATATCCGTTGTTGCTCATTGTGATTAACAATTGCCCGAGGATAGCCACAGGCCTCACAATCTAAAGGCGTAATGTTCCCCGTCACTAAATCCTTAGTCTCCAATGAGCGAATCTCCGGTAGCCAATGGCGGATATACTCCGCTTGGGGATCATATTTCTTGGCTTGACTGGCCGGGTTGAAAATCCGCAAGGGTTTAGGATCCATACCACTGGATGCACTCCATTGCCATCCCCCATTATTCGCCGATAAATCCCCATCAATGAGATGTTGCATAAAGTATTTCTCCCCCCATTGCCAATTTATCATTAAGTCTTTGGTTAAAAAGCTTGCCACAATCATGCGACAACGATTGTGCATCCATCCCGTTTGATTGAGTTGTCGCATCGCGGCATCTACAATCGGAAATCCTGTTTTTCCCTCACACCAAGCGGCAAACTTCTGTTCATCATTTTGCCAAGGGAAGCGGTCCCACGGTTCTCGATAGGGACCCTGAGCCAGTTCGGGAAAAAAGTACATTACCGTTTGATAAAACTCCCGCCAAGCTAACTCTTGTTGCCAGGTTAAAATATGATCGCGAGTCTCATCGCTGCGGGCATTTTCCATCACAGATTCTGTTGCCGCCCAAACTTCGCGAATGCCGATCGCCCCAAATTTCAAGGCCGGACTCAGACGCGAGGTTCCGTCATTAAAGGGATAGTTTCGTTGCTCATCGTAACTATAAATACCTCGATGACAAAAGGACTCTAATTGTGCTTTTGCGGCCGCTTCTCCTGGTTCTAAGATTAAAGGCTCATCCCAAGCAAATCCTAACTCTTTTAAGCTTGGCAGGGCGATCGCCCCCACAGTTTCCAGCTTCTGCTCCTCTCTTTCTGTGAGCATCTCTAACGACTCTGGACTCGGCACGGGTTTCTCTTTAGGCTGACGGCTCCAATTTTTCCAATAGGGAGTATACACAGTATAAGGCTTACAGTTGTTACTGGTTCCTGTTAATACCTCACCGGGAGCATGGAGTAGTTGATCCCAATCCTCGTGAACCTCAACCCCCTGCTGGGTTAATCGTTCCTTAACTTGGCGATCGCGTTCCCGTCCATAAGGTTCTACATCCTGATTCCAATAAACAGCCTTAGCCTCTAACACATCCGCCAATTGAGGTATTTTTTCCTGCGGCTTTCCCGCTAAAAACAGCAAGCGTCCACCCACTTGACGATAACCACGCTCTAAAGACTCCAAACACCCCAGGAGATAGGCCAGACGAGCAGGAGCAATATCATCTCGTTCCAGGATATTCGGATCGAAACAAAATAAGGGAATTAGTTTTGCACTATGTTCTCTCGCCTCAAGTAAGCCAAGATTATCCGTCAGTCGTAAGTCTCGGCGATGCCAGAATAAAACCAGGTCAGTCATGATTGGGTATTAGATTTATGCAAATGTTAAATAGGTGATCTTGCCAGCAAGCCGTTATAAAAAGGGTTTAGCCAACAAAAAGCTAGACATTGACTTAGAATCCACCGGTTCGCCCGCCAAAATTGCCGCTTCCAGGGCTTCAGGGCGCATTAAAACCACTTCAATATCCTCATCCTCATCCTGTGCCGGAGGACGTTCCAACTTCTCCAGGCCTTGAGCCAGATAGGCATAAATGATTTCATCGGAGTAACCTGGAGCGAGGATAAACTCCCCTAACTTACGCCATTGACTGGCTCGATAGCCGGTTTCTTCCTCGATTTCGCGACGAATGGTTTCCCCGGGATCTTCGTTGACTTCGACGGTTCCGGCGGGAAACTCCAAAATTCGCCCCTGTACTGCAAAACGATATTGTTTCACCAAGACCAATTCCCCTTCAGGGGTAACGGGAACCGCTAGGGCCCCTCCTGGATGGCGGATGCACTCCCAGTCTCCTTCCGCTCCGTTGGGCAGACGTAAGCGATTAACTTCAAAGTCAAACTTACGACCTCCAAAGAAAAGACGCTTTTTAAGGATTTCTGGGGATTCCTGAGCAAAAGACATAGAAACTAACCCTAGCTTGACTGTAACTTAAGAAATTAAGTGTACATCACAACAGTTTAACGCCTCTTGTAACTGCTTGATCGAGTTACCAGAGCGGGGATCTCGCCAATGGGGGGCAATTTCTGCCAGGGGAACTACGACAAACGCTCGCTCAGCCAGGCGGGGATGAGGAACCTGTAACTGGGGATGATTCAGACGGCGATCGCCATACAGCAATAGATCTAAATCCAGGGTTCTCGCGCCCCAACGCTCCTGTCGCACTCGCCCAAACTCCGCTTCAATCTCTAAAAGCCTCTGGAGCAGTTCCAGAGGCTCTAGGGAAGAGTAACCAATCACACAACCATTGAGATAATCTGGCTGTGGTGGTCCCACGGGTTTGGTGCGATACCAATGGGACTGTTGTAAACCAGCGAGGAGCGATCGCAGTCGTTGCACCGCTCCCTCTAAAATTCCTTGACAGTCACCTAAATTACTGCCGAGGGCGATCGCCACGGGTTCCATTAGCCTTTAACAGCTCCTGAGGTTAACCCTTGGACAATCTTGCGTTGGAAGAATAACACCAATAACACCAGCGGTGCAGTCCCTAATACCGTTGCGGCTGCGGTCGTCCCATAAGGAACCTCAAAAATGGAGGCTCCTCCAAGTTGTGCTGCCGCCACGGGAATCGTTTGCATAACATCTCGGGTGATAAATGTCAAGGCAAAAATAAACTCATTCCACGCAAAAATAAAGGCCAGAATTCCCGTGGTGACCATGGCTGGTAGGGTCATGGGGAGGACAATTTTCCACAACATCGCGACAGTCCCATAGCCATCGACTTTTGCTGAATCTTCTAAGTCTTTCGGTAGCTGCTGGAAGAAACTCCGCATTACCAAAATTGTCAGGGGTAAGTTAATCGCCGTATAAGGAACAATCAAGGCTAAATAGTTATTCCCTAAGCCAAAAAATTGGACCAATTCCAGAAGTCCCAAAAATAGAAGAATATAAGGAAACAAGGTAATAATCAGCACTAACGAGAGAATAATCCGTTCTCCCGGTAATTTTAGCCGAGTCAAGGCGTAGGCAGCGGGGGCCCCAAACCCTAAACAGAGTAATGTCGAGACAAACGCGACAAAGGCACTATTGAAGATATAGCGGTGGAAGGGACGACGGGCAAACAGATCGGTGTAATGGGTTACCGTCAGTTGATCCGGCGTTGGAATATAGACATTGGGAATCGAGACGATCGCATCATTGGTTTTAATAGAGGTGAGAAACTGCCAAATCATGGGCCCAAGGCTAAAAATCAGAACCAGGAAGACTGAAATCGGTAACACCAATTTACTCCAGTCAAATCCTTGGGATTTAGGTTGAGATTTTGTGGTGGTCATAGTTTAAGAGGCAAAAGGCAAAAGACGGTAGAGACGGTAGGATGCGTTCCGGCATTAGTAGAGGTTTTGACCTAGACTTATCGATTCAAACTTGCCGGAACGCATCATTTGGGCAAGCGGCAAGAGATGGTAGGGGGGGGGTTAAATCTCAGCCCCAGCGGATTCTCGGACTCGTTCCAAGACATAGAACGCGATCGCCACAACAGCAATCAAAATCAAGAAGGTAATCACCACCAACGCCGCACCATAGCCAAAATCTAAATAGCGGCGAACATTGTCATAAATATAAAGTGCTACCATCTGAGTTGAACCACCGGGACCTCCTTCAGTCATCACCTGAATTAAGTCAAAAATCCCGAAGGATTGGGCAAACCGGAATAGGGCTGCAATCAAAATTTGCGGCATCAAGAGGGGCAGCGTAATCTGCCGAAAACTCTGCCAGGGGGTTGCGCCTTCAATGGCATGGGCCTCATATAAATCTTGGGGAATTGACTGTAACCCTGCTAGCAGTAGGATACTGACAAAAGAGGTGGTTTTCCAGACATCGGCCGTAATCACCGAGACCATTGCTAAGGTGGGGTCCCCCAGCCAGTTAATTCCACTGTCAATGAATCCCAGGCGCATTAAGATATCATTGACAACGCCATACTGGTCATTAAAAATCCAGGTCCAGGCCAACGCCATAATTGCCGTGGGTAGGGCCCAAGGCAGGATCGCAATGGTGCGAACTAAACCTCGTCCTCGGAAACTGCTATTGAGAACTAAGGCGATCGCCATCCCCAAGACTAATTCTAATATCAAGGCAACGACCGTAAACACGGTTGTATTCCAGATACTATTCCAGAATGCCCCATCCCCCCAAATCCGCGCATAATTGCTCAAGCCTGTAGGGACTGCTTCGAGTTGTGTGCCCAAGTTTTGGGTAAACAGGCTCAACCAAAAGGCGCGGCCAATGGGGTAGGCATAGACTAACAACAGAACCAATATCGCTGGTAAAACCAACACCCATCCGGTGAGTTGCTGGCGCTTACGCATATTACTTTGTGCCATAAAGTTACAACAATAAAGGACAAAAGATGTAGGAGGACAGGGACTCAGACGCCGGGACTGCCCCCCTTGCGACCTCCTAATCTTGGCCGAGCAGACGGCGGGTTTCTGCAGCCGCTCGTTCCATGGCCTGTTGAGGACTCAAACGGCCGGTGAGGGCAGAACTGAGGTTCCGTTGCAGAATGTCTGAGGCCTGGGCATATTGAGCAATGGGAGGCCGTAATACGGACTGTTCTTGGACCTCTAACAGATCGGGATAATGGCTATATTTCTCCACAATCTCGGGGTCATTGAACAGCGATCGCCGACTGGGGACATAACCGGTATCGAGGACAAACTCTTTCTGTGCCGATTCACTGGTCATAAATTCAATCACCCGCCAGGCTTCCTCCTTGTGAGGACTATCTTTCACTAAAGCCAATCCCCAACCCCCTTGGCAGGCTCCAGGGCTGAACCCCACATCGTGCACCATGGGTTTAATGGCGATTTTTCCCTGAACGGCTGAGTCATCCTCATTGGCTAGGGGCCAAACATAGGGCCAGTTGCGCATAAAGACAGTTCGACCATTTTGGAAGAAGCGTCGGGCCTCTTCTTCCTGATAGGTGGTCACACCCTGAGGTGAAATCCCCTCATCAATGGTTTGCGTCAGGAACTCCACAGCGGCGATGGCCTCTGGCTCATCTAAGCCCACTTCTTCTGTCTCTGGATTCACCCAGAATCCGCCGTGGCCTTCGAGCATTTCGACAAATACGGCGGCTAGACCTTCATATTGTCGTCCCTGCCACACATAACCCCATTCAATCGCCCCTTGCTCTTGCAGGCTTCGGGCAATCTCAAGTAACTCCTCGGTGGTGTCGGGAGGTTCAAAGCCGTTTTCTTCGAGTAAGTCGGTTCGGTAATATAACATCCCGGCATCGGACCGGAAGGGCATCCGATAGAGTTTACCGTTGAAGCGTCCTCCTTCCACATCGCCATCTAAGAACTCACTGAGTTCGTCCTCGCTGACTCGGTCGTCGAGGGGGTCTAGCCAACCGGCGGCGGCAAATTTGGGAGTCCAGACGATATCCATATAGACGAGGTCATAAATGGAATCCCCGAGAAGAAAGGCCGAGGTATAAAGGTCTTCCACAAGATTAGTGGCGTTAGGACCTTCGACAATCTCTAGCCGAATGTCGGGGTTTTCTTCCTCGAACCGCTCAACGATGGGTTCCCACTGGGCCCGTTCCAGGGCCTGCATGAGAATACTCACCTCAACGGGCTGTTGGCTGAGAACCATGCGATGAATGCCAAAAACCAGGATAGCGGTGACGATGGCGATCGCCCCGTAGAAGATGCGTTTTTGCCAAAGGCTATGCCATGAATGCCTGAAAGAACGCCAAATTGATTTCAATATCATCATTATCGCTGTGGTGCCAGGATAGCAATTGTGGGACATGATTAGACGACCCCACCGGCCATCCTTCTTTATACTATTTTCTAGTGATACAACTTAGCCGAGCTATCTTAGTCCGGCTCCCCACTACCGATAGTGCGATCGCTTTCTACAAATTTCAAGGTTGCCGGCGGGGTTTCACTGTTAAGTTTTTTTACATTTTCTCCGTCTTGCGATCGTTCCTAGCCCTTTGTTTCCTTCGAGTTAGGGCCATGGGACGGAAGAAGATGACGGATGACACCTAGCGCGATCGCAGTAACCACCAAGCCCCTGCTACGAGAATCACCAGGCCCACAATCATACCTTCCCAGATACTAATGCTGAAACTTCCATTGGGTTCCATCTCTAAGTTGGAGGCTTGTACCTGGGTTTCTGAGTGAGTTTCTGAGGGAGGTTCTGAGACTGGGGTTCCCGGACGCACCGTCACATCATAGGTGAGGGTAAACTCGCGAAACGTCCCCTCATTTTGAGGCGCTCCCTGCAAGACTAACTCATAGATTCCCGCCTCAGGAAAGATCACATCAGCCCCGGGAATGTTTTCATAGGTTTCTGCTGAAATTGCGGTTAAGTCAGGGGTGGCGATGGCCTCGCTGCGATCGCCCTGCTTAAAGACCTCTAAGCGACAGTCACAATCCTCCAGAGGGATTGAACCTCCTCCCGATGTGGTTAGGGCAAACCAGACTTGGGCCGTTTCCCCAGAACGCGGGTTATGATTGGGTTCTAAGTGAAATAGCGCTCCCACATCGCCATCAGTTTTCACCATATGAGCGATTTCAAAATGGTGGCTTTGACTTAAGTTTTTAAGCATGGTTTTCTTGGAGTTAGGTTTACATCTAAAATCTACATAAAAAACATGAGTTCCTGTAATATGCTAAACTTAGAAATGAATTCATAAAAAAGATCAAAAAAGCAATAACTTACTCAACCCAAAGCCATTAAACTCGTAAGTTTAGGTTGAAAAAGGTTGCTAAAATTTATAATACTAAAAACAGTAAAAACCAAATCAAGATGGCGCAGTCATTATGACAAAGACTGCGCCATACGCCAAAAGACGCGCCGTCAAACTTTCGACCCATGCCCCATCTCACCGCTGCCCATCTCCTGGAACTCCTGCCCCTGACCCTGCTGGGCTTTTTAGGCAGCTTTGGTCACTGCGTCGGGATGTGCGGTCCGTTAACCGTCGCTTTCTCCCTCGGCCAACAACACAAGGGAGTTCCCTGGCGCTTTCATCTGTTGCTGAACCTAGGACGAGTTCTAAGTTATGCCAGCGTCGGGGTACTTCTGGGAACCGTCAGTTCCACCCTCGTCGCCGGGGGACAACTGGCCGGAGTTGGCAGTTGGATTCGCCAGGCGATCGTCATCTTCACCGGACTCCTCTTAATTTTTCTCGGCTTACGACAAATTAACCCCGAGAGTCTTCCCAACCTGCCCCTACTGCACCCCCTCAAAGGGACTCTGCATGATCGCCTCAGCCGCATCATGAACCATCTCTCCTTCCAAAACCATGGTGCAGTTCCCTTGTTGCTGGGGATTTGTTGGGGACTCATCCCCTGTGGCTTTCTCTACGCCGCCCAACTCAAAGCCGCTGAAACCGGCGATCCCTTACTGGGGGGGTTAGCCATGGCCGCCTTTGGCTTAGGAACCGCTCCCATGATGATGGGCGTGGGGTTGTCCGTCTCGCGACTGAGCGCCAATCGTCGCAGTCAATTATTTCGCTTGGGGGGGTGGGTGACTCTCAGCATTGGTATTCTTACCCTGCTGCGCACTGATGCCATGGTAGATTTGACCGGCCATGGGGCATTACTGTTACTGATGTTGGCCCTCGCCGCCCGTCCCCTGCGTCCCATTTGGCCGAGTCCTCTACGCTATCGTCGCGCCATTGGGGTCGGCGCTTATGTATTGGTGTTAGCCCATCTCGGACATATGTTAGACCATAGCCTGGACTGGAACCTCGGGGCGATCGCCTTCCTGATGCCGCGACAGCGTTGGGCCCTGTGGGCCGGAATCAGTGCCTTTATCCTAATGACCCCCGCCGCCCTCAGTAGTAGCGATCGCGCCCAACGTCTCCTGGGCCAACACTGGCGGCGGCTGCATAGCCTCACTCGTCCCGCCCTAGTGTTAGCAACGTTGCATGGCCTAACCTTAGGCTCCCATTATCTCGGAACCCTCTCCCTCACCTGGGATAACTGGTTGCGATCGCTCCTGCTGTTGGGGTTGAGTCTAAGCGTGTTTGGCTTGCGAGGGAGAATCGGCAAAAAACTCCTAACCCGGCCATCCCGATCCTCGGGTGATCCCAACTCCTAAAGTAGAGCCGACAGAGCCGCAGTCGACCAATTCGCGCCGAGATCATGAGAAACTATGCTGATTAGCCCCTGACAGGCTATGATTGACAGTCCATTGATTCGGCGATAAACCCTCCAACGCCGACCCATCAGCACCACATTTGTTGAGAGTGAGAGTTCATGCAACCACGTCCCCCCCTGCGCCGCACCAAAATTGTCGCCACCATTGGGCCCGCCACCAGTAAACCCGACGTGCTGCGGGACCTCATTCTGGCAGGGGCAACCACCCTACGCCTCAACTTCTCCCACGGAACCCATGACGATCATCAACGGAGTATCCGTCTAATTCGTCAAACCTCCTTTGAACTCAATCAACCCGTCGGTATCCTGCAAGACTTACAGGGGCCCAAAATTCGCCTCGGCCGTTTCGAGAAAGATTCCATTGTTCTCAAAGACGGTGACCCCTTCATCCTCACCAGTCACATCATGGAGGGTAATCAGAAAATGTCCTCCATCACCTACGAACCCCTGGCGCGAGAAGTCCCCGCCGGGGCCACCATTCTCCTCGACGACGGACGAGTGGAAATGCTCGTCGAAAAAGTCGATCCCGCCGCTGGCGAACTCTATTGTCGAACCATTGTCGGCGGCAAACTCTCCAACAACAAAGGGGTCAACTTTCCCGGAGTCTGTCTCTCGGTGAAAGCCCTAACGGATAAAGACCGCAAAGACCTCATGTTTGGCTTAGATCGAGGTGTGGACTGGGTGGCCCTAAGCTTCGTGCGCAACCCTCAAGATGTTCTAGAAATCAAAGAACTCATCGCCAGTGCTGGTAAATCTGTACCCGTCATTGTCAAAATCGAAAAACATGAAGCCATCGAACAGATGGAGGAAATCCTCTCTCTCAGTGATGGGGTGATGGTGGCCCGAGGCGACTTAGGGGTCGAACTTCCCGCCGAAGAAGTCCCCATCTTACAAAAACGCCTGATTGTCACCGCCAATCGCCTGGGGATTCCCGTCATTACGGCCACGCAAATGCTCGATAGCATGGTGTCGAGTCCTCGTCCGACTCGGGCCGAGATTTCCGACGTGGCCAATGCCATTCTCGATGGAACTGATGCGGTGATGTTGTCTAATGAAACCGCTGTGGGCGAGTTTCCCGTCAAAGCTGTGGCCATGATGGCTCAGATTGCCACCCGCATTGAAGCCGATCGCATTGTCCAGAATGTGGGTGGCGTCGATGATACCGGACGATCGATTCCCAATGCCATTAGTCAGGCCGTGGGACAGATTGCCGCTCAACTCGAAGCTTCGGCGGTGATGACCTTGACTAAAAGTGGCTCAACGGCCCGCAATGTCTCCAAGTTCCGGCCCCACGCCCCGATTTTGGCGGTAACCCCCCATGTCAATGTGGCTCGTCAGTTGCAACTGGTGTGGGGGGTCAAAACTCTCTTGATTCTCAGTTTGCCCTCGACGTCGCAAACCTTTGATGCCGCCATTAGTGTAGCTTTGGAAAATAACTTGGTGGACGAAGGGGATTTGGTGGTGATGACCGCCGGAACCCTTCAGGGAGTCTCGGGGTCAACGGACTTGGTTAAAGTGGGGGTAGTGACCTCAGTGTTAGGCCAAGGAACGGGGGTTGGCAGTTCCTCTGCCACCGTCAGCGGCCCGGCACGAGTCGCCCCAACGGCTTCGATGGTGGGTAACTTTAATCCTGGGGAGATTTTGGTGACCACCTACACCGATGCTAGTTTCATTGAGATGATTAAACAATCTTCGGGGGTGGTGACGGAGGAAGAAAGTCTCACCAGTCACGCGGCGATTATCTGTTCTCAGTTAGGAAAACCGGCCATTTTAGGGGTTAAGAATGCCACAAAGTTAATTCGCGAGGGGGCGATTCTGACCTTGGATGTCCAGCGAGGGATCGTGTATTCCGGTGCGCCGAGTACGCTGCAAAAGGAGGATTTGCTAAATCAGTAGACGAAGCTGATGCGCAGCTTGGGGAGTTGGGCCAATGGCTCTCTGGTTGAGTTCCTAACGACGATATTGTTCCTGGCTGGCGGGGATAAGGTCTTGAGCTTGATCTAGGCTTTGATAATGCTGAAGCCGTTGTTGATAGATGCGCTTCAATTCCTCATGACTGGCTTGGGGTTGTCCATAGCCGGAATCGGGGAGACTGGCCCATTCTCGTCGAATGGCCTGGATAGCTCCATCAAAATCTCCCGCTTCGATTTTTTGGAGTCCCCCCCGCAGGCGAATTAGCTCGACGGCTGCTAAGTCTTGGGATTCGGGGGAAAAGTCGTTGAGGTTTAAGCGTTTGGCAACACTGTCAAAGGTGCTGCTAATCATTTGATAGCGGCCGGCTGCATCGGAACAGAGACGACGGCCACGATGAGAGGCGCAGCGAAGACGACGGGGGTGATCCCGATAGCCGTTAAAGGTGGCGAAGGTAAATAGGGTGCGATAGCCGAGGTCGTCATGGGTTCCTTCGGCGAAGGCGATGGTGTCGAGGAGGGCCCGTACTTCTGGGGCAATTTGGTCGAGGTGGGTGTCGATGAAGGGGTTGTCCCGGTGACGGGTTCGTTCGGGTTTTGAGGCGAGA
This sequence comes from Geitlerinema sp. P-1104, assembly GCA_012911965.1. GTDB lineage: Bacteria > Cyanobacteriota > Cyanobacteriia > Cyanobacteriales > Geitlerinemataceae > Sodalinema. The sequence continues at coordinate 15,466 of SMDP01000097.1, forward strand.
TAGTCACTGAGGCGATCGCGATCGCGTTCTACTCGGGGACGGCGACTCAGGAAACTGAGGGGCAAGCCAATCATCATGATCAGCAGGCTCAAGGCGACGAGGGGCAGCAGGAACCATCGCACTCGCTGTTTTTGCCGTCGTCGTAGTTGACGCAGTTGAGCTAGTCGGGGGGAGATGG
>SMDP01000098.1 GCA_012911965.1 Geitlerinema sp. P-1104
CCACAAGGGTACGCCCCTACGTTGTTTCTGTTCCCCATTCCCTAGGGCGACCACAAGGGTACGCCCCTACGTTGTTTCTGTTCCCCATTCCCTATTCCCCAATATGCCCCTCCCCCCCAACAGCCCCCGCCTACAACCCGTTCTTGCCTACATCCGCGACACCTGGAAAACCCTCACCCGCACCCAGGCCCACATCCTCGAAGCTGCCAAGGACAGTAAAATCGAGCGTCCCCCCGGTTCCCCCTGGATTGTCTATATCTCCCCCCAAGAAGATCGCGATCTCGTCCAAGCCGAACTAAAAGAGATTTTGCCCCCCTCAGAATTAACTCAAATTGAGTTACGGATTCTGCCGCCAGAAATGGATCAGATCGACGAACATGGTTTGTTATATCTGCCCAAGTCCTACGTCGTTCCCGGCGGACGCTTTAATGAACTCTACGGCTGGGATAGTTACTTTATCGCCCTAGGCCTATTGCGAGATGGGGAACTTGAACTGGCCAAGAACGCCGTAGACTTGCTGGTATACGAAATTGAACATTATGGAACCGTCTTAAATGCCAACCGGTCCTATATGTTAGAGAGGTCTCATCCCCCCTTACTCGCCCGTGGGGCCTTAGAACTGTTTGAATACACCGAAGACCGCGACTGGCTGCGATCGCTCCTACCGGCCCTAGAACGCTATTATTTCTACTGGACCGTTCCCCCTCACCTCAACTCCTCCACTGGACTCTCTCGCTATTACGCCCGAGGAACCACCCCCGCCCCAGAAGTAGTCAACTCAGAACGAGACGAACATGGACGAACCCACTACGAACGGGTACGAGACTATTACCGTCACTATCCCATCGAAGCCTATGACCTGAGTTTGTTCTACCACCGCAACAGTGATAGTCTCACCGAACTCTTCTATCAGGGCGATCGCTCCATGCGAGAATCAGGCTTTGATATCACGAACCGCTTTGGTCCCTTTAGTGCTGATATCGTCCATTACGTCCCCGTCTGTCTCAACGTCCTCCTCTATCAGATGGAACAAGACATCGCCGAAATTCACCATCTCATGGGACATTGGGACTCCGTAGAAGTCTGGAAAAAATACGCCAACACCCGACAAAAAGAAATCAATCGCTTCCTCTGGAATGAGGAGACAGGGTTATACTTCGACTACAATTTCCGCACCGAAACCCGAGGAACCTATGAATTTGTCACCACCTTTATGCCCCTCTGGGCCGGACTCGCCTCCCCCGAACAAGCCCAACGGCTAGTGGACAATCTACCCAAATTTGAGACAAACGGGGGACTTCTCACCAGTACCCATGTTTCCGGGAATCAATGGGATGCCCCCTTCGGCTGGGCCCCCCTCCAGTTATTTGCCATTAAGGGCCTACGTCGCTACGGCTACCACGACGAAGCCAACCGTCTAACGGAGAAATTCATCAACCTGGTCGTCGCAGAATTCGAGAAAAGCGGAACTCTTGTAGAAAAATACGATGTGGAACGATGTTCTGCCGATGTCTCCGCTGAAATCCTCTTTGGCTACAGTTCCAACGAAATCGGCTTCGGCTGGACCAATGGCGTGGTTCGCGAACTCCTCCACGACTGGCAGCAGCGATCGCCCTAACCGCCCTCCACCCCCCCCAGAGGTTTGCTACCATGGAAAGAGCATTATCAAAATCCCAAAGGCAAACCCAGTAAGGCAACCCTAAAAATAAGGCGACCACCACTTCGACTATCGCTCAGTGACCAGCGTTCGCCCCTGCTGCCTACTGCCTATTGCCTATTGCCTTCTTCCCCCCTGTTCCCTGTTCCCTTCTTCCCCATGACCCATTTCCCCAAAAAAGTTGTTGTTGGCCTATCCGGCGGAGTTGATAGCTCAACCGCTGCGGCTCTATTACACCACGAAGGCTACGATGTGGTGGGATTGACTCTTTGGCTGATGAAGGGTAAAGGTCAATGCTGCTCAGAAGGAATGGTGGATGCTGCCGAACTCTGTGAACAGTTAGGGGTTCCCCATCATGTGGTGGACAGCCGCGAGGTCTTTGAAAACAACATTATCAACTATCTCGTCTCCGGGTATAGTGCTGGAGTCACCCCCCTCCCCTGTTCCCAATGTAATCGGGCCGTTAAGTTTGGCCCCATGATTGACTATGCCCGCGATGAATTAGGGGTTGACAAAATCGCCACGGGGCACTACGCCCAAGTGGACTTTGACGAAGACAGCGGCCGCTACCGTCTCTTGCGGGCCGTTGACCGGCAAAAAGACCAAACCTATTTCCTCTATGATCTCTCTCAGGAGGTGTTAGCCCATTGTGTCTTTCCTCTCGGGAAATATCCCAAATCCGAAACGCGCCGCATCGCCGCTGAGTTTAATCTGCTAACGGCGGAGAAGCCGGAGAGTCAGGATTTGTGTTTAGTGGAGTCTCACGGGTCCATGAAAACCTTTCTGGAGAAATATCTCGCCCCCAAACCGGGGGATATTGTCGACCTCGATGGCAAGGTTTTGGGACAACATGAGGGGATTCACAACTACACCATCGGTCAACGCAAGGGCCTCGGGATTGCAGCGGCCCATCCTCTCTATGTAGTGGCGTTAGATACCGGACGCAATCAGGTCGTGGTGGGCGATCGCGCCAGTGTACACCATCCCGATTGTACCGTGAACCGGGTCAACTGGGTGGGTATCGCCGCCCCTTCTGCCCCAGTTCGGGCCCAAGTCCAAGTCCGCTATCGCACCCGTCCCGCCGAAGCTACCCTCGTTCCTTTGGATGAGGGACGGATTCAGGTCAAGTTTGATGAACCCCTATTTGGCATTACCCCTGGTCAAGCCGCCGTCTGGTATGACGGAGATGTGCTACTCGGTGGCGGGATTATCGAATCCTCCGACGTGGCGGCCAATCCCCCAGTCTCCCTCTCGGAAGGTCCGTCCCAATCCTCCTAGGGGATAAACGGGTCATCCATCCGTGACCAACCCCAACGATGTCCTCACCCTGCATGAAGTCGCTGAGATGCTTAATGTCTCAGCGACTTCTATCCGCAATTGGGTCAAATTGGGATACTTAGAAAAAGCGGGAAACAATGGCATCAGCTATGACTCATTAACCACCTTCAAACGGGATATTCTCGGCAAAGAAAAACTCACTCAACGAGCCAATAAATCTTGCAAAGATAGCCATAACCATGAATGGTTGAAACAGCAAATTTTGCACGAGGTTCAGGGTCAAAAACCCGGCGATGACTCTCTTAGTCATAGGTATGAAGGGGGTTTGTCCCAGTCTCATAAAAATCAAGAGGGTATTTTTTATACTCCTCCTGAGGTGGTGAAACGTTTTTTTGATTATCTTCCTGATGATTGTTCAAGCTTCGTATTTTGTGACCCCTGCTGTGGAACTGGAAACTTTTTAATAGAAGCCATCAAGCGAGGGGTTAAACCGTCGAACATTTATGGCTATGATATTGATGAAATTGCCGTGGCGATCGCCCGCCAACGATTAGCCACCGTTGAGGGAGGACATGAGGTAAATCTTGCGGTTCAAGACTTCCTAAACCTCGCCGCTGAAGATCCCAAACCACAGTTTGACATTATCTTAACCAATCCCCCTTGGGGCAAAAAACTCCCCAAAGCCGAACGAGACGACTGGGCATTAAAATTTGCAGCGGGAACCAGCAAAGATAGCAGCGCCCTCTTCTTTTTTGCCAGTTTAAGGGTTCTGCGATCGTCGGGATATTTAGGATTCCTTGTCCAAGAAGCCTTTTTTAACATTGCTAGCTTTGAAAGTGCCCGTCAAATTGCCCTAAAGCAGCAAATCATCAGTTTAATTGATTTTGGTAAACCCTTCAAAGGATTAGTTACTCAAGCTCACGGAATTGTCCTACGCCGCGAGAGTCCCCAGGCGGGCGATCGCCTATTATCCATCACCGCCAAAGGTGAGCATTCCCTCCCCCAATACGCCTTTTCCCAGAACCCCAAATCAATTTTCAATTTCACTTGTTCTGAGCAAGATTTGAGAGTGATTGAGCATTTATTTAAGCAAGACCATCAGACATTAGCGGGGTCTGCGAAATGGGGGTTAGGAATTGTCACCGGCAATAATCAAAAGTATTGCGCCAGCGAAATGAAAGAAGGGTATATTCCAGTCTATAAGGGGTCAGATATTAGCAAATCAGGACTCAAATCGCCCTCCTGCTTTATTCCTGAGGACTTTTCCAACTATCAGCAGGTCGCGCCATTATCCCTCTATCAAGCTCCAGAAAAACTGATTTATAAATTTATTACCTCAAAACTGGCATTTTTTTATGATACCGAACAGCGGTTTATTTTAAATAGTGCTAATTTACTCGTTCTTAAGGATGAGTTCCCCTTAAGTCCACAGCAACTTGCAGAACTGCTAAATAGTCGCTTGATGAGTTGGTTGTTTCAGAAACTATTTAGAACTCGCAAGGTGTTAAGACAGGATTTAGAGTCACTGCCAATTTTTGTCAGTTATTTCGAGAGATATCAACGATTTTGCGAACAGGACCTTCTGGAGTTCTTGTATCTAAGGGAAGTTCCCAGTGGAACGTATCGAGTCATTGACGCCAACCGATAAAAAAATCATCAAAAATGGGTTTACTCCTCCCCTCGGAAGCGTTCCAGCAACTCCTCGCGAGACAACTGCATCAACAACGGGGTAAACTCCTCCGCCGGTAACTTCAAAACCGCATCAATCAGAAGGGTCAACTCATCGTCAAGAGAGCCAAAACGAACCTGCAACAGATTTTCCACTACGCGACGTTCACCCTGTTGCAGCCCCTGTTGCAGACCCGTCAACTGAGCTGCTTCGAGTTGTTGGTCAAAAAGAGGAGATAAACGCATAATCAATTCAGTATCCTCCCAATCCAGATTTTCCTATTAACCATTTCCCAACGCCTTAGACCGCTCGGCCGCCGCTTGCACTGCCGAAATCAGGGCTGATCGCAGTCCTTGGGCCTCCAACTCCGCAATTCCCGCAATCGTCGTTCCCCCTGGACTGGTAACGCGATCCTTGAGTTCCCCAGGATGTAATCCTGTTTCACTGAGGAGTTGAGCCGTTCCCCGCAGGGTGGCGATCGCCAACTGTTGAGCCGTGGACCGAGGGAGTCCCGCTGCCACACCACCATCACTGAGCGCCTCAATCATCAACGCCACATAGCCCGGCCCTGACCCCGATAACCCCGTTACCGCATCCATCAGCCGCTCGGGAACCTCAACCACCTCTCCCACGGCACTCAGCAGCCGGCGAGCCACCGCTAATCCTTCTTCTGTCACCGCCTCCCCTGGACTCAAGGCAGAAATGCCCGCACCAACCGTTGCGGGAGTATTGGGCATCACGCGCACCACAGGAGAACCGGGAAATGCCGCCTCTAACTTAGACAGGGGCGTTCCCGCCAAAATGGAAATAACTAAGGTCTGGGGAGAGAGAGTTCCAGGAGGGAGTTGCCCAGAAACGGCAGCAAAAACTTGCGGCTTGATGGCCAAAAGAAGCGTCTCGGCATCAGCCACAATGCTGGCGTTATTATCGCTGACCTGTACCTGATAGGTTTGGGCTAAATACTCCCGACGTTTAGGGTTCGGTTCACCCACCCAAACCGCTTGGGGACGATACACCTGTTGGGTTAAGAGGCGGGAGAGGATGGCTTCCGCCATCATGCCACCCCCGATGATTGCAAGGGAAGAAGACAAGGGCTTAGACAACTGTGAGGACGAACCAGAGAGTTAGGATTGAGCAACGCGACCGAAATCAGGAACCCAACTGGGGGTTGAGCCGCTGGCACTACCTTGTGCAGTATTGCTGCTACCGGGGGCTTGTAGATGGGGCTGCATGACATCCCGCACCACACCGGATTGGGTGCTAACCTGCACGCAACTCGGGGTAAATAAGAAAATACTTTCGCCAATGCGTTCTTGATGGCCATCCAGGGCGAAGGTTCCCCCAGCGATGAAGTCCACTGCTCGCTGAGCCTGATCAGGATCCATCACCGTCAGGTTTAGGACAACTGATTTGCGTTCCCGTAAAGCTTGAATGGCTTGGGGCATCTCTTCAAAGGTGCGGGGTTCCATCACCACCACTTCGGAAATGCCATTTGCTGCGCCAGGTAATCCAATCACGTTATTCATTCCTGAATTCATACTTGAACCCCGCTGAGGAGGGGGAGATGTTAAGCCGGCGGAACTGCTTAGGGGCGAGCGATCGCGTAAACGAGTCCCGGCACTGCTCACATCGGTGTTGGGAGCAGATGCGTTGCTCTGACTAGGATAGAGGGGCTGATACGCGGGGCTATTGCCCTCCATATCATCATAGTCGTACTCATAATCAACCGGTTCGTCCGGATTGATGAAATCCCGTAGCTTTGAAAAAATATTGCTCATGGCGACTCCGGCTAAACACTCCGATGCAGGTTGAAGGATAGAGTTAAGGATCTCAATCCACTCAACAGGGTCAATTGACTGATCGGCAAAGGTAATCCGCTCCTATTGTAGCTGGGATAGATCACAATGCAACCCGGTTTAATTAAGATTTATGGGTTCCTCAGCCGTGCTCCTTTGCACTCGGGTGAGGGGGCTAGGTTTTAGGTGGGGCGATCGCCGAAGAGGATACGCCCTAAACGCACCATGGTACTTCCAGCTTCGACGGCCAAGGGATAATCTTCAGACATCCCCATGGAGAGTTCTGAGAATTGGAGATGGGCCCAAGACTGCTGTTGTAGGCGATCGCACCCTTGGCGCGCCTCTCTAAAGATAGTCTGACTCTCCTGACTGGGTAAGCCAAAGGGCAAAATTGTCATCAGCCCCTGAACCTTCAGACCGCTCAGGTCATCGAGTTGTGGCAAGTCTTGCTGTAACTCTGACCAATCCCAGCCAGATTTATTGGCATCGGGGCGAAATTTAACCTGTAGGCAGAGATTGGGGCAGGGACTGCCTTTGTCTACCAAACGCTGAATTTCTCGCGCTAGCTTAAGCCGATCAACCGAATGAATCCATTGCATTCGCTCTAGGGCCAGTTTCGCCTTATTGGTTTGCAGATGGCCGATGAAATGCCAGGTAATATCTTCTAAATCCTGAAGTTCCTCTTGTTTGGCGATCGCCTCTTGGATACGACTTTCGCCAAAATCCCGGATTCCCGCCTCATAGGCCTGACGAATAGCACTCGCAGGTTTCAGTTTCGACACCGCAATCAAGCGCACTGACTCTGGAAGGGTCGGACGAATCTTAGCAATGCGATCGGCAATGGATAAATCCTCAAACGACATGAAACGGTCTCAATACCCTACCTACAACAACAGATTTTTAGTAAAAGACAATTCATAAAGGACGGTCTATAACGGGAAAGCCCAGTTTAAGAGCTATTTCTAAGGCGCTTGTGTGTCTTACTTTATCTGTCTAAATGTCTAAATTTTCAAAAATCATGAGCTAAGCTAGAACATCTGCTTGCGGATCTTTTGTAATTTTTCATGATCTTGAGCCAGTCCCGTGCGACGCAGTTGCCGTAGGCGATTTTCAATCACCGCGCGAGCATCGGCTCGGGTCAGAGGTTCAAAGATTAAGCCTTGCTCCCCAGTCGTTACGATAAAAAATAGGCGTTGAGCATACAACGTCGTAAATAGTTCTCGATCTTCTCCAATGGGGCAGACGCGGAATAGCAAGCCAAACGTGGGATGATTGAGATAGGTTTCGGTGTTCATGGGGCGATTCAGAGCGACCAGACTGGGTCTGAGGGACATCCCCAGGCCAGTATCAGGCTAAAGACTTTAACATAGCAGGTCTTGGAAACCCCATCAATGGGGTAAGCCGTGAAGGAGGACAAACCCTAGGGAGAATGAGCCAGAGATAACGAGCTGATGAGACATGGACACGAAAAACGAGAGGTCATTGTACCTCTCGTTTTGAACGTCTGGGGTCAGACCGTCTAATGGTCTCAAACCTATTTCAAACCGGTGTTGGTTCCGGGTTTACCCGTGGCCAATTCAACCTTGACGATTTTGCCACCCATTTTCATGATCCGCTGTTGTTCACGGAACCAGTTGTCGTAGGGAACCAGTTTCGTATAGTAGGTGTTTTGCAACTCTCTCTGAGTCCGAATGCGAGTTTGACTCGGAACACAGGCCGTAACGCGAAACATACGCATGGGGGAAATTCTCCTGGCTAAGGGTTAAAGGATTAGAAGTTTTAGGGATTTTTTTATTAGGGTTTCAGATGCTAGACCGAAAGCCTGGGAGTCCAGAGTCAATACTGTTGGCTTGATGGCTTTACCCTGAGCGAGAGTCGTTCCCGTAAGAACTATTCACCCAGCCAAATCGCACTCACCCCGGATTTCCCAGACGTTCGATCGCCGTTCACCGACTTGGCGACACAACGGTACACCAATGGCGATCGGAAGAGATGCTTAGCTTAAGCCAGAGCAGATGTAGTCGAAGTACACACCCATTTCTTTACCAGCATCGGGGCCAACCAAGCTAGCGGTGACATCTTTCATCGCTTGAATCGCTTGAACCGTAGAACCCACGGGAACACCCAGAGAGTTGTAGGTTTCTTTCAAACCGTTGAGCACACGCTCATCGAGGATGGAGGGGTCACCAGCCAGCATCGCGTAGGTGGAGTAACGGAGGTAGTAGTCCAAGTCGCGGATGCAAGCTGCATAGCGACGGGTGGTGTACATGTTACCGCCGGGACGGGTCACATCAGAGTACAGCAGGGACTTAGCAACGGCTTCTTTAACGATCGTTGCCGAGTTCGCGGAGATGGTAGCGGCGGCACGGACGCGCAGTTCGCCGGTTTGGAAGTAGCCTTTGAGCTTGTCCATGGCAGACCCATCGAGGTACTTACCTTGAACATCAGAGGAGTTGATTACAGCGGTGATTGCGTCTTGCATGATCCTTTCGTTTTGTTGTGAATTTGATGGATTTAGAAATGCGAGTTTGTGAAAGCTTAGCGATTAAAGTCGAACCTCGACTCTATTGCATCGCACCGATCACGTAGTCGAAGTAGGAAGCTGCTTCGACGGCATCGTCTGCGGACATCAAACCGGTGGCGACGTTTTTCATGCAACGAACGCTTTCGGCAACAGCGTCAATGGGGGTACCCAAGGAGCGGTACATTTCACGAACGCCCACGAGACCAATTTCTTCGATGGGGGTAACGTCACCGGAGACAACACCGTAGGTGACTAGACGCAGGTAGTAGTCCATGTCACGCAGGCAGGTGGCGGTCATCTCTTCACCAAATGCATTTCCGCCGGGGGAGACCACGTCGGGGCGTTTTTGGAAGAGTTGGTTGCCGGCTTCTTTGACAATCCGCTCACGAGAATCGGTTAAAACTTGAGCGATGCGAAGACGAGCTGCACCGGAGGTGACGAAGCTCTTGATGCGATCTAGTTCGCCGGGGCTGAGGTAACGAGCCTCAGCGTCGGCATTCACGATTGACTTCGTGACGATACTCATGATGTGCGATTCCTCCAGAAGGGAAAGTGAATTTAAGGTTGTTATTGACTAATCACTCAGTAGCATATCCCCATTTAACTCGGGGGAGTTGCCACTGATGAGCGGGAGTAGTTCCCGTTTTGCAATCATGGTCATTGTGCAGCATAAGGTTAACGATCCCTGGGCCAACTTCATAGTTTGTAATATTTTTCTCAGGAACCCACCGAGGCGATCGCCCGAGAAATCGAGATAAAACCCAGACAGGATAAGGATTAGCGGCAGTTATTCCCCACGCACAAAACGTAACAGAAGTTTACGGCCATCGCAGCCGCCGCCCGGTTGATCTAGGACAGACCCTGAAGATTCTAGGGCGCCTCGACGGACCCAGGAAACCCAAATGCCCCCACTTACGTCAAAACCTTCAGGGAAGTTATCCCAGTCGGCTAGATGCGGCCCCCCTGGCTGTGAGTCAGCCAGGTTGAAAATTGTCCCAACCCATCGACCTAGACCCTCAAAAACTCTTGACGATGATTTCTGGAAACACCCCTTGAGCCGATGTAGTAAACATCCTAGAGCATCAATCAAGAGGTCCATCAATCCAAACGTCTCCGATTTGTCTAAAGACAAGCCTAACCCTCCTCAACTCAAAACGCCTGAAAACCCACAAGATAATTGAGGTGAGGTATTCCGATCTGTGCAAAAACAAAATGAAGATATTAGCATAAAGCTAAGCCCACAAAATCCATGATGGCATTAATGACGTAACACCTCTTAAAGCCGTCCTAGCGAAGTCATTGATGACCCGCCCTTGTCATAACCTTTAGGTCAGTCCGATTCCGTCGTTCGTTGCCGTTCGTTGCTTTCATCGACGTATGCCCACAGCCAACACCACTATGAAAACCGCCAACCCCACCCTGAATGCCGATACGGTGCGGACATACCTGCACGAAATCGGTCGTGTTCCCTTGCTGACCCATGAACAGGAAATTATCTTGGGCAAACAAGTTCAAGCCATGATGAAATTGCTTGAAACTCGGGATGAACTCAGCGAGTCTCTGAATCGTGAGCCGAGTGAGAGCGAGTGGGCCCAAAAAGCGGACATTGACCTCGAAAGCTTGCGTAATACCCTGGGGACGGGTCAGCGGGCTAAACGCAAAATGATCGAAGCCAATTTACGTCTGGTGGTGGCGATCGCCAAAAAATACCAAAAACGGAACCTAGAGTTTCTCGACCTAATCCAAGAAGGAACTCTCGGACTCGAACGAGGCGTTGAAAAATTCGATCCCACCCGTGGCTATAAATTCTCCACCTATGCCTACTGGTGGATTCGCCAAGCGATCACTCGGGCGATCGCCCAACAAGCGCGAACCATTCGCCTCCCCATCCACATCACCGAAAAACTCAACAAAATCAAACGGGCCCAACGGGAACTGACCCAAAAACTCGGCCGCAGTCCCTCCATGAAGGAAATCGCCCAAGAACTCGAACTCGAACCCTACCAAGTTCGCGAGTATCTCAGCGTCTCCCGACAGCCCATTTCCCTCGATTTACGGGTAGGCGACAACCAAGACACCGAGTTACAAGAACTGCTCGAAGATGAAACCGCATCGCCCGAACAGTTTGCCACCCAGCAACTCTTGCGCCAAGACCTCGATTGTATGCTGGCCGAACTCACCCCCCAACAGCGAGAAGTAATCAGTCTTCGCTTTGGCTTAAGTGACGGCAAAGAACTCTCCCTAGCTAAAGTCGGCGCCCAACTCAACCTCAGCCGCGAACGAGTCCGCCAACTCGAACACCAGGCCCTGAGCCATCTGCGCCGTCGTCGCGCCACAGTCCGTGAATACCTAGCCAGTTAGCCCTTGAGCAAGTGAGATCCTGGCCCCGAGAGGTTTGCTAAAATAGCGCCGTCCCATTGGGACGGCTTTTTTCTGGACATCTGAATTTCCACTAAATCCTGAATTCCCCACCAACAGATTACCCACCCACACTGTCCCAGTCGTCCCTCTCGCCCTCACACTTGAGTAAGAGCCGCCGTATATGACCCAGCTCAATTACGCCTTTACCATCTTCTTTAGTCTGCTCGTTGAAGCCTTGCCCTTTCTGCTGCTAGGGGTGCTACTCTCCAGCGCCCTCCTAGCCTTTGTCAACGAGCGTAAATTAGTTGCCATGATGCCCCGGAATGCCGTGTTAGGGGCATTGGTCGGCAGTTGTATTGGCTTTCTGTTTCCCGTTTGTGAATGCGGCAACGTTCCCGTAGCTCGGCGACTGTTAGCCCAGGGCGTGCCTTCCGCTGTGGCTATCGGCTTTCTACTCGCCGCCCCAACCATTAACCCAATTGTCATTTGGTCCACCTGGATCGCATTCCGCGATCGCCCGGAAATGGTCTTTTGGCGTGTCCTTCTCACCCTGATTATTGCCACCATCATTGGCGTGATTTTCAGCGTTCAGAAAGACATTCGCTCCATGCTGCACCCGAAATTAGTGCGTTCGATGCCCCGGGCGATCGCCACCCCAACCGAGGAACCCATCTCCCCCCTACTCGGATCAGGAACCTATTTTCTAGGAACCAGTCAACCCATCGCCCTAGAAAACGCCGCCGTCATGGGAGGCGATTTAGGAACTCTCCTCTTAGGAACCCAGCAAAACGCCAATCGGATGGTGGTATTTGTCGATAACATTATTCGGGAAATTCGCGAACTCGGTGGTGTACTTGTCCTCGGGAGTGGCATTGTCGCCATTATCCAAACCGCCGTTCCTCGGGAGACCATCGTCAGCTTAGGTCAAGGAACCATTGTTCCCATCCTGACCATGATGTTACTAGCCCTAGTCGTGTCCATCTGTTCCACCGTCGACGCCTTCTTCGCCCTTTCCTTCGCCTCCATGTTCACCAGTAGTGCCCTGCTGGCCTTCCTCGTCTTTGGTCCAACGGTAGATCTTAAAAGTATCGGTCTGATGTTATCGGTGTTTCGTCCTCGAACCGTGTTTTACCTATTTGCCATCACCGCCCAACTCACCTTCCTGCTCACCCTCGGCCTACATATTTACGTTCTTTAGCAAAATCCCAATCACAAACCTGAGTCTTCCGGGGGCGATCGCCCTGGCAGGAATGACCCACTTGCCCTTAAAATGGATGCTTATCGTAGAGATAGCCATTCATTTCGGTAGGGTGGCTGTTTCCGCATCCACCCTCCCCCATCTTGCCTACCCATGACCGCTCAAACCCAGACTCCAGAACCCACCCACCTCGACACCGATACCCAGGACACCCAACGTCAACTCATCGTTATCTTGGATTTTGGGTCTCAATACTCAGAACTGATTGCCCGTCGGATTCGCGAAACCGAGGTCTATTCTGAGGTCTTGTCCTATCGCACCAGTGCGGCAGACTTAGAACGGCTCAACCCCAAAGGAATTATCCTCTCGGGGGGTCCTAACTCGGTCTATGACGAGAACGCCCCCCAATGTGACCCCGACATTTGGCAACTGGGTGTCCCCATCTTGGGAGTCTGTTATGGAATGCAGTTAATGGTTCAACAACTCGGCGGCAGCGTCGAACGAGCCGAGTTAGCCGAATATGGGAAAGCCGCCCTACATATCGACGACCCCACCGATCTTCTCACCAACGTCGAACAGGGAACCACCATGTGGATGAGTCATGGTGATTCCGTGACCCATCTCCCCGAAGGCTTCGAGATTCTGGCCCATACCGACAACACCCCCAACGCGGCGATCGCCAACCATGAACGGCAGATCTACGGCGTACAATTCCACCCAGAAGTCGTACATTCCGTCGGTGGACAGGCCCTCGTCCGCAACTTCGTCTATCACATCTGCGACTGCGAACCCACCTGGACCACCGCCGCCTTCGTCGAAGAGTCCATCCGAGAAATTCGCGCCCGAGTCGGTGACAAACGAGTGCTGTTAGCCCTATCCGGTGGCGTCGATTCTTCTACCCTCGCCTTTCTCCTGCACCGAGCCATCGGCGACAATCTCACCTGTATGTTTATCGATCAGGGGTTCATGCGTAAATATGAACCCGAACGGCTGGTTAAGTTGTTTCGGGATCAATTCCATATCCCCGTCGAATACGTCAACGCCCGCGATCGCTTCCTCGAAAAACTCGTCGGTGTCACCGATCCCGAAGAAAAACGCCGTCACATCGGCCATGAATTTATCCGCGTCTTCGAGGAAGAATCCCGTCGCCTCGGCCCCTTTGACTACCTCGCCCAAGGAACCCTCTACCCCGACGTCATCGAATCCGCCGACTCCAACGTCGACCCCAAAACCGGGGAACGAGTCGCCGTCAAAATCAAGAGTCACCACAACGTCGGCGGTTTACCCGAAGACCTACAATTCAAACTCATCGAACCCCTGCGAAAACTCTTCAAAGACGAAGTTCGTAACTTAGGGCGTTCCATTGGCCTCCCCGAAGAAATCGTCCGTCGTCATCCCTTCCCCGGCCCCGGCCTAGCCATCCGCATCCTCGGAGAAGTCACCCCCGAACGGTTAAAAATCCTACGGGATGCCGATTACATCGTGCGCCAAGAAATCAATCGTCATGGCATCTACCATGATTTCTGGCAAGCCTTCGCCGTCTTACTCCCCATTCGCAGTGTCGGAGTCATGGGCGACCAACGCACCTACGCCTATCCCATTGTGCTGCGCTTTGTCTCCAGTGAAGATGGGATGACCGCCGATTGGTCACGGGTTGATTATGACTTCATCGAACTCATTTCCAACCGCATTGTCAACGAAGTGGCCGGAGTCAACCGAGTGGTTTACGACGTCACCTCCAAACCCCCCGGAACCATTGAATGGGAGTAACGTCCCAACTTGCCAATTATCAACCCCTCCCGAAAGGGGTTGAGGGTAGGTCCCCCCTACTGCCTATTGCCTACTGCCTATTGCCTTCTTCCCCCTATTGCCTTCTTCCCCCCCATGACCCGTCGCATTTTCTTTACCGTACTTTGGCTAGCCTTCCTCGGCTATGCTTTCTTACTCGCCCCCCCAGATCGCCCAGAAACCGTAGATTTAATTATTAATCTCTCCTCCGGCAACTGGGACGGTCTCAACCCGGCTATTATCGCCCTATTTAACCTAATGGGAATTTTTCCCTTCGCCTATGGTGCGATGATGTTTGCTGACGGGCGGGGCCAGAAGATTGGGGCTTGGGTATTTGCAGCCGCCTCCTTTGGCGTGGGGGCGTTTGCCATTTTGCCCTATCTGGCCCTGCGAGATCCCAACCCGAACCTAGAGGGAGATCTCAACCCCTTCCTGAAATTTTGGGACTCGCGGATTTTAGGAGGTCTTTTAACCCTAGGGGCGATCGCCCTACTAGGATTGGGACTCAGTCAGGGGAATTGGAGTGACTTCAGCCAACAATGGCAAACCAGCCGCTTTATCCATGTCATGAGTCTAGACTTCTGTCTCCTCTGCGCCCTAGTTCCCGCCCTCCTCGGCGATGACATGGCCCGACGCGGTCTCGACAACCCGAAGCTATTCTGGGCGGTCTCCCTCACTCCCCTGCTGGGCCTTCTTCTCTACCTCACCCTGCGCCCTCCCCTAGAAGCTACGACTCGGGCCCTCCAAGACTCCCTCCAGTCGTCGTAACCACTCATTAGCCCTGGTCTCGTGAATATTGTGCAAAGCTAAACTTATTCAGGTGATGCCAACGCTGTACCACCTCCCGGAAGGGACGCCAACTCTCATAAACCTCATTAAACGAGGCATTCTCTTGAGCATTTTGCTCATAAATCTCCAAGGCAATTTCCTCACCGCGCTGCATAATCTCCTCAGAGAAGCCCGAGAGAATCGTTCCCCCCTCAATCAACTGCTGTAACGCCTCACCATTGAGCGCGTCATACTGCGCCAACATGGTCATATTGGCCTCCACCGTAGCCGCCACAAACACCTGTTGATATTCCTCGGGCAAACGCTCCCACATCGGGCGATTGACTAACACATCCAATGTCGCCCCCGGTTCCCACCAACCCGGATAGTAATAATACTGGGCGGCCCGATGTAGTCCTAATTTCAAATCATCATAGGGGCCAACCCACTCAGC
>SMDP01000099.1:0-4770 GCA_012911965.1 Geitlerinema sp. P-1104
TTCAACTCGAAGCCTATCGCCTCGATGTCGAGCATCTCAAGGATATGGCTGAACTCGGAGACGTTCTCGATCCCCTCAGCCAAGTCTCTCGTCAACAGGAATTAGAAGCGGCGCGATCGCACCTCGATGAAGCCCGAAGCCGCCTAGAACTCCAACGCCTCGAAGAACAGGCCCTAGCCGAACTCTCCCAAGCTCAACCGGCCGACACGGACGCCGACTGGAAACGCCATCAGCTCGACGAGGAAGTGGATCGCCGCTTGCAACAGTTCGATGATTCTACCTAATCACTGGTCCCCCTCCTAAACCATGTCACAGTCAAAATCTGGACCGCCGCCCATTGTCTATATCCTGGTCTTCGCCCTCATCAGTGTTGGGGTCTATTGGGTCTTCGCTCGCGTCCCTGATGACCAATCAGATAACCCTTCCATCCCATCTGAGACCACCCCCTCTAACAATCTTTCCCCTTCAACAGCCTCCCCTTCCTCAGCAACACCGGGCCGATTCACCGTCCCCGAGAGTCTTCCCAGCGGAAGCGGCCTCGACCTGCAAGGGTCTACCGCTATGGTGTCTATCAATAGCGCCTTAAAACAGGGCTTTGAAGAGAGTTTTTCAGGAGTAACCGTCACCACCTCAGCCACTGGGTCTGGAGATGGTATAAACGCCGTGTTAGCGGGGAATGCCGACCTGGGCGCGTCCTCCCGTCCTCTCACGGCTGAAGAACAAGCCCAAAGCCTTGTGGCCGTTCCCGTCGCCCAAGATGCGATCGCCCTCGTGGTGGGGGTTAACAATCCCTTTGGCCAGGGACTCAGCCAACAAGAAGCCGTTGCCATCTTCCGAGGAGAACTCACCAACTGGTCAGAGATTGGCGGTCCCGACAAACACATTCGTGTTCTCAATCGTCCTCCCGTCAGCGGCACTCACCAAACCTTCCGCGAGCTGGTTCTCAACGGCGGCGACTTTGGCAATACGCCCAACATCACCACCTTAGACCGGGATGCCACCACCCCCATGTTGCGGGCCTTAGGTGATGACGGCATTGGCTACGCCACCGCCGCCCAAATTTTCAACCAAAGCACCGTCCGTCCCGTGGCCATCGACGGGTTAACCCCCATCGCCGAACAATATCCCTATCGGCGGACCCTCTACTACGTGTATCAAGATCCCGCCAACGAGATGGTTCAAGCCTTCCTCGGCTATGCCTTCTCCGACGCGGGACAAGCGGCGATCGCCCAAGCCGGACAAAAGTGAACCCTCCCCACATCCAGCCGCCGTTAACGAGCGTACCCCTAACTAGAAGCACTCGTCATCGGCACAGGTTCCCATGTTCTCGCCCAAACCTCCCCAGACTGCGATCGCGCCTATGTTTTCCATCAGCCTGCCATTTCTGTCCTGGTTTTTGCTCGGGGCTGTTACCCCAGTTCTGGCCCAAGACTCCCCAGTGGGCTTCAACCCCCAACAGTGGCTACAACAAGCCCTGCAAAGCATCCAAGACCTAGGAACCCTAGGCATCCTGGCCTTCATTGGCCTCTATATCATCGCCACCGTCGCCTTTCTGCCCGGTTCCATCGTCACCCTCGGTGGTGGCGTGGTGTTTGGGGTCGTTTTCGGCTCCCTCTATGTCTTCATCGGAGCCGTCCTCGGGTCAACCCTAGCCTTTCTCATTGGCCGCTATGTAGCTCGTGATTGGGTCGCGGGGAAAATTGCCAGTAACCCCAAATTTTCTGCGATCGACGAGGCCGTCGGACGAGAAGGCTTTAAAATTGTCTTCCTCACGCGTCTCTCCCCCATCTTTCCCTTCAATCTCCTCAACTATGCCTACGGCGTCACCAACGTCTCCCTTAGAGACTACGTTCTCGGGTCTCTGGGCATGATTCCCGGAACCATCATGTATGTCTATATTGGCTCTCTGGCCGGAAGTTTAGCCACCCTAGGAACCGGGGCCGCCACAGCAGATCCCCAAGCGGAATTGTTGCAACGGATTTTACAGATTATTGGCTTCATCGCCACCGTTGCCGTCACCATTTACGTCACCCGCATCGCCCGCAACGCCCTGGCCGAAAGCGTCGGCGAGCAAGTGATTAAGGGTGAATAATCCGCGCATCGGTGCGTTCTGGCAAGTTCAAGTCGAGTGGTCAATGGCCAAAATGAACCGATGCCAGGACGCACCCTACCCCTTTTGCCTGTTGCCATCCCCTCGGTGGGAGGGGTTAGGGGTAGGTTCTCCCCTCTTGCCTATTGCCTTTCTCCCCCCTGTTCCCTGTTCCCTGTTCCCTGTTCCCTGTTCCCTGTTCCCTGTTCCCTATTCCCTATTCCCTGTTCCCTTCTTCCCCCATGCCTAACTCCGCCTTTCACACCTCCAGCATCTCCCCCATGGATGAGTACAACCGTGAACTCCTCCAACAAACCCATCCCCCCGATTGGGTGAATCCCAAACCCGCTGATTGCTATGACTTAGTAGTCATTGGCGGCGGAACCGCTGGCCTAGTGGTCGCCGTCGGGGCGGCCGGCTTAGATATTGGCCTCAAAGTGGCTCTTGTTGAACGGAATTTAATGGGTGGCGATTGCCTCAATACCGGTTGCGTTCCCTCCAAAAGCTTAATTCGCTCCTCCCGTGTGGTGGGGGAGATGTGGAATGCCCCCAACTATGGCATTGCCACCCCAGAGAGGATTGACGTGGATTTCGCGGCCGTGATGGAACGGTTGCGGAAAATCCGGGCCGGGATTAGTCATCATGATTCGGCTCATCGCTTTGCCAAAGCTGGCGTTGATATCTTCCTCGGAAATGGCAGTTTTACCGACAATCAAGCCATTCAAGTCGATGAGGTTACCCTCAACTATAAAAAAGCCGTCATCGCCACGGGGGCCAGGGCCGTTCACCCCCAAACGCCCGGATTGGCAGAAGCTGGCTATCTCACCAATGAGACGGTGTTTAACCTCACCGAACGTCCCAAGCGTCTAGCGGTGATTGGCGGGGGCCCCATTGGCTGTGAATTGGCTCAAGCTTTTCGTCGTCTGGGTTCTCAGGTGACATTGATTCATCGTCATTCCCATTTGTTGCATCGGGAAGATGCTGATGCGGCGGAGATTGTGCAACAGAGGTTTATCCGGGAAGGGATTGAGTTGGTTCTCGGTTGTGAACCGGAGCGAGTCGAGAAGACAGCAGAAGGCAAAGTCCTGACATTCAACCACAAGGGGACTCAAAAACAGGTGGTTGTGGATGAGATCCTGATTGGGGCGGGACGGGCGCCGAATGTGGAAAGCTTAAACTTGGATGCGGCGGGTGTGGCTTACAATCGCCGAGGGGTGGAGGTGAATGAGTATTTACAAACCAGCAACCCCAAAATTTATGCGGCGGGGGATATCTGCATGAATTGGAAGTTTACCCATGCGGCGGATGCAGCGGCTCGGATTGTGATTCAGAATACCCTATTTGCCCCCTTTGGCTTGGGCCGACCGAAGTTAAGCAGTGTGGTGATGCCCTGGGTGACCTATACTGACCCAGAAGTGGCTCATGTGGGACTCTATGAAGGAGAGGCACAAGAGAACGGCATTGAGACCAAAACGATTAAGATAGAGTTTAAGGATTTGGATCGGGCGATCGCCGATGGGGAAACGGACGGCTTTCTGAAGCTTCTCCATGAGAAAGGGTCGGACAAAATCCTCGGAGCCACGATTGTCTCGCGTCATGCGGGAGAGTCGATTAGTGAAATCACCACGGCGATGGTGGGCGGATTGGGGTTAAAAACCCTCTCTAGTGTGATTCATCCCTATCCCACTCAAGCTGAATGTATCCGCAAGGCGGCGGATGCCTACAAGCGAACCCAGTTAACCAGTACCACGAAAAAACTGTTAAAACTCTTACATCGTTTCACGTAATTTCTCTATTGCTATCGAAGCGGTGCGTTCCGGCAAGTTTTAGCCGAGTGGTCTAAGCCTAACCTTGATTGGAGCCGGGACGCACCCTACCCGTCTCTTGCATCGTTTCAAGTAATTCCCCTATTGCCTGTTGCCTATTGCCGGAAGAGGGCGCGCCACTTGCGGTACGCCCCTACGTTGTTTCTCTTCCCTGTTCTCTGTTCCCTGTTCCCTTCCCCATGCTCGATCTCAACCAAGTCACAAAACTCCTACCCGGTATTGGCGAACATTTGCGGGAAGAAGCCGTCGCGGCTCAGAAACGGCTCGAATTGGCTCAGGGGTTGTTTGAGACGGCCTGTGAGCATCAGGAGGCGTTAGTGGCGGCTCAAGACCAATGGCGCGATCGCATCTGGTTTTCGGCCGCCACCCCAGTCGAACCCCTCCAGAGTCACATCCTTCTCCAACGGCCCCCCTCAGAACATACCGTCATCGCCACAGATGGCTCGCAAATTGCCCCCAACCAGCATGAAATCGCCTATTGCTATCTCCTCAACATTGGGCGGGTTGTTTTGCATTATGGGCAGAATCGCGCCCCGGTTCTCGATAGTGTGCCGGAGGTATTCTATCGCCCGGAAGACTTATATGCGTCACGCCAATGGGGGATTCGGACGGAGGAATGGATGGGCTATCGGCGGGCGGTGTCGGAGGCCCAGGAGTTGGCTACGTTAGGGGTGGAGTTACGCCGTCAGCACCCGGAAACGCCGCTGTTGGCGATGGTGGATGGTTCTCTGATTTACTGGTTCCTCGATAGTCTGCCCGATGAGGCCCGCGATCGCATCCTCAACCCCATCCTCGATGCTTGGGAACGACTGCGACGAGCGGGAGTTCCCTTAATGGGCTATCTTAGTGCCTCTC
>SMDP01000099.1:5487-15493 GCA_012911965.1 Geitlerinema sp. P-1104
TGCGCGATCGCAATGCGTTATCGGAAGATGTGGAGATTAAACGAGAGCTTATCGCGCTGCGAGAGCTTTTGGAAACGGTGGATCGTACCCAGAGAAACTTAGACGATGGACAAGAGATATCCGAAACTCAACAGACCTCTCAAGTCCAACTATTAGAAGCGCCTCAAGCCCAAGCTATGATAGCTGAAATCCAACAAGCAGAGACTGATGCTGACGGGGTAGAACTCAATGAAGAACAACAACAAATTCGTGGTTTAATGGCTGATCGTGCCCGTTTGAATTCAGAAGTTGCTCAACTCCGAGACGATAATAATCGACTTCGAGAAGACAATGATCAACTTAGCCAAGACAACCGCAAACTGACGCGAGAAATCGGTCAATTGCGTGGGTATCAGGTTGACTACCAGCAACGAATTGAACGGCGTCGTGACTTGTTACAAACTCACTTGGCAACAATTCGTAGATTTGAATCAGTTGAAGATGATTTTTCTCTGGATGATATTACTCTCAGTTATCTAGGGCAAACCATAAACTTTCAGGAATTGGATGCAGAACTTTCACGTAAAAGTCGAGAACTGATGACTGTTCAGGGAGATATTGGCTTCCTGGAAAATAGTTTCTATTTTGCGATAGTTTTAGGTCTGGCTAATCTTGTTATCGGGGGGATTTACTATGGGTTAGACCGTTGGAACCAGCAGCAGTCACAAAAGATGAAGGAGGCGGAAGAAAAAATTGAGGAAGCTCAGTTGAAAATTCGTAACTTTAGCTGGAATATGGCTAATGCTAGCTTAGAGAAATACTATCAACGGAACTTAATGGAAGTTCAGGTCATTTTTATGACCAGTGTTGTGGTGATGATTTTAGGATTTTTGTTGATTTTAGCCTCGTTGGCGATCACCCTCTATGATTTAAACCCGGCGGAGTCTCCCAACAGATCCCCAGATACAGGAGTTGCCGAACCTGGCGAGGTGCGACGGTCTCAGGAGTCGGATATGGCGACATCAGTGATCACAAGCAATAATAATAGTGATGTGGCGACCATTGGGGTCATTGCCGGGATTATTACCAATTTTATTGGTGCAACTTTTATGATTGTCTATCGCTCAACAGTTCGAGAAGCCTCCCGCTATTCTAATTCCCTGAATCGGATTAATGATGTGGGAATTGCCATGGACATTCTCAATACTTCTGTTGAACATCAAGATACTCCTGAAATTCTAGCCGCTAAGGTTGAGATTGCGAAACGCTTGCTCGATAGCGATCGCCATCCCAATGTGGATTAAAATATCGATTAAGTCGCGCTCACGTTGATTCAGCCGTGAGGCTGGCTAGGAGTTTTTCACAGTCGTGAACTAGAGGAATCCCCAGACTTTTGGCAATACTCAGGGCTTGCTGACAGTAGCCGATCGCCCGTTCAGGGTTCTTGAGCTGTTGATACAGTTCAGCTAAGTTTTTTAAGCCTTCGGCTTCCCCATGACGATCGCCAATCTCCCGAGTGATCTCTAAAGCCTGTTGCAGACTCTCCGTGGCTTCCTCATAGCGCCCTAGACCGATATAGGTTTCTCCCATATTCGAGAGGGCGATCGCCTCTCCTTCCCGAAAACCAATCTTACGAGAAATATCTAAATATCGCTCCTCATAGCCAAGAGCTTGGGAATAATCTCCCAACGCATAATAAGCAAATCCCAAATTTCCGAGAGCCTGGCCGATCCCTCGCCGGTCATTTAACTCCTGAGCAATGGCTAAATCTTGTTCATGATAGGCGATCGCTTGCTCATAATCCCCTTGTTCATGTAAGGCTAAGCCTAAATTACCCAAGGCCTGGCCAATCCCGGCGCGATCGCCCAAAAGTCTAGCCAACTTCAAGCCATCCTGAAAATAGCAAATGGCTCGCTCATACTCCCCCAAATAGTAACATTCTAAGCCTAAATTGCCTAAAGCAATCGCTTCATTTTGCTGATCTCCCAGCCGTTGAGCCAGGGTTAAATGCTGTTGATGACAGGCGATCGCCTGACTATAATTGCCTAAACAGGAGTAAGCCTTGCCCAACCCCTCTAAACAGACCAAATTCAGGAGTGCATCTCCTTTCCCCAACAACGGTTCATACATCTCCATCTGTTCTTGATAATAGCCCCAAATCTCCAGTTGCTTATGGAGAGGCTCCCCAGTGATTGGCTCTAAGGGCAACAGCAATAAGTCCTGACAGCGTTGCCAATCGTCCACTTCCCTTAAATGGCGAAAGGCCTCAACATAGCCACGCACCTGATCTAAATTGGAGCTTGGGGAAGGAGGTTCATAGTGAATGAGCCAATTGAGAGCTGCACGATATTGGCTGCGTCGACTTCGCGGAGAAATGCGTCGCAAGCTAGCGGGGGTCAGCTGTAACCGTTTTAAGAGTTGCTGACGAAATACAGACTGAGAAATTTCCTGAGACACGGTCTGCCTATTATCGAGTGATGAGTCTGCCTGGAGGTTCCTCATTCTCTCAATCTAACCCCTGCAAATGACTCAGGGCAACGCTACGAATTAGATTATGTTGACGTAACAAGAGGCGATCGCCCTCAGTGATTTCCTCAACGAGATAGCGATCGCGCAAAATATCCAACGCCAGTTGAGCCTCCGCCTCGCGATAGTCCCAATCTTGCAAATGGGAAAGCCAGAACGACTCGGGGACCGGGCAACGATAGACCGAGGCCTCACACAGTAAGATATAGGCCGCCGGGGCTTCTCGCTTCAAGCGCAGAAACGTTTGTTCTAGGCGATCGCGAACCTTCATCCGTAACAGGCGGGTACATTCATGAAGTTGCCAGTGATCCGTCGCCGACGTCGTTTGCCCCAGTTTAGCCTGAGCTAGCGCCGTTTCCACTTCCTCGATCTCCTGACCATATTTATGCCAATAGGCCCGCACATTTCCTGAGAAGGGGGCATTGGAGATTTCCCCAGCAATCACCCGCAAGGCTAGAGGATGTCCTTCATAGGCGGCGCCAATCCGTCCTAGGTAGTTCTGACTCTCTGGCGTCAGATCCAAATTGGCCTTAGCAAATAAGGCGAGCTGTTCTGTTTCATTGAGGCCCCCAAGAAACTCGCAGGTCCAAAAATTGCTATATCGTGCCGGGAGTTGTCCCGGAAAATCCTGAGACGTGAGAATAATCCGCCCCTGACAGACTGGGGCCGCCAACACTGCCTCAAAAAATGAGGCCCATAAGGGGTCTTTAAAGTCGCTCCAGCCCTCCTCTTCATTGCCTTGCAGCATCATCTCCAAGGAGTCAATAATCAGCAACAGGGGATGATTGAGAAAATACTGAGCCGTGCGATCGACGAGGATTTGCCCATCTTTTGCCCCCTCTAGGGGATAGCCCCATTGCTCCCACCAACGGCTGGCCACACTGATAAAGTCGTTGGGCTGGCGATCGTTATCTAGATTCTCCCGTAGTAACTGTTGCCACTCTTTCCCAGTCCATTCTGGATACAAGGAGATTGCCAGGCGTTCCCCCAGGGCTGTTTTACCAATTCCCGTGATTCCCAACAACACCAGTAGACGGCAAGACTGGTGTAATTGCTCACTCAACTGAGCCAAAACTGCCTCTCGTCCGACCCAGGCTTCATCATAGGCGAAAAAGTCTAAATGGCGCTCCCTGGGAACCTGGGTCACAGGAGCCGTTGACGGGATCGTTGAGGTCACAGACTGAGACAGGGAGGAGTTCGGGCAGGGGAGCGGGGCATCGCTGACGGGAGAGACGGCCACCACCTCCTGCCAAGAGACATCCACCGCCTCACAGATGGCGACAAAGGTTTGCGATCGCACCGGCAACCGCCGCCAAAACCGTTTCAAGGTTGCTGCTGAGGTGGATGCCGCTTCACACCACTCAGAGGATGCCTTGAGCCAACCCTTATAACGTCGTGCGTAATCAACCTGTCGAAGCCCCTCTACAGAGGCCTTGAGTGTCGCTGCCACGGTGATCAATCTCCTTCCTGTCGATGTCCCGGTGATGAGTCAAGAATTACTCACTAATGGATGACTTTTACTCATATCTTGACAGAGCCAAAAATGAGCTTATAATGAATACATCGCATTTTATCAGATGGATGTGCCGCCTAGAACTCCCATTACATCAGGGAATTCGGCGATTCTGTAAGACCCAATCACAGTCTTGCGTGACCCGGCACTTGTATCCGTGTTGGGAGCCATCCGATGCTCAATGGATCTTGTTGGCTCAGTTTTGGCTAACAAGATCCATTGCCAGAGGAACTTTTTCATCAGCTAGCCTTATTAGAGGAGTTTTAATCATGAACGACCACCCCCTCCATGACCACTCACAGCGAGATCGAGTCTGCCCTCAACGATCCTGAACGGATTGAGAGTTCAGATTTTCTAAGACACTCACCGACTCATAGGAGTCTCACTTAGCTTAAAAGCAACCCTTCAACTGAATGGTTTAGCCCAATCACACTAGGTTTGTTAAGCCTTCAATTCTATCATGCAAACTTGCGATTCTGAGGAACTGATCGTGCCAGCCCAAAGCCAAACCCTACAACTCGATAGCCCATCTTGGACTCTATCTCAGGCAGATTTAAATAGCCCCTATGAAACGGCGGTGCAAGTCCCCGAAACCGCTCCCTCCAGCACTATTTTACTGGTGTTAACCTTCTGCGTCTGGCTCTTGAGACAACGGATGGCCTGACGCCTGATGATGGGTGGCCAGTCTCACCAAGGCCTTGGAAACGGCGGGTTGTTCGTATCCCGTCGTTTGTCGGCGCTCTAGTCTAGAACCAGATTGGACCCCCCTAGTTACCAGAATCTCGACCCTGAAGCGTTCGTCGCTGCATAGGTTGGTTGAGAACGTTATATAAATCCCCGATACTTCGAGTCATCCTTGCCAAGGTTTCTCGGGAGAGGGGGTCGGAGGTGGGGACAACCTCATCCTCCTCTGACTCCTGATAGGGAGTCCGATAGCCAAACAAGTCTTCGGAGCGAATTTCCTCAAAACTCTCCACCTGAAACACCAAGATAAAATCTTGACGCATTTCCCGGGTCACCAGCCGTTCCACCTCAAAGACTTGTTTGGGGGTCAGGGGTGCTTCCGGGCGAGTGCGAACTCGGAGATAGACCTCGGGAGGGGTTCGATTCCAGTTAATGTTGGTGTGCATCAATTCCACTTGTTGTCCGACGGTAATCGTGCGCGTGACCAGAATTGATCGCAGGGTCGATTGTAGGCGAGTTTGTCGCAACAGTTGCCCTAGACTAATGGATAGGGGGAGGATAATCGGCACCGTCAGCAAGACCGTATAGGTTAAGGCCCGAGCCATACGGATTTTTTCGACATAATACCCTTCCCAGATAAAGACGGTAATGCAGGCCAGGGTAATGCCCAAGAGGTTGGTTGTGTAGAGCAAAAAAGCGCCCCGCGCGGCGAAGGTTGCCCCTTGGGAGAGGGATAAGCCGACCACACAGAGCGGGGGCATCAGGGCCACAGAAATAGCCGTTCCAGCGATCGCATCACTAATTTTCGGGCGCACCTTGGCAAAGCCACCTACCGCTCCCGCCGCCAACGCAATCACTAAATCCAAGAGGTTGGGTTGAGTCCGCGCCAGAATTTCCGGGCTAAACTCCGTGAAGGGAATACTGGCAATCGCCCCAATCACCGCCGAGAGAAGCACCGACAGTAGAGTTCCAACCAGGAGCGTGGTGATACCCCGGCGAAACAAAAATACATCTCCCTTCATCGCCCCCAAAGCTAAGCCTCGTAAGGGTAACATCAAAGGGGCGACAATCATCGCGCCAATAATGACGGCGGAACTATTGAGTAATAGCCCGCAGGTGGCAATAATACAAGAGGCAACTGAGAGAAAGATAAAGTTAATATTGAGTTTGGAATCCCCAGAAATCTCCTGAGACAGAACCGCTAGCGTCTGTTGGTCAACTTTTGGCATCTTGTACTTGCCTGGGCGGCAGATTGAGCAGTATTGTACGTCTTATTTTAGAGAATCTCCCTGCCATCATGGGCCATTCCCCTAAATCTGACCGGACCAGAAAGACCCCAATGAGTATGACCCAGGGCCAGAATTAGGGTGTTGTTGACAGACCCGCCTAAAATCAAACACAGAGAGATTAACGTTATCAGTGGAGGGTATGCCGGGAACGCTGTCATGTGATCTAAGAGTGCTGCCTCAAGGTTTATGGTAGAGAAGGAACGCTTGAACCGAGCGATCGCGCAATTGGCGGGGGACTCGGACACAAATCGCCTGAAGAAATTGTTGCTGTGCGTCTGTCAGCAACGCTGGGAAAACGACTCCCGACGCTTAGAATCCCTGGACTGGCGGGTGCTACTCAATGAGCTGCGAACCACTTTTGTGACTCGGGAGCAGTTAGAAGAGGCGTTGGTGCGAGTGGTGGCTCGGATTAACAAGAAATCTTTATATTTCAACCTCTCCCTGCGGGCGATCGCCATCCTCGATCCCCTCTATCCGGAGTTAGACCCTCCCATCGCCTTTGATGAGGCTTTTTTGCCTTTCACCCAGGGTAGTGGTAGTGATGGGTCCCTCGATCGCTGGTTTGACTTACGGCTGCAACTGTCCCAATCGGGCAATCTCAGCCAAGCTAAAACCCTGTTGTATTCAGCGATTAACGGCAAGTTTGCCTATACCCTCCCCGATTGGAATCATCTCAATCATGAGGAGTTTGATAATCTGGCCCAATCCCTACTGGATTTGTGTCAAACCGCCAGTGAACTGCGGCTACGGCTTTATGGCTCAGCTCATTGCCTCAATCCTGTGGATATCTATAAAAGCATCGCCCAACGGCTCTGTCGCACCATGGAGCAGGCCTATTATGCCAGCGTCCTTCAGCCCTTTGATCCCGAAGATCTCGGGGACGAGGATTTTGACGAGATGACCATGGATGGGTCGATGCTGCCGAAGAAAACCGCTCTTAATCCGGCCGAGTCGGAGATGACCCCATCTCAAGCCGCTAAATCTCGTTCCTTGGATACCTCGACTGGGGATGACCTCCACACGGTGATTGGTTTAGATCGAGATGTGGAAGCAGCCGTCTGTGAAGCGGCTAACCAACACTTACAGGCGGCGATCGCGGCGATCGACCAACAGACCGAGTCGCTGATTAACGAAGTGCGCGCTCTAGTGGCCCATACAGACCAAGCCACCGCCGAAGCCATTGAGGCCCGCATCTTACATCAATTTACCGATGCCCTAGGACAGTTGTACCATCAGGATGATACCTAGACCCTGGGGGAGTTGGTCACAGGCCCAGATGTTCTAGGGTTTGGCGGGGGTTTTCTTGGCGACAGTCCCGCAAACGTTCATACAGCTGTCGTTCCTCGTCGCTGAGGTGGCTGGGGGGGGTGATGTCCACCTTAACCAGTTGATCCGTGCGAGCGCCGCTTTTAGGCAGCCGCCAGCCTTTGCCTCGTAGGCGCAACATTTGCCCCGATCGCACTCCGGCCGGAATGCTCACGGTCACGGTTCCATCGGGGGTGGGGACATCGATTTTTGCCCCTAAGACCGCTTCATCGGGGGAGATGGGAACATCACAGACCAGGTTATCGCCGTCGAAGTGGAAGAACTGATGGGGTTTCAGCTCGATGTTGAGATAGAGGTCTCCTTGGCGGCCATAGCCATCTTTTTTGCCTTTGCCCTTGACGCGCACTCGGCTGCCGGTTTTAGCGCCGGGAGGGATGCGAACGGAGACCTTTTGACCACTGACGTTGAGGCGTTTTTGTACCCCATGGAAGGCTTCGGCGAAGGAGAGGCTGAGGGTGGCTTCTTGGTCTAGGGAGATACCGGTACTGCGACGATTGTAACCGGCGAAGTCTTCAAAGCCACCGCTAAAGCCAGAGGAGCGGCTCGAACTTTTGGGGGACGCGCCTCCATAGGAAGACCACTGCGATCGCGTCCGTCCCCCCACGCCGCCGAGGACGGATTCGAGAAACTCATCGAAATTCGCATATTGACTGAAATCAAAGTCAAAGCCGCCGGCCGTGGCGCCGCCTTGAGGAGCGCCAGCACCCCAACCGCCACCGTTTCCAGCCTGTTGCCAATATTGGCCAAAGCGATCGTATTGTTTGCGCTTGTCCGGGTCCGAGAGAATCTCGTAGGCTTCGCTAACTTCTTTGAAGCGGGCTTCAGCATTGCGATCGCCCGGATTCATATCCGGGTGATACTGACGAGCTAGACGGCGAAACGCTTTTTTGATCTCGTCCGCGCTGGCCGTTTTACTCACGCCCAAGATGGAATAGTAGTCTTTGAAGTCCGTTGCAGCCATGAGAATTGTCAAAAAATCAGTGGATCACAGGGTGGGGTCTGCCTTTGATCATCAAGTTTAATGTATTTTCTTCCAGCGTCGAGTTCGGTTTCTCTCACCGTTGCCGAATTGTTGCCCCGATTCTGCCGCGAAAGGGTTAGCCAGACCCCGATTACAGAACGCGATCGCCCGAGACGGCGATCGCGCACATTTCCCCAGTGAACCGCTGTTCCTCTCCGGGGCGATCGGGGTCTGAAACTGGCGTTACAGCCCCTAAATCACGAAGTTATCGGGGATGGTGGCATTTTTCAGCACCACCACGATGCCACTGCGGATATAGAAGCCTAAGTCTTCGCGATCCGCTTCCTCAATATTTTCTTTATTGAGAATCTTGACATTTTTACCAATTCGTGCATTCTTGTCCACGATCGCCCGACGAATGGTGCTATTTTCACCAATCCCCAGGGACATAGAAGGAGCCGAGGCTTCTGCTGTCCGTTCACCAAAGGACTGATAGAAGTCAGACCCCATCAACAGGGAATCTTCCACCACCGCTCCGGCGCTAATGCGGCTGCGAACCCCCAGAACCGAGCGATCGACCCGGCATTCCTTGAGGATACAGCCATCACCCACCAGAGACTCCGTGATTTGGCAATCGAGGAGCTTACTCGGGGGCAGATAGCGAGGGCGAGTATAAATGGGCGCGTCCTCGTTATAGAAGCTAAAAGGCGGCTTCGGCTGTTGCGTCAGCGCCAAATTCGCTTCATAGAAGGCCTGAATGGTTCCAATATCTTCCCAATAGCCATCAAACAGATAGGCTTGGATGTTATGGTCCATCGCGGCCCCAGGAATGATCTCTTTACCAAAATCAGTTTGGTCAGGGGCCTCTGTGAGCAGCTTCTTGAGAACTTCCCGCTTGAAGACATAAATGCCCATCGAGGCGATATAAGGCTTCTGCTTCGCCTGAGCCGGATCTAGGCCCAGGGTACTCGTATCGACCTGCATCGCTTTAAGGGCATCGCCTTTGGGTTTTTCAGAGAAATCAATAACTCGTCCCGAGTCATCAATTTTCATCAAGCCAAAATCTGAAGCCCGTGCTTCATCAATGGGAAGGACCGATAGGGTAATATCCGCATTGGTTTCCCGGTGACGCTCTATGAAGTGACTGTAGTCCATTCGATAGAGGTGGTCACCCGAGAGAATTAGATATTCGTCCACATCCAACTCATCCATGAGCCAGATGTACTGACGCACCGCATCCGCCGTTCCTTGGAACCATCCCGGACTGTCGGACGTTTGTTGAGCGGCGAGGATTTCCACGAATCCATCGGTAAAGCTCGAAAAATTATACGTCCGCCCGATATGGCGGTTCAGGGATGCGGAATTGTACTGGGTAAGGATATAAATCTGGTCAATCCCAGAATTGATACAGTTGCTGACGGGAATGTCAATCAACCGATATTTGCCCGCCAAGGGAACAGCGGGTTTTGCTCTGAGTTTGGTTAGGGGGTAGAGGCGCGTTCCAGCGCCGCCACCAAGAATAATGCCTAAAACTCGTTTCACCGAAAGACCTCCAGGGCTGCCGAACTCTCAGCTTTAAGTTTGCGATTGTCTGGGTTTCTTGGCAAGGGCCAGTTTTTTGACCCCGCCCTAATCTTGCCATAATCTCTTGGGGAGAGTCACGGTCACTGGGGTCAGGGGTGAAATCGCTAGAGCTTAGAAAGGGTGGGAATTTCAGCCCTTAGTCTA